>JANYKR010000203.1 GCA_025358155.1 Betaproteobacteria bacterium
TTTTACGATGCCGCAGTTGGCTGCACATGCCGAGCTGTCGGTGTCGCAGGTCAGTCGCCTCATCGCGGCGGGGGTGAAATTGGCAAAACGGGAGACCTGACCCCGCGTGACCCAAACGGGAGACCTGACCCCGCGTGACCCCGCGTGACCCCGCGCGTTGCGCGCAGGACGCGGCACTCGCCGCAGTTCTACGACTGAGCCGCAGGAAGGGGGACGGGAGACCTGACCCCTCGCGTGCCCCTCGTGCCCCTCGTGCCCCTCGTGCCCCTCGTGCCCTTCGTGCCTTCGTGCCTTCGTGCCTTCGTGACCCCGATGCCTTCGGGCTATGGTGAGCATTGGCAACGACGAGCGGGGGTGTTTTGGGGTGATGAGCGGGCATGATCGAAAAACTCTCACGCTCTCAGGCTGGCCCGGGCCGGCCTTGGTCAGCGCACCTGCGTTGCCGGGTCGACCTACTGGCCAAGACCGCCAGCGTCGCCAGCGCACCCAGCACCAGGGTCAGGCTGCCTGGCTCGGGCAACTGTGCGCCCTGGAAGCTGTGCAGGCTGCCATCGAGCGAGTCGTCGTCCAGCGTGCCGCCGCTGCCGCGGATGCCACCCGTGGCGTTCCGATAGAAATCAACACATTGCCCGTGGCCGAATATCGGGCAGGCCGCAGTGCCCTTGTCGGTGTGGCGGTTGGCATTGGGGTCGTTGACGCCGCCATCCACAAACATCACCTGCGGTGGCTGGGTCGACCAGTCCTTGTTGAAAGACAGCATCTGCACCGGCAGCACCGAAGGCACCCAGGTCTGGCCTTGGTCCAGGCTCAGTTCTGCGAAGACATCGAAGAACGAATCGAAGGTGCCGCCGGTGCCACTGCCGTCACTGAACAGCGTCATCGTGCCGGTGCTGGACAGCGTTGGGGACTCGCGCACCCGCAGCATCGGGTTGGCAATGCTGACTAGCGACATCGCCACCAATTCAATCGCCACCGAGCAACTGGACCCGGCGGTGGTCAGCGACAAGCTGCAATCGCCCAAGCGCCGCACGATGGTATCGGCCAGGCCAGGCCCGACGGCCAGGCCGCCCAAAGGGTTCAGCAGGCCGGTGATCGACAGCGTGGTTGGCTGCACCGTCTGGTAATAGTCCGCCCCGCGCAGCACCAGATCGGCCTGCGCCGGCCGGGCTGCCAACAGGCAGGCCAGCGCCAGCGTACTTGCCACCAGAGAGTTCAAAGAAATGGGGGTCATCACGGTCTCCGGGACATAAAAACGGACAATCGATGATACCTGGCCAGCGCAGCCCGACGCCTGGCACACGCCGTCGGATAGCTGCGAAGCACGTCGCTGTTGCTCACCCCGCCTCGAACCGGCAGCACGCCATCGAGCTTGGCCCACTGCGGCGTCAGCGCCTTCAGGTAGTGGCCCCCCAAGGCCAACCCGCCCACGGGCGTCAGGTCGTAGTCCAGTTGCTTGACTTCGATTCTGCACATCACCAAATTGTCCACAAACCGGAACCCTCGCCGATAGGCCATCGGCGCTCACCCTGGGGGTGTACTGCTTACCGGGGTGGGGTCACGGACTCAGGACCAATACGCGATCCTCTAGGAGATAGATTCACCAAGGGAGTCGCGTAGGATGAAGACCGACTTTCCCACCGCGTCGGCCGGTACGTCGCAAGCGCCGTTCGCCGCCGTGGAAAAGTCTCACAGCGCATCACACACAGAAATTCGGACACTCTCGGGCCGACCGCGTCAGAATGTCATTGGCACCGTCACCAGGAAACAAGATGCTCGTCATTTCTAAGCACCAGCTGGCAAGCTTGGGGGACGCAGCCACGAAACGATTCGAGGACCGCGTCATGAAAATGCTGAACGACTATCTCCCTGACCTGGTTGCTCCGATCGACCCCTCGGCTTTGCAAAATGCGGTTCGACAAGGCATCAAACTCGCTCCCTCGTACGAAATGACGAGTGAAAAGGATGTGGCACGCTTGATTCTTCTGTCGCTAGTCCTGGGGATGTATCCTGAACTACGTGCCTTGCAGCGCTGGGCCGTGGCGACGTTGAACGACGCATCGATGCAGCCAAGGGCCAGACTGCAGACCATCTTCGACAGGGTCGCGCTCACATGGCGGCCAACCGTGCCGCCGGGCGAGGTGCATTGATGTTGGAGGCATTGAAAGCGGCCTGGGATGCAGTCGACGCGCTGTTCGGTGGCACGGCGGTGGGCAGCGCAGTCACGGCGTGCCCGGCTGCTTCGCCCCCCAAAGAAGCAGATATCCCGGCAGCGTGCGCCTACCTCAAAAAAGGCCATTTGGTTTCTGGCACTGAAGATCAGTTTTCCCGAAACCGCAAGAAGGCGGAAGTCAAAAAGCCAGGGAAGGCCGTCACGCACACTTTTCCGGGTGACAAGGCCCCTCAGGACGCCACAGAGTACGTCGCAACTATTGACGGGAAGTTCATAAAAATCGTGATGCCGGTCGCTGCACCCACGGAACCAGGGACTGTCCTGCCGAGTGTCGACGCAGTTGCCAGGGGCCTGGGGGCGGTTCCTGGCGCTCAGTTGGCGACGATCAAGACGGTCGAAGTCAGCCCCAACCGAAACCCAAGTGATGCCTACTGGGCGACGACCTATGCCACACCGGGTTTCAGGTCGGCGGCGGTCGGTGGAAATGGCGGCGTCACCATGTTTCCGACCACGACTGCGCTCGATCAGGCGCGCATCGACTCCAACCTCATTCACGAGGGCGGGCACACCTACCAGAGCGAGATATGGAAGGTGGCGGCAACCAAGAAGACCTGGACGGACGCTATTAAATGCGACCCTTTGTCACCTTCCAGATACGCGGACAGCTCCATCGACGAGGACATGTCGGAGTCGTTGGTGATGTACTCGTTGAGCAAAGGCACGGTTTGTGAAGCGGTCGCAAAGAAGATGTTTCCAAATCGGTACGCGGAGTTGGATAGGTTGATGAGCAAATGAGTGGGCCCAGACGCAGTTTGCCGCTGCACAAATGCCTTTTCGCCTCGGTGTTTGGGATGGCGATGGCAATCGGGTTGAATGGATGTTCGATGGAAAGAGGAACGATGACTATGACCGAACAGCCCGCCCATCCAGGCGAAGTACGGATGATCGATGTGTACGACAAGAGCGTTCGCGTAGTGCCGGCGTCGAGCTTACCCATTCAGCAGCAATTCGTCTTGCTTGATAAGGACGGGGTCAGGACGACTGACGCAAAGTTGGCCACCCAGTACCTTCCAATCACACTCGTTCGAATCCTGCGGTTGGACGAGAAAGGTGAACTCGTGCCTGCTGATCGCGCTGTGCAAATGAGGATCATGGAATACGGTGCCGACGAGCGGCTTCTTCGGTCCACGACCATGGTCAAGGATTGAGAAAGTTCACTGCCTCCCCCGATTGCTTGATGCAGGCAACGTTGCCTGCGAATGGAACTGGTCTTCAGGGGACCATATGACGACGATCCTGCCGTCTGTCAGCACATCCTTGTTCGCACGCACATCAACACTGTTGACTGTGTTTCATGCGGTTGCCGCTGCGACCTCTTGAATTGACTGTGAGCGCTTGGGCACAAAGTTTGGATCAAAACCGATCTGATCGTGTCATCACGCACCAGAAGATGCGCGCGTTGTTGTTGGCCAGGGCCACCACAGCCTTTTGCCAGCCGTGTGTGTTGAGGGGCCGTCAATGAACCGGTTGGCATCGACCCCGCGGGTGAGTGATCCGCAGAACCAACAACTGGCGCAAGGTCCAACCAGCGCCCCGTAACATCGGCTGATGTGGCGCGCCCTGTTGTCCTTGTCCGTAGCCGAGTGGCGCCACCACCCGTGGCGGCACGGGGTGGCGCTGCTGGCGGTGGCGCTGGGGGTGGCGCTGGCCAGTTCGGTGCAGATGATCAACGCCTCGGCGTTGGCT
>JANYKR010000019.1 GCA_025358155.1 Betaproteobacteria bacterium
ACCGGGCCGCTGCTGGCGGCGCTGGCGCTGGTGGCGGCCGGTGCTGCGGGGTCTTGCGGCTGGGGCGGCTTGCCGCTGTCGCTGGCGCTGCAGGCGCTGGGTTTGCTGGCCGCTGCGGCTTTGATGGTGCTGACCGGCGCAAATGCGGCACGGCCCTTCATACCGACAGGCCCGCCGCTCGTGGCAGCGGCGTACAGGCCCGATGCTGCCCAGGTTGTTGCCGCCCAGACCTTTGCCGCACTGGCCGCTGGCCTGCTGATCGCCGGTTTGCTGGGCGCGGAGGCGGCCTGGGTGCAGGTGTTCATGCCCAGCTGGGCCGATGGCCAGTGGATCGCGGTGTCGGGCCTGCCTGGCCGGGCAGTGGGCAACTTGCGCCAGCCCAACCACCTGGGCAGCCTGTTGCTGTGGGCACTGGTGGCGGCAGTCGCACTGCATGAGCTGCGCTGGCTGTCACGTGCCGCCTTGTGGTTAGCGGCGCTGCCGCTGGTGTTGGCGGTGGAGCTGACGGCCTCTCGCACCGGCGCGGTCGGCCTGGGCCTGCTGCTGCTGTGGGCGCTGGTGGACCGCCGCCTGTCACCCACCGCACGGTGGCTGTTGGCTGCCACGCCGGTGCTGTACGCAGCTGCCTACCTGGCGATGGGTTGGTACGGCGATTTCAGCCAACACGCGCTGGGCGCCGGTGCACGCATGGCGGCCGAGGGTGGGCTGGGTGACCTGGCCCAGTCGGGCGACAGCCCCAACTCGCGGCTCAACATCTGGCGCAATGCGTTGAGCTTGATTGCGGCGCAACCCTGGGCCGGCGTCGGGTTTGGTGAATTTAACTTTGCCTGGACACTGAGCGCGTTTGCGCACCGCCCCACCGCGTTTTTTGACCACACCCACAACCTGGCGCTGCAGTTGGCGGTGGAGCTGGGCTTGCCGGCCGCGCTGGGCGTGCTCGGCCTGCTGCTGCTGGCCGCCTGGCAAGCCCTGCAGCAGGCCCGCCGCGCCACCGGCAGCGACGGCCTGATCGCCCGCAGCGGTGGCCTGCTGGTGCTGATCGCGCTGCTGCACAGCGCCGTGGAGTACCCGCTGTGGTACGCCTACTTCTTGCTGCCGACCGCGCTGGTCTGGGGCTTTGTGCTGGGCTTGCCCAGCGCCCGGGTCTCGCCGGCCGGGGCTGGCGTGCCGAGCCCGACCGGATCGGCCCACCCGCCGGACCCGCACCCGGCCGGCCCACATCGCCGGCCCTGGGGCCTGCTGGCCGGCGTGCTGATGACGGCAGCCGGCGCCTGGGCGTTGCTCGACTACCAGCATGCGGTAGTGATCTACGCCCCGGTGGCCGGCAGCGGGTCGCTCGCCGAGCGCATCGAGCAAGGCCAGCGCAGCCTGCTGTTTGCCCACCACGCCGACTACGCCGCCGCCACCAACACCACATCGCCGGCCAGTGCCGAGCTGGGTTTTGAGCGGGCGCCGCATGCCCTGCTCGACACCCGGCTGATGATGGCCTGGGCCCAGCACCTGGCCGACCGGGGCGAGACCGACAAGGCGCGCTGGCTGGCGCAGCGGCTGCGAGAGTTCCGCAACCTGGAGGCCGCGGCGTTTTTTGCGCCTTGTGACGCGGGCAACAGCAGCGCGTTTCAGTGCCAGACGCCGCTGGCGGTGCATGGTTGGCGTGAGTTCTTGGTGCCCGCGCCCGGTATCCCGGCGCGGTTGGCGCCGGCGGGCCGGGCTCAGTCGGCGGCGTCGTCCGCCAGCCAATGACCCGATTTGCCGCCCAGCTTCTCGACCAGGCGGATGTCGCCCATCACCATGCCGCGGTCCACCGCCTTGCACATGTCGTAGACCGTCAGCAGGCCGATCTGCACCGCGCACAGCGCCTCCATCTCGACGCCGGTACGGCCCACGGTCTCGGCCTGTACCGTGAGATGCACCGCACTGGCAGCAGCATCGAGCTTGAAGCTCACCGCCACCCGGGTCAGCGGCAGCGGGTGGCACAGCGGGATCAGCTCGGCGCAGCGCTTGGCGGCCTGGATCGCGGCGATGCGGGCAATGCCGATCACATCGCCCTTCTTGGCGTGGCCCTCGCTGATCAGCGCAAAGGTGGCAGGCAGCATGTGGATGCTGCCCACCGCACGCGCAACCCGGTGGCTCTCGGCCTTGGCGGCCACGTCGACCATGTGGGCCTGACCGTGCGGGTCGAAGTGGGTGAGGGGCGAGGTCATGGTCGGCAAGGTGGTGGTGCGGGTGCGGCAGGCGAAACAACTGGGCAACGATTCGACAGCATGATAGAAGATCGATTTTGCCGCCCCAACCTCGCCCCAACCCCGCCGTGATGCCGCTGTAACCCTCCTGTGAACCCACTGCCCAGCCCAGGTTTGACCCCTTTGCCAACAACTCGGCCCCTGCATCGGCCCCAGCATCGGCCCCTGCACGTGCGCCTGCTGTGCCTGGGCCTGACGGCCGTGCTGTGGGCCGGTGCTGCGCCGCCGGTGTGGGCCCAGGCCACGGCGCCGAGTGAGGTGCGGCTGCCGGCGCTGGGCGAGTCGGCGTCGGATGATTTCAACCTCAGCCAGGAAAAGCGCATCGGCGAGCAGATCATGCGCGAGATCCGGCGCGACCCCGATTACATCGACGACCCGCAACTGCTCGACTACCTGCAGTCGCTCTGGCAGCCGCTGGTGCAGGCCGCTCGCGCCCGTGGCGACATCGGCGCCGACACCGTCACGCTGTTCCCGTACGAGGCTTTTCTGGTGCGTGACCGGTCGGTCAACGCCTTTGCGCTGCCCGGCGGCTATGTGGGCGTGCACCTGGGCCTGATGGCGCTCACCGCCACGCCGGACGAGCTGGCCTCGGTGCTGGCGCATGAGTTGTCGCACATCACCCGGCGCCACATCGCCCGCAGCGTCACGGCCAACTCACGCAGCAGTTCGTTGGGGCTGGCGGCGATGTTGCTGGGGCTGTTGGTGGCCAGCCGGGCGTCCAGCCCGGACGCGGCCCAGGCGGCCGTCGTCGGCGGCCAGGCGGCGATGGCGCAAGCTCAGCTCAACTTTTCGCGCGACATGGAGCGCGAGGCCGACCGCTCGGGCCTGGCCTTGATGGGCGACGCCGGTTTTGCGCCGGCCGGCATGGCCGGCATGTTCGACAAGCTCGACGCGTCCAGCCGGCTCAACGACAGTGGCGGGTTCCCGTACCTGCGCAGCCACCCGCTGACGATCGACCGCATCGGCGAGGCGCGCCAGATCGTGCAGGCGGCCGGCGGCGCCAGCAGCCCACCGCCCGCGCCGCTGATGCATTTGATGATGCAGGCCCGTGCCCGGGTGCTGATGGACCCGTCGGCACAAGCCTGGCGCCGGCTGCAAGACCTGGACGAGCGCGGCGCGATGCGCACGCTCTCGCCCAACGACCGGGTGGTCGGGCTCTACACCGGCGCGCTGGCCTCGGGTCGGCTGCGTGACTTTGGCCGCGCCGAGCGCGCTGCGGCCGCCGCCCAAGCGCTGTTGGCGCCGGCCGCCGCCTCAAACGCGGCCAGCGCCGGGCCGGCGGGCATCGACCTGTCGGGCCCGCAAGCGCGGCGGGCGGTGGCCGAACTGCAGGCCCAGTTGGCGCTGGCGCGGGGCGACACCGCGCGGGCCCGGCAAGTGCTTGCCGAGGGCAGCAACAGCGGCGCCCCCGACCCGTCACGCGCCGGCCTGCTGCTGCGGGCTGAACTGGGCCTGGCGGATGCCAGCGAAATCGCGCTGCGTGAGGGCGCCGAAGCCTTGCAGATCTGGGTGGCCGAGCACCGCGACGACGCCTCGGCCTGGCAGTTGCTGGCCCAGATCAGCGAGCGCCAAGGCCAGAAGCTGCGCGCGCTGCGGGCCGACGCCGAGTCGCAGGCGGCGCTGGGCAACCTTCCCGGCGCCATCGACCGCTTGCGCGCCGGCCAGCAAGTGGCCCGCCGGGGCGGCCCGGGCACCGACTTCATTGAAGCCTCGGTGATCGACGCCCGGCTGCGTGATCTGCTCGCCCAGCGCCGCAGCCTGGTGGCCGAGCAACGCAAGCAAAGCGGCCAGCGCGGCGGCGAGGGGCAGGACTAGCCGCCGGGTGTTGCGCCCGGACGTGGACGGTCAGGGCACCCGCAGGCCTGGACGCTCGGCCCACCGGGCGCCATCGCGCCGGGTCTGGCGCAGTTCAGCAGAGGGGGTCAGCGACCCGCGCTGAAATCATTGCGCCCGAACAGACGCTCTATCGCCACATCGATCACCATGCCGCACAGGCTGTAGAGCAGCGAGCCTATCAGCGCCGCGCCAAAGCTGGTGACGTTCAAGCCGCTCAACAACTTGGCCGCTGACCAGAACATCGCCGCGTTGATCGCAAACAAGAACAGGCCCAGCGTGACCAGCGTCACTGGCAGCGTCAGCAGCACCAGCAGCGGCCTCACCAGGGTATTGAGCAGGCCCAGCACCAGCGCCGCAACCAGGGCCGAGGCGAAGCTGGCCACCTGCACGCCGGGGTAGAGGTGGGCTACCAGCAACAAAGCGGCGGCGAGCAAAAACCAGCGCAAGATGAGTTTCATGGCGCCGAGCATACCCGCCGCCGGCGGCGTGCATGCGGCGTTTGAGGGCCTTGCTGAGCACCCGCAGGGCGTCGCCGCCATGCCGCTGTGGTGCCCCCCGTTGAGCCGCAGGATCGGTACCCCGCCACCGCACTGAGGCCTGAGGGCGACAAATGCGGGTTTCAGAGCGGCTCAAACCCGGTTTTACCTGGGAAAACCGCTTCTCAGCGGGCATGGCTGGCAGTACCATCACGCTCGCTGAGGTTCAATGAGAAACGGGGGTTCATGCAGCCCCGATCCTGGCCTCAACTCATCAACAACTCATGACGGAGAGCATCAACATGGCAACTGCGAAAAAGGCCGCCCCGGCCAAAAAATCGGCGCCCGCCAAAAAGGCGATTGCAGCCAAAAAGGCTGCACCGGCCAAAAAAGCGGCCGTCAAGGCGGCAGCGCCTGCAGCGCCGGCCAAAAAGGCCGCCGCCAAAAAGGCAGCACCGGCTGTCAAGCGCACCCCCAACGCTGCGTTCATGAAAGCCATGACGCCCAGCCCTGCGCTGGCCGCGATCATCGGCGACAAGGCCGTGCCGCGCACCGAGGTGACCAAGAAGGTGTGGGAGTACATCAAGAAGAACAACCTGCAAGACGCGGCCAAGCGCACCATGATCAACGCCGATGCCAAGCTCAAGGAGATCTTCAAGCAGGCCCAGGTGTCGATGTTCGAGATGACCAAGCTGATCAACTCGCACCTCAAGTGAGCCCTGCGGGGCCTGCCCTCGGGCTGGCTCCGCTGCTTGCGCCCTCAAAAAAGCCGGCCTCAGCCGGCTTTTTGCTGGCCGTTCGGCTCGCGCTGTTTCAAGCCCCGGCCGCCAGCCGGCGCTGCAAGAAGTCGAGCCGGTCCTGGCCCCAGAACAGCTCGCCCTGCACCAGGTAGCTGGGCGCACCGAACACGCCCAGCGCGATGGCGCGGTCGGTGTAGGCGTCGTAGGCTTGCTGGGCAGCGGGCTGGTGTGCATCGGCCAGCCGCTGTGCCGCCAGGCCTTGCTCGGTCAGCAGCGCAGCCAGCGTGGTGGGGTCGTTGATGTTGCGATCCTGGACCCACAGCGCCCGCATCAGCGCGCCGGTAAAGGCCATCGCAGCGGCCGGTCCGTCGTGCTGTTGAACCGCGATGATCAAACGGGCCGCATCGTCGCCCGGCACCGGAAAGTGCGTGGGCTGCGTGATCAGCGGCAGACCCAGGTGCTGGCTGATGCGGGCCAGCTCGACCAGCCGGTAGGCCTGGCGCTGCGGCGCCCGCTTGGGCAGCGGCAGGCCGCCAGACTGGGCAAAGATGCGTCCGTAGTCGGCTGGCAGCAGCTCGATCTGGGCGCCGGCCGCTGCCGCGATGTCTTGCAAGCGCTGGTGGCCGAGGTAGGCCCAGGGGGACTGCGGGGCGAAAAAGTACGCGATCACGGGCGTCATGGCGGGGCTCCGATGGATTGGGTGGTAGTTTAGGTTGGCGACCGGTCGAGCCCGGACACCGGCCCAGCCCCGAGCGCCACTACAGTTGCTGCTTCGCGCTGTTGACGCTGCCCGGGAGCCCGCTTGTCCGAAGTCATCGACACCTCTGTCGCCACCGACCCGCCCAACCAGTTCAGCCTGTTGCGCCAGCGCCGGTTTGCGCCGTTTTTCTGGACCCAGTTTCTGGGCGCGGGCAATGACAACCTGTTCAAGTTTGCCTTCACCGTGCTGGTGACTTACCAGCTGCAGGTGGCCTGGTTGCCGCCGGCGCTGGCCGGGCTGGTGATCGGCGCGTTGTTCATCTTGCCGTTTGTGCTGTTCTCGGCCACCAGTGGCCAACTGGCCGACAAGCTGGAGAAGACCCGCATCATCCGCCTCGTCAAGAACCTGGAGATCGCCATCATGCTGGCGGCAGCGCTGGGCTTCATGACGCAGAACGTGGCGTTGCTGCTGGGTTGCGTGGCGCTGATGGGGCTGCACTCCACGCTGTTCGGGCCGGTCAAGTTTGCCTACCTGCCGCAGCACCTGAACGAGCGCGAGATCACCGGCGGCAACGGCATGGTCGAGATGGGCACCTTTGTCGCCATCTTGCTGGGCAACCTGGCAGGCGGGCTGTTGATCGCGCTGCCCGGCGTGGGCGCCACCTGGGTGGCGGTGGGCTGCGTAGGCACGGCGCTGCTGGGCCGTTGGGTGGCGCAGCAGGTGCCGCTGTCGCCGGCCACCGACCCGGGCCTGCAGATCAACTGGAACCCGTTCTCCGAGACCTGGCGCAACCTGAAGCTGGCGCGCCAGAACATCGTGGTCTTCCGCTCGCTGCTGGGCATTTCGTGGATGTGGTTTTTTGGCGCGGTCTTTCTGGCCAACTTCCCGGTCTTTGCCAAGGAGGTGCTGCACGGCGACGAGCACGTGGCCTCGCTGCTGCTGGTGGTGTTTTCGGTCGGCATCGGCGTGGGCTCGCTGCTGTGCGAGATGCTGTCGCGTCGCCATGTCGAGATCGGTCTGGTGCCGGCCGGCGCCATCGGCATGAGCGTGTTTGCGGTGGACTTGTACCTGGCCTCGTGCAACCTGCCACCTGCTGCAGTGATGTCCGTGTCGCAGTTCATGGCCCAGCCGGCGCACTGGCGGGTGATGGCCGACCTGGCGTTGCTGGCGCTGTCGGCAGGGCTGTACTCGGTGCCGATGTATGCGCTGATCCAACTGCGCAGCCAGCCCAGCCACCGCGCCCGCATCATCGCGGCCAACAACATCCTGAACGCGCTGTTCATGATCGTCAGCTCGGTGTGCGCAGGCGCGCTGCTCAGCGCGGGCGCTACCGTGCCCGAGGTGTTCCTGGCCACCGCGCTGCTCAACGCGGTGGTGGGCATCTACATCTTTTTGCTGGTGCCCGAGTACCTGCTGCGCTTTGTCGCGTTTTTGCTGTCGCGGCTGATGTACCGCTTCACGGTGCAGGGCGAGCGCAACATCCCGCTGAGCGGCGCGGCCGTCATCGTCTGCAACCACGTCAGCTATGTCGATGCGCTGCTGCTGATGGCGGCCAGCCCGCGGCCGATCTGCTTCTTGATGGACCACCGCATTTTTGCGGTTCCGGTGCTGGGGGGGTTGTTCCGGCTGGCCAAGGCGATTCCGGTGGCGCCGCAGGCCGAGAACCCGGCGGCCTACGCGGCCGCATTCGAGGCCGCCGATGCGGTGCTGGCCGACGGCGACCTGCTGTGCATCTTTCCGGAGGGCGGCATCACCCGCGACGGAACGCTGCAGCCCTTCAAGGCCGGTGTGATGAAGATCCTGCAAAGGCGCCCGGTGCCGGTGGTGCCGGTGGCGCTGCACAAGCTGTGGGGCTCGACCTTCTCGCGCAGCGAGGGTGGCCGGGCGATGGTGCGGCCGCTGCGGCGCGGGCTGTTCAGCGCCGTCGGCTTGAGCGCCGGCTCAGCGCTGGCGCCTGCTGAGGTCACGCCCGAAGGCTTGCACGCACGGGTGCAGGCGCTGCTGCAGGCCCGTTGAGCCTCAGCCTCGGCAGTGCGTGCGATCCGGCACAGCCTGCGCTGCTCGGCCCCTGCTTTGCCGGGATGGTTTGGCACCGGTGGCGCGTACAGTTGTATCAGTCTGCAACCGGTGGGTCATGGCCGTGCTGCCCTCACTGCCTGACCGAACTCCCGCCCTGTCATGAACCTGTCCCGCGCTGCCCTGGTCCGACTGCTGCCGTTTGTCGCCTTCATGGCCGTGCTGGCGCTGCGCGGCATGGCGCTCGCTGACGGCAGCTGGGGTTTCGATGCGCGCTGGCTCTACGGTCTGAACCTGGTGGTGGTGGGCGGCATGCTGCTGGCCTGGCGGCCCGAGTACGGCGAGCTGGCCTGGCAAAACCGGCCCACCCTGGCCGAGGCGGCGGTGGCCGTGGCGGTGGGCCTGGCGGTGTTTGTGTTGTGGATCGGGTTGGACGCCCCCTGGATGCAGATCGGCCAGCCCACCGCCGGTTTTGTGCCGGTCGACGCCCAGGGCCGGCTGGAGGCGCCGTTGATTGCCCTGCGCTTGCTGGGCGCGGCCTTGCTGGTGCCGGTGATGGAGGAGCTGTTCTGGCGCTCGTTTTTGATGCGCTGGCTGCAGGCCCCGGTGTTCGAGGGGGTGGACCCGCGACAGGTCGGCGTCAAGGCCCTGGGGTTGTCGACTTTTGTCTTCATGCTGGCCCATCCGTTGTGGCTGGCCGCGATCATTGCCGGGCTGGCCTACGCGCTGCTGTACCGCCGCAGCGGCAAGCTCTGGACGGCGGTGATCGCCCATGCCGTGACCAACGGCGCGCTGGGCCTGTGGGTGGTGCAGACCAGGCAATGGCAGTTCTGGTGACCTGCCGTGCGGCAGGCGCCGGGGCAGGTGAGCTGCAGGCTAGTTGTTCGGTTGCCCGGGGCAGTTGCGCGGCGGCCCGGCCGGCCCTCGGCCCGCGTTGGCCTACGGTCGGGGCGTCGGGCGCCGACCCTGCCGCCAGGCCGCCCAGCGTTGACGCAGCCGCTGCTTGAAGGCGCTGGCCTTGCGCCAGACCCAGGACATCCGCACCCTCAGCAGCAGCGCAGCCTTCCAGCCCACCCAGCGGTGGTAGACCTTGGCAAACCAGGGCATTTGCAGCAGCGCCGGTCGGGTCAGCGTGAACAGCCGGGCCACCACCGCCGTGCCCACCAGCTTGGCGACGATGATCACCAGCGTGCCGAGCAAGGGCTTGCCGCGGGCGATCAGCGCCAGCGCCGCCAGCTTGACCGGCAACAACAGCAAGGCCGGCAGCAAGAACACCACCAGCGCGGCTCGCGGTGGCAGGCGCAGGATCAGCCGTTCGATCTGGCGCAGCACCGGCAGCTGGCCGAGCCGGGCCAGCGCCCGTTGCAGCGGCTCCCAGCCCCATTCTTCGAACAGGATCAGCAGCGCCAGCACGGCGCTGACCGCGCCGCGCAGCAGCTGCATCAATCCCCGCAGCAGCGTGGTGAACATGGCCCGCATCATCGCCGCCCGTGCCGGCCTGTCAAACCGGTGGCCGACAGGCTGCTGGCCGCGGCGACCGGGCATGCCAGTCTGCGACGGGCTGCAAGCCCGGGCAGGCGCGGGTGTGCCTGGTGTGATGGGTGGAGCGGGCTCAGGTCGACTGCGCCGCTGGCAGGCGCGCCACCGCGGCTTGCACCGCCTGCAGCCAGGTGCTCAGACGTTCGCCCTGCAGAAAGGCCCGGCTCTTGCCGTCGTTCAGACCCAGCGGCAGGTCCATCCGCTCGGCCAGGGTGTCGAACAGCCCGGCATCCAGGCCGTCCAGTGCCACCAGGTACACCCATTGCTGGCCCGCAGCGGTCTGGCCGCGTGGGCCGGCCGGGCTGCGGCGGCTGCGCCAGGGCACACCGGCCTGCAGCACGGCATCGAGCCCGGCGGGCAGGGGCTCGCCAGGCAGCAACAGCGCCAGCCCCGGGCTGGCAGGCAGTCGGGCGGCCAACTGCGCGCGGTCGGCCGGGGTGGCGCACAGCACCGCCACCTGCAGCGGGCCGGCATCGCCCAGGCCGGCCCAGTCGGCCAGCTGGCCGGCCAGGGCCTGCAGTGTGGCTTCGCTCAGCGCGCTGTCCGGGCCGGTGGGGTCGCTGCGGTGGCAGGCCTGCTGCATCGTGAGCAGGCTTTGCGCCAGGCGCCACTGGTCGGCATCGGCCAGGTAGGCGCTGCGCTGCCAGCCCGACAACAAGCGCCGGGCCTCGGCCAGCGCGTTGTCATGCACTTCGCGCTGGTCTGGCGCCAGCATCAGCAAGCGCTCGCTGTGTACCACTGCGGGCAGTTGCCCGCCCAGGTCGGCGCGCAGGCGCTGCAGCATCAACCGGGAAAGGCTGGCGGTGAGGCGCTCGATATCGGGCTCGCTCAGCGGCGTGCCGTGGCGGGCGGCGGCCTGCAACTCGTGGAGCGCGGCCAGCGGGCCCAGGCGCTCGGTGTCGAGCCAGCCGACCAGGGCGTCCATCAGTGCGGGCATGTCGGCCAGCGGCGCGCCGCACAGCACCAGGGCATGGGGCGACTGCAGCGCTGCCCAGTCTTGCGCGTGCAGTGCCAGGTTCTGCGGTTCGTCAACGATGATCAGGTCGGGTGCCCAATGTTGCAAGTGAGCAGCATCGCTGGTCAGCGCCTCGGGCGAGAGGATACGCACCGCCACATCGGTGGACCACAGCGCCTGCCGCTGGTGCAGGCCACCGTCCATCACCTGGGCGGCAGGCTTGGCCGCGCTGGCGGCACTGGCTGCACTGGCGGCGCTCGCGGGCAGCGTGCCGGTGATGTCGACCGCCGCCTCGGGGGCAAAGCGTTGCCAGGCGCGCTGCCAGGCGCTGCGGTGGCTGGCAGCGCACAGCACCAGCACCCGGCACACGCCAAAGTGGCGGTGCCACAGCGCCGCAGCGGCTATCGCCTGCACCGTCTTGCCCAGACCGCGCTCGTCGGCGATCAAGGCCCGGCCGGCAACCACCGCAAACAGGGCGCCCTCGGCCTGGTACGGCGGCAGCGGTGAGCGCAACAGGCCCGCCAGGCCGGCGCTGGCCGGGCCTTGGGGATAGGCCGCCTCCAGCAGGCCCAGGCGCTGGCGCGCATCGCGGTGCGCTGCCAAGTGCGGCCACACGGCCTTGTCGATCTGCAATGTCTGACCCGCGTCGGCCGCCAGGCGTTGCAGCGTGGGCAGGGCGCTGTCGTCATCGGGCGCGAAACGCTGCTGCGCGTCGAGCCGGGCGGCCGCCGCCTGCTGCAGTGCGGGTGGGCAGGCATGGCCCGGCTGCCAGCTCAGCCAGCGCTGGTCGCCGTCCAACAGGGCGACGCGGCTGTTGGCGGGGCCGGTGGGTGCGGGGGCGGGCGCGGCGAGGGCTGGGGCTGGGCGTGCACTTGGCGCCTGGGCCGGTGCGGCTGCAGCAGCTGGTGGGGCTTGGGGCGGGGCTGTGCCCGTCAACAGCAGTGCGAGCACTGCCTGTGCGGTGTCGTCCAACGCGGGCGCTGCGACAGCGCGGGTTGGCCGCAGAGTTGGCGCTGCTGGCCGGGGCGGCTGGCGCAGCGGCCTGCGCTTGGGCATGGACGCAGCGCCAGCCTGGGTCGGGTCCACCGCTGGCGCGGCAGGGGCCTTGACCGCCGGTTTTTGCGCTGCAGCGGTCCGGGCCTGGGGCGTTGCCGCCGGGGCTGCGGGTGCAACACGTGTTGCTGCCTGTCGCGGCTTGTGCGAAGGTGATTTCACTGCGGCCGGGGTAGCGGTTGAGCCAGCAGCCGGCTTTGCGGCCACAACGGCAGTCGAGCCGGTTGCTGACGTGGCGCTGGATGCAGCCAGCGGGTCCGCGACCTTGCGGGCGGTTTTGCCGGCTTTCTTGGCAGCCGCCTTGGCTGCGGGCTGGGCAGTGGCGCGGGCGGCCGGCGTTGGCGCTTTTCGCGGGGTTTTGGGCGTGGTCGCCATCGAGCGTGTATCCGTTGTGGCGCCGCCGGGCGGGGAGGCCTGCGGGCGCGGGTTGGAGGTAGGCGATGCGGGCAGCTAGACGCCGCGTGCGCGATCCGCCTTGAATTGGGACTGGAAAGCCGCAAAGCGACCGGCATCGAGCGCCTCGCGGATCTCGCGCATCAGGTTGAGGTAGTAGTGCAGGTTATGGATGCTGGCCAGCATCGGCCCCAGCATCTCACCGCAGCGTTCAAGGTGGTGCAAATAGGCCCGGCTCACGCCGGTGGCGCAGGCCTGGCAGGTGCAGCTGCTGTCGATCGGTTGCAGGTCGGTCTTGTTGCGGGCGTTGCGGATGCGCAGGTCGCCAAAGCGGGTGAACAGATGGCCGTTGCGGGCGTTGCGGGTGGGCATCACGCAGTCGAACATGTCGACCCCGCAGGCCACGCCTTCGACCAGATCCTCGGGTGTGCCCACGCCCATCAGGTAGCGCGGTTTGTGCGCCGGAAGCCGGTGCGGGGTGTGCGCCATGATGCGAAGCATCTCGTCCTTGGGCTCACCGACGCTGACGCCGCCGATCGCGTAACCGGGCAAGTCGAGCTCGGCCAGATGAGCAAGCGATTCTTCGCGCAGGGGCTCGAACATGCCGCCCTGCACGATGCCAAACAGCGCGTTGGGGTTGTCCAGCCGCTTGAACTCCGCCACGCAACGCTCGGCCCAGCGCAGGCTCAGCGCCATCGAGGCCCGGGCCTCGGCCTCGGTGGTCAGCGCGCCACCAGACTCGTAGGGCGTGCACTCGTCGAACTGCATCACGATGTCGCTGTTGAGCCGGGTCTGCACCTGCATGCTGACCTCGGGCGTCAAGAACAGCTTGTCCCCGTTGACTGGCGAAGCAAAGCGCACACCTTCTTCGCTGATCTTGCGCCCTTTGCCATCGGCGCCGCCCAGGCTCCAGACCTGTAAGCCACCCGAATCGGTCAGGATCGGTTTGTGCCAGCCCTCAAAACCGTGCAGCCCCTTGAAGGCATCGATCACGGCCAGCCCCGGCCGCAGCCAGAGGTGGAAGGTGTTGCCCAGGATGATCTGCGCGCCCATGTCGTGCAGCGACTGCGGCAGCACGCCCTTGACGGTGCCGTAGGTGCCCACCGGCATGAAGATCGGCGTCTCGACCACGCCGTGGCTCAGCGTGAGGCGGCCACGGCGGGCGTGGCCTTCGGTGGCGAGTAACTGGAAATTCAGCATCGCTCAGGTGTTCAAAAAAATCTGCTTCAGTTGAGCCTCCAGGCGTACAAACGATGGCAGGGCTCGCAAAGGTTCGTCGCTGGTCATGAGTTCGGCAACCCGGTGGAGCCGCGCCTCCGGCGAGAAAGCCTTCAGCCGCCCGGCAGAGAGACCCGTTGCGCCTCGAAGCGCCTCAAACAACAACTCTTCAGGATTCTTCAAAGATTCCAGCCCAGTTGCAACGGGCAACTTCAAAGGTATTGTGCCGCTTGGATTGCCGGAGGCTGTTTGAATGGCGGCCGCATCCAGCAGCGGCCACGCTTCAGGCATGCGCACCGGGATGATGGCCACCCAGTGCGGCCCCACCGCTTGGGCTGTCCAGGCGTCGTCAATTTCGCCGCGACGGCGCTCCGAGTCGATGCTTTGCGCATCACGAT
>JANYKR010000262.1 GCA_025358155.1 Betaproteobacteria bacterium
GATGCGCGTGAGGTGCTTGCCGCCATCGCCGGGCTGCAGTTGCCTGCCGGGCGCACGCCGCAGGTGCTGGTGATCGACGACGACCCGCTGGCGCTGGACCTGATGCGCAGCGCGCTGCAAGGCGCGGGCGCACAGGGGGTCTGCCAGCTCGACGCCCGGCAGGCGCTGCGCGACATCGGCCAGCACCAGCCCGACGCCATCATTCTGGACTTGATGATGCCGGGCTTTGACGGCTTTGCCACGCTGGACGCGCTGCGCCGGATGCCGCACTGGCGCGACACCCCCGTGTTCATCTGGACCAGCATGGTGCTGACCGACGACGAATACGCCAGCCTGTCACGCTCGGCCCAGGCCATCATCAACAAGGGCGGCGGTGCGCTGACCGATCTGTTCGACGCCTTGCGCCGCTGGCGACCCCTGGCGGCTCCCTTGCCTGGCAACCCGCCGGGCAGCTTACCGGGCAGCTTACCGGGCAGCTTACCGGGCAGTGACACCGACACCGGTCAAGCCGCCGACGCGATCCGGAGCACGTCATGAACCCCGCACGCATCCTGATCGTCGACGACCACCCGGTCAACATCGAGCTGGCGCGCTTTGTGCTGTCGGCGGGCGGTTTTGCGATCGAGGTTGCCGCCGATGCCGACCAGGCGCTGGCACGCATCAGCGACAGCCGGCCCGACCTGGTGTTGATGGACATCCAGATGCCGGGCACCGACGGCCTGGCGCTGACCCAGCGCCTCAAGCAAGACCCGGCCACCCAAGGCATCGTGGTGGTGGCCTTCACCGCCTACGCGATGAAGGGCGACGAGGCCCGCCTGCGCGCTGCGGGTTGCGATGGCTACATCGCCAAGCCGATCCAGGTGGCCAGCTTTGCCGCCACGGTGCGGGCGCTGCTGCCGCAAGCTGCAGCCGCAGCCGGGCCGGGCCTCACGGATGCAGCGCCGCCGGCCCCGGCCGGGCCGCAGGCCTGAACCACCGGTTCGATCGAGCGGCCGGCAAGGCGATCAGAACATGCTGGCCGCCAGGTTGACCGTGAAAGCCAGGATCGCGGTGTTGAAACCAAACGACAGCAGCGCCTGCAGCAGTACCAGCCGCCGCATCGGGCGGGTGGTGATGCTGACATCGGCGGTCTGCGAGGCCACGGCGATGGTGAACGCAAAGTACAAGAAGTCGCTGTAGTCGGGCTGGAACCCGTCATCAGCGCCCGGAAAGTTCAGCCCCTGACCTTGGCGCTCATGGGCCCGGTGGTAGAACCGGCTGGCATAGGTCAGCGCAAACATCGTGGGCAGCAGCACCCAGGCGCCCAGCACGGTGACCAGCGCCAGCGCAACATGCGGCAGCGTGTGCCTGGCGCCTGGCAGCTTGGCGGCCGACAGCTCGAACACCACGCCCACCAGGCTGGCCACCGCCGCCGCACTCAGCATCGCCAGCACGGTGCCCGCCGACTCGGCCTGGGCCACGGCCTCGCGCCGCAGCAGGTGGTGGTCGGCCTTGAGCATCATCGCGCCCACCAGCACCAGGTAGAACCACACGGCCACGTTCCAGCCCAGCAGGCTGCGGGTGACGACACTCGACACACCCGGCACCAGCAGCGCCACCAGCAGGCCCAGCAACAACGCAACCACCAGGCGGGGCCGGGCGCGGACATGGACAAAAACAGGATGCATGGTCAAGGCGCTGCAGGGGCAGCGGCGTCAGTTTGAAGTGCCCATCATGCAACAGCCTTGTCGCCGACCGGACAGGCCGGGCGCGGGCTTTGCCGGGTTCCCACCGCAGCGCGCTCACGTCAAAATCAGGGCTTGGGGCCGAAGTGGATCTGGCGGCTCCCGAGTCACGCCCGGCCAGGGCGCTTTTTATGGAGCACGACCATGCACATTCCCTACACCGTCCCGCGTCATCGCGCCACCCTGCTGGCCAGCGCCGCCGCGCTGTGCCTCGCCGCTGCGACCCTGCCAGCGCATGCGCAGGCCCAGGAGACCTTCAAGGTCGGCATCGTCAGTTTCTTGTCCGGCCAGGCCGCCGAGAGCTTCGGCATCCCGGCCGTCAACGGCGCCAAAGTGCTGCTGGAGGCCTTCAACAAGGGCGCGGCACCTGCGCCCTACAACAAGCCTGGCTTCGGGGGCATGAAGCTGGAGTTTGTCTACGTCGATGAAAACGGCGGCGCCACCAAGCAGGTGCAGGAGTTGCGCAACCTGTACGACCGCGAGAAGGTGGATGCGGTGGTGGGCTATGTCGGCTCGGGCGACTGCCTGGCGGTGGCGCCGGCAGCCGAGGAGATGAAGAAGTTCTTGATCCTCTATGACTGCGGCACGCCGCGCATCTTCGAAGACAACAAGTACAACTATGTCTTTCGCACCGCCAGCCACGGCGCGATGGACAACGTGGCGCTGGTGCGCTACTTGGCCGCACGCAAGATCAAGGTCGATACCTTCAACCTGATCAACCAGGACTACGCCTGGGGCCAGGACTCGAAGAAAGACTTCACACTGTCGATGGAAAAGCTGTTCCCCAGCGCCAAGCCGGGCGAAGACCAGTTGCCCAAGTTCGGCGCCGGCCAGTACGGCACCGAGATCTCGGCGCTGATGGCCAAGCCGGCTGACGTGACCCACAGCAGCCTGTGGGGCGGCGACTTGCAAGCCTTCATCCTGCAGGCCGCCCCGCGGGGCCTGTTCAAGAAGACGCAGGTGGTCTTTTCCGCCGGTGACCATGTGTTGCCCGGCCTGGGCGACAAGATGCCCGACGGCGTGATCCTGGGCGCGCGTGGCGCCTACGGCCTGATGGCGCCCAAGTCGGCGCTCAATGATTGGTGGTGGGACCTCTACAGCAAGGCCTACGGCGTCTATCCCGTGCAAGCCCCGTACCGCATGGTGCAAAGCCTGCTGGGCCTGAAATTGGCGGCTGAAAAGGCGATGGCCGCCAACGGTGGCAAAAAGCCCAGCGGCGAGCAACTGGTGGCTGCGCTGAAGGGTTCGGAGTGGGAGTCGCCGGCCGGCAGGATCCGCCTGGCCCTGGGTGACGGCCACCAGGCGGTGCAAGACACCGCGATCGGCAAGACCCGCTATGACGCGGCCAAGAAGATGGTGATGCTCGACGACATCCAGCGCTTCCCCGCCGACTGCGTCAACCCGCCGGCCAACATGAAGGCAGAGGAGTGGATCAAGGCCGGCTTCCCGGGCGCCAAAGGTTGTCCGTGACGGCTGCCTGACCCCGCGCTGACCCCGCCCTGACCCCGCGCTGACCCACTCCATCAAGCACACCCCATGGCCGGCTTCCTGACCATCCTCATCGACGGCTTGACCTACGCGTCCTGGCTGTTCATCGTCGCGCTCGGGCTCACGCTGGTGTTCGGTGTGCTCAAGATCCTCAACATCGCACACGGCAGCTTCTACGCGCTGGGGGCTTACGCGGCGGCGAGCTTTGTCGGCTGGGCCGCCAGCATGAAGTGGGCGCCGGGGCTGTCGCTGGTGGCCATGTTGCTGGCGGCGGTGGCCGTGGCGGCCATCGTCGCGCCCTTGACCGAGCGCGGCCTGTTGCGCTTTTTCTACGGCCGCGACGAGGTGCTGCTGGTGCTGGTGACCTACGCCATGTTCCTGATCATGGAGGACGTGACCAAGCTGGTCTGGGGCGCCAATCCGTATTACGTGTCGGCGCCGTACTCGCTGTTTGGCAATGTGGACATCGGCGTGCAGACCTACGTCGGCTATGACTTTGCGCTGGTCGGGCTGGCGCTGATCGTCGGGCTGGCGGTGTGGTGGGGGCTCAACCGCACCCGCACCGGCAAGATCGTGCTGGCGGTGATCCACAGCGCCGAGATTGCGGCCAGCATGGGCGTCAACGTGTCGCGCATCTACATGGGCGCGTTCTCGGTCGGCATCTTCTTGGCCGCACTCGGCGGGGCCTTCACCGCGCCGATGATCTCGGTGCAACCCGGGGTGTCGGTGGGCGTGATCATCGTGTCGTTTGCGGTGGTGATCATCGGCGGCCTGGGCAGCATCGAGGGCGCCGCAGTCGGTGCGCTGATCGTCGGCCTAGCGCGGTCTTGCGCGGTACACCTGGCACCGGTGGCCGAGCTGTTTTCGGTCTACGTGGTGATGGCCATCGTGCTGATGTTCAGGCCCGAAGGCCTGTTTCAGCGCATCCAGGCCCGAAAGATCTGACGCGATGTCGGCCGGCCTGACTGATCCCTCCGCCGCCCCTGCGGCCCGGCCCGTTGCTGCGGCGGGCAGCTTCGGCCGCACTGCGCTGCTGGCGCTGCTGGCCTGGGTGCTGCTGGCCACCGCTGGCTGGTGGATGCCCAAGTGGTTGACCTTTCTGCTGACGATGGCGGCTGCCAACGGCCTGGTGTCGCTGGGCATCGTCGGCCTGATGCGCGGCGGTGTGGTGCCGTTTGGCCAGGGCATGGTGCTGGCCCTGGGCGGCTATGCCGCAGCGCTGGCCTACAACAAACTGGGGTTCACCGACGCGCTGGGCCTGGCGCTGTGCGGCGGCGTGGCGGCCACGCTGATCGCCGCACCGTTTGCGCCGCTGCTATCGCGCTACCGGGGCATCTTTTTTGCCATGCTCACGCTGGCGCTGTCGATGGTGACCTACGGCCTGTTGATGAAGCTCAACCTGCTGGGCGGCTCGGACGGCTTCAACCTCGGCCGGCCCACCTTGCTGGGCCAGAAGCTGCCCGACGCCCGGGTAGGTTTTGTGATGTACCTGCTGACGATCACCCTGGCCACGCTGATGGCGCTGGCCGCGCGGGTCTACTTCGACTCGACTCGCGGATTGCTGACCCTGGCGGTGCGCGAGAACGAATTGCGGGTGGAGTACCTGGGCGGCTCGGTGCGCCACGCGATGACCATCAACTTCATCCTCGCCGCTTTTTGCGGCGGTCTGGGCGGTGCGCTCGCGGTGTTGTCGCTGGGCCATGTCGAGCCCAACATGGCGTTCTGGACCACCTCGGGCGAGTTTGTCTTTGTCGCCATCCTGGGCGGCTGGCAGAGTGTGGCTGCGGTGTTTGTCGCCAGCACGGTGCTGGAGGTGGTGCGGTCGTTTTCCAGCGCCTACTTTCCCAACACCTGGCAGCTGGCGCTGGGCTTGTTTCTGTTGCTGGTGATCCGCTTCTTGCCCAAGGGCATCGGCTCGTTGTGGATGCGGGGGCCGACGCGATGACCGTGATTCTGGAAGCAGAAGGGCTCGAAAAGCGCTTTGGCGCGGTGGTTGCGGCGTCCAACATCACGCTGCGCATCCAGGCCGGTGAGCGGGTCAGCCTGATCGGCAGCAACGGTGCCGGCAAGACCACCTTTGTCAACATGATCACCGGCTACCTCAAACCCGATGCAGGCCACATCTGCCTGGCCGGCCGCGACATCACGGCGCTGACGCCGAGGGCGATCACCCGTTTGGGCGTGGCACGCTCGTTCCAGATCCCACAGCTCTATGGCGACCTGACGGTGCAGGACAACATGCTGGTGGCCAGCGCCTGCCATGACCAGAAGCTCAGCTTTTGGCAGCCGGCGCGCCGGCCCGAGGCGATCGACCGTGCCGACGAGTTGCTGCAGCGCTTTGGCCTGACCGAGCACCGCGCGCGCCGGGTGGCCGAGTTGCCCGGCGGCGTGCGCAAGCTGCTCGATATTGCGATGGCACTTACCGGCAGCCCCAGATTGCTGCTGCTCGACGAGCCCACCAGCGGCGTGTCGGCGGAGGAGAAGTTCCCGATGATGGCCACCGTCATGGCCGCGCTGGGCCATGAGGCCCAGACCACGGTGCTGTTTGTGGAGCACGACATGGACATCGTTGAGCGCCACGCCAGCCGGGTGGTGGCCTTTTACGCCGGCCGCATCATTGCCGACGACAGTCCGGCCGCCGCGCTGGCCAACGAGGACGTGCGCCGCTACGTCACCGGCGAAGCGCTGGCATGAGCGCCTGGCCGACACCCCGAGACACCCGCCATGCTCAAGATTGACAGTCTGCATGTTTCGATAGGCGCTGTGGTGGCACTGCGCGGCCTGTCACTGGCGGTGGCCGACGGCACGATGGTCGGCCTGGTCGGGCGCAACGGCGCGGGCAAGACCACGCTGCTGCGCTCGGTGATGGGCCACTTGCCCCCCAGCCAGGGCAGCGTCCATTTCGATGGCCAAGACCTGGCTGCGCTGCCACCGCATGCCAGGGCGGCGCTGGGTATCGGCTACATGCCCGAGGACCGGGGCCTGGTGCCCGAGCTGACGGTTGAAGAAAACATCCTGGTGCCGGTCTGGACCAACAAATCGCTGAAAGAGGCCGAACGCCTGGCCCTGATCTACCGCGTGTTGCCTGAACTGCTGGAGATGCGCAGCCGGCGCGCGCTGCTGCTCTCAGGCGGCCAGCAAAAGCTGGTGGCGCTGGCCCGTGCGCTGGCGGTGGGCACCCGGCTGCTGCTGCTCGACGAACCCTTCGAGGGCGTGGCACCAGCACTCAGCAAGCGCCTGGGCGAGGTGATCGCGGGCTTGAAGGGCAGCGCGGTGTCGGTACTGATCGCGCAGAGCGACTTGAACCACTCCCGCAAACTGGTCGATGCCGAGTTTGTGATCGAGCGCGGCGCCAACCTGGTGCGGCCTCAAGACCCACCTGCCGCCGCCGCGCGCAGCCAGCCCGCGCCGTAGCCAGCCGGTGCTGCGGCCAGCCCGCGCCGGGGCCAGCCCGCGCCGTGGTAAGCCCGTTGCGGCGGGCCGCAGTGACGGGCCGGGCCCAGCGCAGCACCTAAACTGTGTGCCATGACCCGCGCCGAGTCCATGGGCATGCTGCTCGCCTTGATTGCCCGCTTGATCACCGGCGCGCAAGGCCACTGGAAGGGTTGCCCGCCCAAGGCCGAGCAGCGCATCTACTTTGCCAACCACCAGAGCCATCTCGACTGGGTGCTGATCTGGGCGGCGCTGCCGAGCGACCTGCGCGCCACCACCCGGCCGATTGCAGCGCGTGACTATTGGACCGCCGGGCGCTTCAAGCACTGGATCACCCGCGAAGTGTTCAACGCGGTCTACGTCAGCCGCCAGCGAACCGACGACCAAGACCCGCTGGAGCCGCTGGTCGAGGCGCTCAAGAGCGGCGACTCGCTGGTGATCTTTCCCGAGGGCACCCGCAGCAACAAGGGCGCACCCCAGCCCTTCAAGAGCGGGCTCTACCACCTGGCCAGGCAGTTTCCGCAGGTGCAGCTGATTCCCGCCTGGATCGATAACGTGCAGCGGGTGATGCCCAAGGGCGAGGTGGTGCCGGTGCCGATCCTGTGTACCGTCACCTTTGGCGCGCCGCTCGCGCTGGCCGAGGGCGAGGACAAACCTGACTTTCTGGCGCGTGCCCGGCGCGCTGTGGTGCAACTGCAGCCCGGCGCCACAGCCGAGCCGGCCACCGCATGATCGCGGGGCTGCAAAGCCTCGGCGCCTGGCTGCTGGGCCTGAGCGCCGATCAGCAGGTGCAACTGCTGTTCGTGACCCTGTTCGGCTGGCTGTTGCTGGTCACTGCCGGCGGCGCGCTTCGCGCGCTGCGTGAACGCAGCGTCGTGCAAGAGGACAGGCACCAGCGCTTCAAGCGTGAGCTGCGCGCCACCTGGATCGGAGCGGTGGTGTTCTGGGCGGCCTGGATCTCGGGGCCGGGCGGCGCCACTTTGCTGTTTGGCGCGATCTCGTTTCTGGCGCTGCGCGAGTACATCACCCTGCTCAAGACCCGGCGCGGTGACCACCGCAGCCTGCTGCTGGCGTTTTTCTTGGTATTGCCGCTGCAGTACCTGCTGCTGGCGAACCGCAACTTCGATCTGTTTTCGGTGTTCATCCCGGTCTACGTCTTCTTGGCAATCCCGGTCGTCAGCGCACTGGCGGGCGACCCCGAGCGGTTTCTGGAGCGCAATGCCAAGATCCAGTGGGGCATCATGGTCTGCGTCTACGGTTTGTCGCATGCGCCGGCGCTGGTGCTGCTGGACTTTCCGAACAACCAGGGCCGTGGTGCGTTCCTGCTGTTTTACCTGGTGATGGTGGTGACAGTGGCCAAGATCGCCCAGACGGCGGCCAGCCGGCGCTTGCGGCGGCGCCCGGTGGCACGCCATATCGACCGGTCGTTTTCGTACCGCGCCTGGGCGCTGGGCACGCTGGCCGCCTCCTTGCTGGGTGCGGCGCTGTTCTGGATCACGCCGTTCAAGGCCGAGCAAGCGCTGGCAATGGCGGCCCTTGCCGCCGCCGCCGGTACCTTGGGCGAGTTTGTGATGAGCGCGCTCAAGAAAGACGCCGGCGTCAGGGTCTGGGGCAATACCTCCTCGGTCACCGGTGCGGTCGGCCTGCTCGACCGGGTGGCGCCGCTGTGCTTTGCCGCGCCGGTGTTTTTCCATTCGGTGCGCTGGTACTTTCAGCTCAAGCCCTAAACACAAGCCATGACGCGCATCCTCGGCATCGACCCCGGCCTGCAACGCACCGGGTTCGGCGTCATCGACATCGAAGGCTCGACCCTGCGGTACATCGCCAGTGGCACGATCAGCACGCTGGAGCTGGCGCGCGGCAACCTGCCCGGCCGCATCAAGCTGATCTACGAGGGCGTGGCCGAGGTCAAGCGGCGCTACCAGCCGCAATCGGCATCGGTCGAGATCGTATTTGTCAACGTCAACCCGCAGAGCACCCTGCTGCTGGGCCAAGCCCGGGGCGCGGCACTGGCCGCGCTGGTCAGCGACGACTTGCCGGTGGCTGAATACACCGCGCTGCAGATGAAAAAGGCGGTGGTCGGCCACGGCCTGGCGAGCAAGGGTCAGATCCAGCAGATGGTGATGCGGCTGCTCAAGTTGCCCGGGCCGCCCGGCAAGGACGCTGCCGACGCGCTGGGCCTGGCGATCACCCACGCCCATGCCGGTCGCAGCTTTGAGGCCCTGGTCGGCGCCAACACCCCGCGCAGCCACGCCCAGTTCAAGGCCGGCCGAACCTACTGAGCGGGCGCGTGCGGCGCTGCGGCTGCGGCCTCAGCCGGGCGTGACCTGCGAACCGGCCCAAGTCGGCATGACCGCTTATCGCCCGGACGACTGGGCGGCCCCCTCACCAGATCGCGCGCAGACCCTCGAAGACGCGGGTGAAGATGACGATGTTGAAGGTGCCCAGCACCACCACCACCACCCAGCGGTAGAGCGCCTTGGCGCGGACCAGGGGCACCGGCTCGCCGGTGGACAGGTGCAGGGCAAAGAAAAACAGCGCGGGCACGGCCAGCATCACAGCCAGCACACCCGAAATCCAGAACAGAACCTTCATCCCGATGAGGCTACAGCATCACCACCAGGCGTTCGAGGATCAAAACGCCAAAAAATCCCGCTGCCGCGATCAGTGCCCATTTCAGGATCACCACACCGCGCCGCTGCCACACCCTGTCGCCCGTGCCCACGCCCATCGCAAAGCACAGCACGCAGCCCAGCAGCAAGAGGCCAAAGACCAGGCGGAAGATCAGCATGGGGCCAGGCCGCCGCCGAGCCGCCCCAAGGCGGCCACGCCCCCTCGGGGGGCCGACACCGCAGGTGTCTTGGGGGCTGTCATGTCGACTCGGTGGTTACCAAGCTGGCGCCAGGTCGGCAAAACCAGCCGGCGCCTGCGCTGCATTGTCGAAGCTGACCATCTCCCAGGCCGCAGGCCGCGACAGCAGCTCACGCAGCAGCAGGTTGTTCAGCGCATGGCCGCTCTTGAAGCCGGTGTAGTGCGCCAGCATCGGATGGCCTGCGTTGTAGAGATCGCCGATGGCGTCGAGGATCTTGTGCTTGGCAAACTCGTCGTCGTAGCGCAAGCCGCCCGCATTGAGCACCCGCGAGTCATCGACCACGATGGCGTTGTCCATGCTGCCACCCAGCGTCAGGCCGCGTGAGCGCATCGCCTCGACATCCTTGGAAAAGCCGAAGGTTCGGGCGCGTGCAATGTCGCGCTTGTAGCGGCCCGAGCCCATGTCGAAGCTGACACGCTGGCCGGTGGCGTCAACCGCCGGGTGGTCGAAGTCGATCTCGAAACTCAGCTTGAAGCCGTGGTAAGGCTCCAGCCGGGCCCACATCAGGCGCCGACCTTCACCCTGGCGAACCTCTACGGTCTCCAGCACCCGCAAGAAGCGCTTGGGCGCGTCTTGCAACGCAATGCCCGCACTCTGCAGCAAAAATACAAAGCTGGCCGCCGAGCCGTCGAGGATCGGCACCTCGTCAGCCGTGATGTCGACGATCAGGTTGTCAATCCCCAGGCCACAGCAGGCCGACATGAAATGCTCGATGGTCTGCACCTTGGGCGCACCCGGGTCGCCGCCCACCGAGATGGTCGAGGCCATCCGGGTGTCGCTGACCGAATCAAAGCGCACCGGAATGTCCACCGGCACCGCCAAGTCAACCCGGCGGAACACGATGCCGGTGTCGGGCGGCGCCGGCTTGAGGGTCAGCTCAACCTTCTGGCCGCTGTGCATGCCCACGCCGACGGCGCGGGTGAGCGACTGGATACTGCGTTGCTGGAGCATGGTCACTATTTTGGCCGAAGCCGCGCCAGCGCGCCCGCCCCGCACCGCTCAGGCCTGTTCAGGCAGGCCCGCAGCGGCTCAGTCGCCTTGCAGGCCGCGCCCTCGCCGAGCCCGGACCCTTCCTGAGGCATTTGGGCGCATTTGGGCCTGCGCAGGCAGGCCCGCATGTCCTCAGTCAGCTTGCTTGCGCAAAAAGGCCGGGATCTCGATCTCGTCCATGCCGTTGGACGACAGCGCCTCGACCTTGGCCGACGCCTGGATGCGGGCCGAGCGCCAGACGCTGGGCGTGCTGAGGTTGCTGTAGTCATGGCCGGCGCCGCCTGGGTGACCCCCCGCCATGCCACCCAGCACATGGTTGAGGATCGGCAGGTTGTCGGTGCCGGTGCGCTGGCCGACCTGCGGGCTGGGCTGCACCACCGTCAGCGGTGCCACCGGGACCCGGCTGCGTGACAGGCCGGTGGCGATCACCGTGACGCGCAGCTGGTCGCCCAGGGTCTCGTCGTAGGCGGCGCCAAAGATGACGTGGGCGTCCTCGGCGGCGTAGCGGCGGATGGTGTTCATCGCCGCCTTGCTTTCGCTCAGCTTGAAGTTGGCCTTGCTGGCCGCGATCAGCACCAGCACACCGCGTGCACCCGACAGGTCGATGCCTTCAAGCAGCGGGCAGGCCACGGCCGCATCGGCCGCCTTCTTGGCGCGGTCCGGGCCGCCGGCGCTTGCCGTGCCCATCATCGCCTTGCCGGGCTCGCTCATCACCGTCTTGACGTCCTCAAAGTCGACGTTGACCAGGCCGTGCATGTGGATGATGTCGCTGATGCCGCCCACCGCGTTCTTGAGCACGTCGTTGGCGTGTGCAAAGGCCTGGTCTTGCGTCACGTCGTCGCCCAGCACTTCGAGCAGCTTTTCGTTGAGCACCACGATCAGGCTGTCGACATTGGCCTCAAGCTCGGCCGTGCCGGCGTCGGCCTGCTTCATGCGGCGCTGGCCTTCAAACTCGAAGGGCTTGGTCACCACACCCACCGTCAGGATGCCCATCTCCTTGGCCACCCGGGCGACGATGGGCGCCGCTCCGGTGCCGGTGCCACCGCCCATGCCGGCGGTGATGAAGACCATGTGCGCGCCCTCCAGGCTGGCGCGCACCCGGGCTTCGGCTTCTTCGGCCGCGGCCTTGCCCGTTTCGGGTTTGCCACCGGCGCCCAGGCCGTTTGCACCGAGCTGGATCAGCGCATGGGCGCTGCTGCGGTTGAGGGCCTGCGCATCGGTGTTGGCGCAGACAAACTCAACGCCTTGCACGCCTTGGCTGATCATGTGCTCGACGGCATTGCTGCCGCCGCCGCCCACGCCCACCACCTTGATGCGGGTACCCTGGTCGAATTGTTCGATCATCTCGATAGGCATGTGAATCTCTCCTGTGTCGTCGTCAAGCAGTTGCCAATGAAGGGGGGTCAAACCGGAAAATCGACGCCTTGGGGCGCCTGTTGTGGGCCACCAGACTGCGCAGCCTCGAAAGCAAACATCGAAAAGCAGAACATCTCTGCGGCCTTAAAAATTACCTAAAAACCAATCTTTGGCGCGGCCCATCAAGGTCTGCACCGAGCCCGCCTGCTGCGCCACCTTCTGGCCGCGGGCGCGCGCCAGCCGGGCTTCTTCGAGCAGGCCCATCACGGTGGCCGACCGGGGGTTGGCCACCATGTCGAACAGCGGGCCGTGGTAGAGCGGCAAGCCCTTCCTGACCGGCTTCAAGAAGATGTCTTCGCCCAGCTCGACCATGCCGGGCATCACTGCCGACCCACCGGTGATGACGATGCCCGACGACAGCAACTCCTCGTAGCCGGACTCGCGGATCACCTGGTGCACCAGCGAGTAGATCTCCTCGACCCTCGGCTCGATCACGCCGGCCAACGCCTGGCGGCTGAGCAGGCGCGGTGCGCGGTCGCCCAGGCCGGGCACCTCCAGGTTTTCACTCGGGTCGGCCAGCATCTGCTTGGCCACGCCGTACTCGACCTTGATCTCCTCGGCGTCCTTGGTCGGCGTGCGCAGCGCCATCGCGATGTCGCTGGTGATCAGGTCGCCGGCAATCGGAATCACGGCGGTGTGGCGGATCGAGCCTTCGGTGAAGATGCTCACGTCGGTGGTGCCGGCGCCGATGTCGACCAGCGCCACACCCAGCATTTTTTCGTCTTCGGTCAGCACCGCCGCCGCACTGGCGCTGGGGTTGAGCACCAGCCGGTCCACCTCCAGGCCGCAGCGCCGCACGCACTTGAGGATGTTCTCGGCCGCACTCTGTGCACCGGTGACGATGTGGACCTTGACCTCGAGCCGGCTGCCGCTCATGCCGACCGGCTCCTTGATCTCGTTGCCGTCGATCACGAACTCTTGCGGCTCGACCAGCAAAAGCCGTTGATCGTTCGGGATGTTGATGGCCTTGGCGGTCTCGACCACCCGGTGCACGTCCGCCGGCGTGACCTCGCGGTTGTCGCGCACGATCACCATGCCGGTCGAGTTCTGGCCTCGGATGTGGCTGCCGGTGATGCCGGTGTAGACCCGCTCGATCTTGCAGGCGGCCATCATCTCGGCCTCTTTGAGCGCGGCCTGGATGCTTTGCACGGTGGCGTCGATGTTGACCACCACGCCGCGCTTGAGGCCGTGGGTCGAGGCCACACCCAGCCCGGCCAGCCGCAGCTCGCCGTTGGGCAGCACCTCGGCCGCCACCGCCATCACCTTGGCGGTGCCGATGTCGAGCCCGACGATGAGATCCTTGTATTCCTTGGCCATGGTTTTCTGGTGTCCTGCTGGTGTCGTGCGGCTATCGGTGCGAGGCGGGGTTCAGCGCTTGCGCGCAGCGACCGCCGGTACGTTGGTGACAACGCCCTTGAGTCGAAGCGCAAAGCCGTCGGTGTGGCGCAGGTCGGCCGACTCCAGCGGCCGCTGGTACTTGGCCACCACCCGGGGCAGCGTGCGTACAAAATGCTCGGTGCGGGCCAGCACCTCGTCCTCGCTGCCCCGGCCGAGCTCAATGGCCGCGCCCTTGTCCAACTCGATCCGCCATGAGCCGCGAGCCGACAGCGTGAGCTGGGCCATGTCGCCTGCGCCCAGCGGTGCCAGCACCGGCTGCAGCCGGCGCTGCATCGCCAGCATCAGCGGCGCGCTGCCCTCCGGGCCGGCCAGGCGCGGCAGTTCGTCGTCCTCGACATCGCCGACATTGGCCTCGAAGACTTCGCCAAAGCTGTTGACCAGGCGGTCATTGCCGTCGGCCATCGCCCAGAGTGCCACCGGGCGGTGCTCTTCGAGCTGAACCGACAGCTTCATCGGCCAGACCTTGCGCACCACGGCACGCCGCACCCAGGGCACGGACTCGAAGGCGGCGCGGCTCTTTTGCAGGTCCATCGTGATGAAGCTTCCGGTCAGCCGGTGCGCGGCATTGGCGCGGATGGTGCTTTCGCTGTTGCGCTGCACCTCGCCCTCGACCCGGATCGCGCGGATGGCCAACAGCGGCAGGCGTGCGGCCCACCACAGCACCACCACACACAGCGCCAGCCCCGCCAGCAGAAACACCGCATTGGCGGTGGCCTGCATCAGGCGCACGTCAGCCGGCAGGCTGAGCGCGGGGTTGAGGGCTGCAGCGCGGGCCATGGTCGGTCAGGCCTGGGGCCCGGCTGGGGGCAAGCCGCTGTCGAGCGAGGCGGTGGACAGCAGGTAGAGGCACAAAGCCTCGTAAGACAATCCGGCCGCGCGGGCCGACATCGGTACCAGCGAGTGGCCCGTCATGCCGGGTGAGGTGTTCATCTCCAGCAAGAAAGGCTTGCGGTCGGTGGCGCGGATCATCAGGTCGGCGCGCCCCCACCCCCGACAACCGAGCGCCCGGTACGCAGCGACGACGATGCGCTGGATCTCACGTTCTTCGTCGCTGGGGAGGCCGCTGGGACACAGGTACGAAGTGTCGTCGGTGAAGTACTTGTGCTGGTAGTCGTACTTGCCCTCAGGGGCGTTGATCAGCACCACTGGCAAGGCGGTGGCGCTGGGGCCAGCACCCAGCACCGGGCAGGTGACTTCGTCGCCCTGGATGAACTCCTCGCACAGCACATCGGGGTCGTACCGGGCGGCCAACTGCACCGCAGCGGCGATGTCGGAGTAACCCGCCACCTTGGTGATGCCGATCGACGAGCCCTCGCGCGGCGGCTTGACGATCAGGGGCAGGCCCAGGTCGTCGGGCACGGCGCGCAACCGCTCGCGGGCCTGGTCGTCGGCGTCGAGCAGCACAAAACGGGGTGTGGGCAGCCGAGACGCCAGCCAGACCCGCTTGGTCATGGTCTTGTCCATCGCAATCGCCGAGGCCATCACGCCCGATCCGGTGTAGGGGATGCCCAGCAACTCCAGCGCGCCCTGCACCGTGCCGTCCTCGCCGTGCCGGCCATGCAGTGCGATGAAGACCCGCTCGAAGCCCTCGCGCTTGAGTTCGCCCAGGTCACGTTGCGCCGGGTCAAACGCCTGCGCATCCACCCCCTGGCTCAGCAACGCGGCCAACACGCCGTTGCCCGACATCAGCGAAATCTCGCGCTCGGCGCTGCTACCGCCCATCAGCACCGCGACCTTGCCGAAACTCTCAGCCCCTCGTCCGACGAAACCGTCGGCCAATCCCCCCAGGGGATACGGGCCAGCTTGGGAGCGGCCCGGCACCTGACCCGTTACCCTCCGATCCGTGCTCATGCCAGCTCCCCCAAGAACTTCTCCAGCACCTTGCCCGGCACCGCGCCGATGGTGCCGGCGCCCATGGCGATCACCACATCACCACCCCGGGCCTGCTGCACGATGGCGTCCGGCAGGTCGGTCACGCTGTCGACAAAAATCGGATCGAGCTTGCCGGCCACCCGCAGGGCGCGCGCCAGCGCCCGGCCGTCGGCAGCGACGATGGGCGCTTCGCCGGCGGCGTAGACCTCGGTCAGCAGCACCGCGTCGGCGGTGCCCATCACCTTGACGAAGTCTTCGAAGCAGTCCCGGGTGCGGGTGTAGCGGTGCGGCTGAAACGCCAGCACCAGACGCCGGCCCGGAAACGCACCCCGAGCCGCTGCGATCACCGCCGCCATCTCCACCGGGTGGTGACCGTAGTCGTCGATCAGGGTGAATTCACCGCCGCCGTTCTGGTCGGACGCCGGCAGATCGCCATAGCGCTGGAAGCGCCGGCCGACACCCGCAAAAGCGGCCAGCGCAGCGACTATCGGGCCGTCGGGCAGCTCCAGCTCAGTCGCCACCGCGATCGCGGCCAGCGCGTTGCGCACGTTGTGCTCGCCCGGCAGGTTCAGCGTGATCGCCAGGTCGGGCATCACGCTGCCATTGCGGCGCTGGCACACAAACCGCATCTGGCCGCCGGGCATGGCCTGGACCTGGACCGCCCGCACCTGCACGTCCTCGCCCAGTCCGTAGGTGATCACCGGCCGCGACAGCATCGGCAAGATGGAGCGCACGCCCGGGTCGTCGCCGCAGACCACGGCTGCGCCGTAAAACGGCATGCGGTGCACAAACTCGACAAACGCCGCCTTGAGCCGCGCAAAGTCGTGGCCGTAGGTGTCCATGTGGTCAGCGTCGATGTTGGTGACCACACTCATCACCGGCATCAGGTTCAGGAAGGACGCGTCGCTCTCGTCGGCCTCGACCACGATGTAGTCACCCGAGCCGAGGCGGGAATTGGCGCCCGCCGAATTGAGCTTGCCGCCGATCACGAAAGTCGGGTCCAGCCCGGCCTCGGCCAGGATGCTGGTGACCAGCGAGGTGGTGGTGGTCTTGCCGTGGGTGCCGGCAATCGCGATGCCCGACTTGAGCCGCATCAACTCGGCCAGCATCACCGCGCGCGGCACCAGCGGAATGCGCCGGGCACGGGCCGCCAGCACCTCGGGGTTGTCGCCCTGTACGGCCGTGGAGGTGACCACGGCCTGGGCGTCGCCGATGTTGCTGGCCGCATGGCCGATGAAGACCCGGATGCCCAGCTCACCCAGGCGGCGCGAGGTGGCGCTGTCGGACAGGTCCGAGCCCGAGACAGCGTAGCCCAGGTTGTGCAGGATCTCGGCGATGCCGCTCATGCCGGCACCACCGATGCCGACGAAATGGATGCGCTTGACGGCGTGTTTCATGGCGTGCTCAGCAGCATTTCAATTTCGTCCGCGACGCGGGCTGCGGCTTTCGGCTTGGACAGGGCGCGCGCGTTCCGGGCCATCTTCAGCAGCGCTGTGCGGTCCAGGGATTGCAGCGCTGCAGCCAGGGACGCCGGGCTCAGCGCAGTCTGCGGCAGGTGCAGCGCTGCGCCGCGTGCGGCGAGGTACTGGGCGTTGTCGCGCTGGTGCGCGGTGGTGCTGACCACCAGCGGCACCAGCAGGCTGGGCACGCCGGCGGCACACAGCTCACTGACCGTGACCGCGCCGGCGCGGCAAACGATGAGGTCGCAGTCGGCCAGGCGCCGGGCCATGTCGGCTATGAAGGGCAGCACTTCGGCGGTCATGCCGGCCTGGGCGTAGGCCTGGCGCACTGCGTCGAGCTGGGCGCTGCCGGTCTGGTGCACGACGCTGGGGCGGGACTCGGTCGGCAGCAGCGCCAGCGCGGCGGGCACGGTGGTGTTGAGCACCTGTGCACCCAGGCTGCCACCCACCACCAGCAAGCGAAGCGGGCCGCTGCGGCCTGCGAAGCGCTGATCCGGCGCGGGCAGGGCTTCGATCTCGGCACGGACCGGGTTGCCGGTGACAACACCCTGCTTGATCTGCGCTGCCGGGCCGTCAAAGCCAAAGGCCACCCGTCGCGCCACCCGCAACAAAGCCTTGTTCGACAGCAGCAAGGCGGCATCGGCGTTGACCAGCAGCAGCGGCTTGCGCAGCAGGCCGGCCATCAGCCCGCCCGGGAAGCACACATAACCGCCCATGCCCAGCACCGCATCGGCGCCGCGCCGGCGCAGGATGGCGGCCGAATCCCAAAAGGCCTTGAGCAGCCGCAGGCCGCCGGTGAGCGTGTGCAGCCAACCCTTGCCGCGCAGGCCGCTGAAGCCGAGCGTGTCGAGCGGGATGCCGGTGGGCGGCACCAGCCTGTTTTCCATGCCGCTCTGGGTACCCAGCCAGCTCACCGTCCAGCCGCGCCGCTGCACCTCACGCGCCACCGCGATGCCGGGGATGATGTGCCCGCCGGTGCCGGCCGCCATGATGACGAGGTGCGGCATCACGCACGGCCTCCGCGCATCATGGTTCGGTTCTGGCTTCGCCGGAGCCGACCACCGGCGCTGTGCGCCGGCGTGCCGCCGATACGGTGCATCGTCGGCCCGTTCATGCGCGGCCTCCGCGCATCATGGTTCGGTTCTCAATGTCGACCCGGACCACGATGGCCAAGGCGATCAAGTTCATCAGGATCGCCGAGCCGCCGTAGCTCAGCAGCGGCAGGGTCAGGCCTTTGGTGGGCAGCGCGCCGAGGTTGACGCCCATGTTGATCAAGGTCTGGCCGCCGATCCAGATGCCGATGCCTTGTGCCATCAGGCCGGCAAACACCCGGTCCATCGCCACGGCCTGGCGGCCGATCACGAAAATTCGGCGGGTCAGCCAGAAAAACGCCAGGATCACTGCGGCGACGCCGATGAAACCGAGTTCTTCGCCAATCACCGCCATCAAGAAGTCGGTGTGGGCCTCGGGCAGGTAGTGCAGTTTCTCGATGCTGCCGCCCAGGCCCTGGCCCGTCACCTCGCCCCGGCCGAAGGCGATCAGCGAGTGCGTCAGCTGGTAACCCTTGCCGGCCGAGTAGACCGGGTCCCAGGGGTCGAGGAAGGCCAGGATTCGAGCGCGCCGAAACGGGCTGGTGGCGATCATCAGACCAAACGCGGCCACCAGCACCGCCACGCTCAAGAAGAACATGCGGCCGTTGACGCCCCCCAAAAACAAGATGCCCAGCGCTATCACCGCGATGACGACAAACGCGCCCATGTCGGGCTCGGCCAACAGCAGCACGCCGGTGAAGGCCAGCGCCAGCGACATCGGCCAGACCGCCTGAAAAAAGCGCTCCTTGAGCTCCATCTTGCGCACCATGTAGCTGGCGGCATACATCGTGATCGCCAGCTTGGCCAGCTCGCTCGGCTGGAAGTTCATCACCCCCAGCGGCAGCCAGCGGCGGGCGCCGTTGACGCCCTTGCCCACATGCGGAATCAGCACCACCGCCAGCAGCAGCAGCGAGACCACAAACAACCTGGGTGCCCATTTCTCCCAGACACTGATCGGCACCTGCACCGCCAGCAAGGCCGCAACAAACGAGATCGCCAGCGACAGTGCATGCCGGCCCAGGAAGAAGGTGGGCGAGTAACGGGCGTATTTGGGGCTGTCGGGCAAGGCCACGCTGGCCGAATACACCATCACCAAACCCAGCGCCAGCAGCGCGACCACGCACCACACCAGCGCCTGGTCAAACCCGGCGATGCGGACGGACTGGCCGCTGCTCGCGCCTCTCCAGTTGCCGATCGGCAGGTTGCCTGCAGGCTCGCTTGCAGCGGGACGCAGGCGGGCCCAGAGTGCGGCCAGGCCGGTGCGCGGGACGGGCGGGCTTGCAGCGCTCACAGCACGGCCTCCCCATGTTCGGCGGCGTGGGCTTGCACGGCGGCGACAAACACCTCGGCGCGGTGGCCGTAGTTGCGGAACATGTCCAGACTGGCGCAGGCCGGGCTGAGCAACACGGCGTCGCCGGCTCGGGCTTGGGCGTAGCACCAGGCTACAGCCGCCTGCAGGCTGGCGTGGGTTTGGCGCGGCACCGCTGCGGCCGCCAGGTCGGCCGCCAGCACCGCGTCGATGACACCGGCGTCGCGCCCGATCAAGGCCACCGCGCGGGCAAACCGGGCCACCGGGCCGGCCAGCGGCGCAAAGTCCTGCCCCTTGCCGTCGCCGCCCAGGATAACCACCAGCCGGGCCGGTGCCTGGTCAGCCCCCAGGCCGAGCAGCGCGGCCACGGTGGCGCCGACATTGGTGCCCTTGCTGTCGTCGTAGGCATCGACCTCGCCGACACGGGCGATGAATTCGACCCGGTGCGGCTCGCCAGCGTACTCACGCAGGCCGTGCAGCAGCGCGTTGAGCGGGCAGCCGATCGCCGAGGCCAGCGCCAGCGCGGCCAGCGCGTTGGCGGCGTTGTGGCGGCCGCGCACCCGCAGCGCGTCGGCGGGCATCAAGCGCTGCAGCAAGATCTCGTCGGCCCCGTCCTGGCGTGGCTTGACCGTCTCGTCCACCTCACGGGCCCGCACCAGCCAGGCCATGCCGTTCTCGACCACCAGGCCAAAGTCGCCCGGATGCTGTGGAGCGTCCAGGCCAAATCGGACCACCTTGGGTCCGACCGAACGCGCAGGCCGGCCGCGTCCGCCCTTGGCCAGCAACGGTGCTGGCACCAGGGCTTCGCAGCGCAGGTCATCGCGGTTGATCACTAAAGTGGTCTGGGCGCCAAAGATGCGCGCCTTGGCCGCGGCGTAGGCGTCCATCGTGCCGTGCCAGTCCAGGTGGTCCTGGGTGATGTTGAGCACGGTTGCGGCATCGGGCTCAAAGCCCTGCACGCCGTCGAGCTGGAAGCTGGACAACTCCAGCACCCAGACTTGGGGCAGCACGGCGAACACCGGCGCTTGAGGCGGCAGCGCGGCTGGGGTGCTGACCGGCTCAGCGGTCACGGGGCGCTGAACCGCCACCGGCTCCCGGTCCAGCGCATCGGCCAGCGTGGCGAGCATCGTCGGGCCGATGTTGCCGGCCGCCGCCACCCGCAGGCCACAGCGGGCCACCAGCAGCGCGCACATCGCGGTGGTGGTGGTCTTGCCGTTGGTGCCGGTGATGGCCAGCACCCTGGGCACGTAACCCCGCTCAACCTTCAGATCAGCCAGCGCCAGGGCGAACAGCTCAAGCTCGCCGGCCACTTTGATGCCGGCGGCGCGGGCAGCGTGGAGCAGCGGCGCGATGCGCGCATCGCCGGGCGCCAGGCCGGGGCTCTTGAGCAGCAACTTGACCCCCGCCAGGTGGCTGACGCTGAGCGGACCCGACAACAGCACGGCGCCAGGCACCGCTACCCGCAACGCTGCAGCCTGCGGCGGGTTGTCCCGCGAATCCCACACCTGCACCCGCGCACCGAAACGGCCACACCAACGCGCCATCGCCAGGCCGGACTCACCCAGGCCCAACACCAGCACGGGAAGGTCTTGGTACGGCGATGAAGCCAGCGCCGGGCCGCCATCGACCAGAGGCCGATGGCCTTCGGCAGGCACGGGCAGTCCGCAGGAACTGCCTGTGTCCGGTCTCGGCCCGCCAGCGGGCTGCGCGCCCCCTTGGGGGGGTGAATCGGCGCCGAGCGAGCCCCTGCGGGCTCGCGAGTGGCTGATGAACGCCTGCGGGCTTGCAAGCCCGCAGGCAGCGAACGGCGTGAGCGTGGGGACCATTACCGGAGTTTGAGGCTGGCCAGCCCCACAAGGCACAACAGCATCGTGATGATCCAGAACCGGATCACCACCTGGGTTTCGGTCCAGCCGCTCTTCTCGAAGTGGTGGTGCAGGGGCGACATCTTGAAGATGCGCCGGCCGACGCCGGTCTTTTTCTTGGTGTACTTGAACCAGATCACCTGCAGCATCACCGACAACACCTCGGCGACAAACACGCCGCCCATGATGCCGAGCACGATCTCCTGCCGGGTGATCACCGCCACTGTGCCCAGGCCGCCACCCAGCGACAACGCGCCCACGTCGCCCATGAAGACCTGGGCCGGGTGCGCGTTGAACCACAAGAACGCCAAGCCCGCACCGGCCAGCGCGCCGCAGAAGATCAGCACCTCACCGGCCCCGGGGATGTGCGGGAACAGCAGGTACTTGCTGTAGACCGCATTGCCCACGACATAGGCAAAGATGCCCAGCGCCGAGCCCACCAGCACCACCGGCATGATGGCCAGGCCGTCGAGCCCGTCGGTGAAGTTGACGGCGTTGCTGGCGCCGACGATCACAAAGTAGGTCAGCGAGATGAAGCCGAACACCCCCAGCGGGTAGCTCACCGTCTTGAAAAACGGCAGCATCAGGTCGGCCTTGGGCGGCAGGTCGTTGGAGAACCCGCTCTGCACCCAGCGCACAAACAGCTCCAGCACCCGCAGGTTGGTGGTCTCCGAAACAGAGAAGGCCAGGTAGAGCGCCGCCACCAGGCCGATCAGCGATTGCCAGAAGAACTTCTCGCGTGAGCGCATGCCCTCGGGGTCCTTGTTGACCACCTTGCGCCAGTCATCGATCCAGCCCACCGCGCCAAAGCCGAAGGTCACCAGCATCACCACCCAGACAAAGCGGTTGCTCCAGTCGAACCACAGCAGCGTGGCCACACCGATGCCAAGCAGGATCAGCACCCCACCCATGGTGGGCGTGCCGCGCTTGACCAGGTGCGATTGCAGGCCGTAGTCGCGGATCGGCTGGCCGATCTTGAGCTCGGTGAGCTTCTTGATCACCCACGGCCCCATCGACAGACCGATCAGCAAGGCCGTCAGCGCCGACATCACCGCGCGGAAGGTCAGGTACTGGAAGACGCGCAGAAAACCCCATTCGGGGAACTGGACCAGCAACCACTGCGACAGGCTAAGCAGCATGGCGCCTCCACCGACTCGACAGGCTGAGCAGCATGCTGCGCCTCCACGGACTCGACAGGCTAAGCAGCATGCTGCACCCCCGCCTGCTGGGCGGCACTGCGCTGTTGCAGCGCGGCGACCACCGACTCCATGCGCATGAAGCGCGAGCCCTTGACCAGCAGCGAGGCGCAGACCGGCAGTTCGGGCAGCGCGGCAGACAGATCGGCAGACTGCTCGAAGTGGCGCGCACCGGCGCCGTAGGCGCGGGCGGCATCGCGGCATTGCGCACCGGCGGTCCAGAACACCTCGATGCCCGCGGCGCGGGCCAGCGCGCCGGCCTCGGCGTGAAAGGCCGGCCCCTGGTCGCCGACCTCGCCCATGTCGCCCAGGATCAGGCCGCGCGGCGCCGGCAGCGTGAGCAGCAGCGAGATCGCGGCACGCACCGAGTCGGGGTTGGCGTTGTAGCTGTCGTTGACCAGCGTCACGGGCCGGCCGTCCAGCCGCAACCGGCTGGTCTGCGAGCGACCGGCGACTGGCCGGAAAGCCTGCAACCCGGCGGCGATGGCCTGCAGCGGAGCGCCCGCAGCCAGCGCGGCGGACGACGCGGCAAGCGCATTGCGCACGTTGTGCGCGCCAGCGGCGTAGAGCTTGCACGCCAGCGAACCGGCGGGCGTTTGCAGTTGCAGCAGCCAGTGCCCGCCGTGCTGCGCCGTATCCGGGCCGGGGTCGGTGTTGTCCAGCCACCGCGCATCGCCGACCACCTCAGCCGGGGCCTGGGCGCCGAAGCGCAGTTGCGCGCGCGGGCCGGCCAGCGCCTGCCAGAGCGGCGCATAGTCGTCGTCGCCCGGGTACACCGCCGTGCCCGTGGCCGGCAGTGCGCTGATGACCGCGCCGTTTTCCTCGGCCACCGCCCGCACGCTGAGCATGAACTCCTGGTGCTCACGCTGGGCGTTGTTGACCAGCGCCACGCTGGGCTGGGCAATTTGGGCCAGCAGTTTGATCTCGCCGGGGTGGTTCATGCCCAGCTCCAGCACTGCCGCACGGTGGTGGCAGCAGGCGTCCTGGCGCAAGCGCAGCACGGTCAATGGCACGCCGATGTGGTTGTTGAAGTTGCCTGCGGTGGCCAGCGCGGCGTCGCCCAGCCAGGTGCGCAGGATGGCCGCGACCATCTGTGTGACGGTGGTCTTGCCGTTGCTGCCCGTCACCGCGATGACCGGCAAGTCCAGCCCGGCGCGCCAGGCGGTGGCCAGTTGTTGCAGTGCCAGCAGGGTGTCGGGCACGAGCAAGCCCGGCAGGCCGGCAGCGCCAGCCCGGTCAAGCCCCAGGCCGTGCTCGGCCAGTGCGGCGGCGGCACCGGCCGCGCGGGCCTGCGGCAGGTAGTCGTGGGCATCAAAATGCTCGCCGCGCAAGGCCACGAACAAGTCACCCGGCTGCAGGCTGCGGCTGTCGCTGTGCACCCGCAAGATCGGCGTGGCGCCGTCGCCCACCAGCACCGATCCGGGCAGCAAGGCGTGGGCCTGGGCCAGGCTCATCAGCGCGGCGGTGCTGCTGTTGACGCTCATCGCCCACCCCGCTGGGCCAGCGCCTCGGCGGCCACTGCGCTGTCGAGAAACGGGCGCTTGACGCCGCCGGCCTCTTGCGTGTCCTCATGGCCCTTGCCGGCCAGCAACACCACATCGCGCGCATCGGCCTGCAGCACGGCGAAGTGGATGGCGGCGCGGCGGTCTTCGATCACCTCGACACTGGCGTTGAGGGTTTCCGCGCCGGCGATGCCCGCCAGGATTTGCGACAGGATCAAGCGGGGCGATTCGTTGCGCGGGTTGTCGCTGGTCAGCACCAGCCGGTCAGCACCCTGCCGGGCAATGGCCCCCATCAGTGGGCGCTTGCTGGCATCGCGGTTGCCACCGCAGCCAAACACACACCACAGGCGGCCACCGCGTGCAGCGGCCAGCGGCCGCAGCGCGGCCAAGGCCTTGTCCAGCGCGTCGGGCGTGTGGGCATAGTCCACCACCAGTTCGGGTTGTGGCCCCACACCCGGCACCGCCGCTACGCGGTCCATCCGGCCGGGCACCGGCGTCAGCAAAGGCACCACCGCTGCAGCGCTGGCCAGCGGCACGCCAAGGGCCCGCAGCGCGCCCAGCACCGCCAGCAGGTTGCTGGCGTTGTAGTCGCCGATCAGACCACTGCGCACCGCGACGCGGGCCTTGCCCTCGACCAGCGTGAAGGCCAGCCCGCCGTTGATGTAGCCCAGGTCCATGGCCTGCAAGCGGGCCGGACCGGCCACCGAGGTGGTCCACAGGTCGATGCCGGCGTTGCCGCGCTCGCGGGCCAGCACGGCGCCCTGGGCGTCGTCGATGTTGATCACCGCAGCCTGCAGCTCCGGCCAGCCAAACAGCGCCCGCTTGGCTGCCCAGTAGGCGGCCATGTCGCCGTGGTAGTCGAGGTGATCGCGGGTGAGGTTGGTGAACTGCGCCACCGTGATGGCCGTGCCGGCCAGGCGGTGCTCGGCCAAGCCGATCGACGAGGCCTCGATCGCGCAGGCCGCAAAGCCGGTATCGGCCATGCGGCGAAAGGCCGCTTGCAAGGTGACGGGGTCGGGCGTGGTGAGGCCGGTGGGCACGATGCTGCCTTTGGCGTCGGTGCGCGGCGCATCGCCCCCCGACGCTGCAAGCGGCGGTTCGCCTATCCCGAGCGTGCCCACCAGCCCGCAGCGCTGGCCCAGCGCCGAGAGCGCCTGTGCCGTCCACCAGGCAGTGCTGCTCTTGCCGTTGGTGCCGGTGACGGCGATGACCTGCAAGCGCTCGCTGGCCCGGTCGAACCAACGCGCTGCGATCTCGCCGGTGGCTGCTTTCAGGCCGTTCAGGGCGGCGATGCGGGCATCATCTGCGGGCAGCGCAGCGGTATCGAGACCCTCGGCCTCGACCAGGCAAGCCACCGCACCGGCGGCCAATGCCGCAGCGACAAACTGCCGGCCGTCGGTGGCGTAGCCGGGCCAGGCGATGAAGGCATCGCCCGGCCGGACCTGGCGGCTGTCGGTGCGCAGCGTGCCAAAGCCGGCGGGGCGCACCCGGTCCAACAGCCAGGCGGTGGCGTCAGCGGCGTTGTGCAGCGACAGCGCCATCAAAAGCTCTCCGGCTCGGCGGGCAGCGCCTTGGCCACCACATTGGGCTTGATCTCGAGATCGGGCGCGACGTTCATCATGCGCAGGGTCTGCTGCACCACCTGGCTGAACACCGGCGCGGCCACATCACCACCGTAATACTTGCCGGCGGTGGGCTCATCGACCATCACCGCGACGATGATGCGCGGCTTGTCTATGGGCGCCATGCCCACAAACCACGACCGGTACTTGTTACTGGCGTAGCCGTGGCCCTCCTGCTTGTGCGCGGTGCCGCTCTTGCCACCCACCGAGTAACCGATGGTCTGCGCCTTGGTGGCGGTGCCGCCAGGGCCGGCGGCCATCTGCAGCATGCGGCGCAGCTCTTGCGCGGTCTCGGCCGAAAACACCCGTATGCCCGAGACCGGATGGTCTTGCTTGAGCATGCTGACCGGGATCACCTCGCCGTCACGCGCAAAGCTGGTGTAGGCATGCGCCATCTGCAGCAGCGACGCCGACAGGCCGTAGCCGTAGGCCATCGTCGCCTGCTCGATCGGGCGCCAGGTCTTGAACGGCCGCAGCCGGCCGGTGACCGCGCCGGGGAAGTTGATCTGCGGCTTCTGGCCGTAGCCCACCGCCGAGTACAGGTCCCACAGCTCATGCGGCTGCATCATCATCGCCACCCGCACGATGCCGATGTTGCTGCTTTTCTGGATCACCTCGCGGGCTGAGAGCGCGCCGTGCGGATGCGCGTCCTTGATCGGGATGCCACTGACCACCACGCTGCCGGGCGCCGTGTTCAGCACCGTTTCGGGCTTGACCCGGCCGGTCTCCAGCGCCAGCGCCATCACCAGCGGCTTCATGGTCGAGCCGGGCTCGAAGATATCGGTCAGCGCACGGTTGCGCAGTTGCTCGCCACCACGCCGGCCGCGCACGCCCGGGTCGTAGCTCGGAAAGTTGGCCAGCGCCAGCACCTCGCCGGTCTGCACGTCCAACACCACCACGCTGCCGGCCTTGGCCTTGTGCTCGGCCACCGCGTCGCGGATCTGCTGGTAGGCAAAAAACTGCACCTTGGCATCGACCGACAACGCGATGTCACTGCCGTCGGCCGGGTCGATGTGGGTGCCGATGTCCTCGATCACCCGGCCGAGCCGGTCCTTGACCACGCCGCGCGAGCCGTTGTGGCCTTGCAACTGGGTCTGGAAGGCCAGCTCGATGCCCTCCTGCCCCTGGTCTTCGAGGTTGGTGAAGCCCACCACATGGGCGGCCGACTCACCCTCGGGGTAGCGGCGGCGGTATTCGCGGCTCTGGTAGATGCCCTTGATGCCGAGGGCCTGGATCTGGGCCCAGGTCTCGGTCTCGACCTGGCGACGCAACCAGGCAAAGCTGGCACTGCCGCTGCCGAGCCGGGCATCGAGTTCAGTCGGCGCCATGCCCAGCAACTTGCCGAGCTGAGCCCGCTGCGCCGGGGTCGCCTGAAAGTCCTTGGGGATGACCCAGACACTGGGCACCGGCACGCTGGTGGCCAGCAACTGGCCGCCGCGGTCGACGATGCGGCCGCGGGTGGCCGGCACTTCGAGGGTGTGGGCGTAGCGCTTTTCACCCTCGCGCTGAAAGAAATCCGGCCCGATGATCTGGATGTAGGCAGCGCGCCCGAGCAAGCCGGCAAAACCCAGGCCGACTGCCGCGACGATGAAGCGGCTGCGCCATTTGGGCGTTTTGCTGGCCAGCAAGGGGCTGGTGGCGTAGTTCACGCCGCGCACCGAGGACGGGTCGGGCAGCTTCTTCATGGCCGGGCCCCGGCAGGGTTGCGCGGCGCTGGCATGCTGGCGGCCGCTGCGGCGCTCAAACCAGTGCCAAGGCGATCTTCGTACAACATCGCCGGCTGGGTCGCCGTGTTCATGTTCAGCCGCTCGCGCGCCGTGCGCTCAACCCGCAGATTGGTGGCCTGCAACTGGCGATCCGCCTCCAGCCGCTGGTGATCGCCCGCCAGGCGCAGGGCTTCGGTCTCGGCGCGGTGGATGTCGGTGAACAGCCGCCGCGCGTCGTAGGCGGTCTTGACCAGCACCAGGGCGCTGACGATCACCGCCACCAGCAGTAGAAAGTTGATCTTGCTCATCGCTGCGCCCCAGAGTCCTTCAGGGCCACCGCCGTGCGCTCAGCCACGCGCAAGGTTGCCGAGCGGGAGCGGGCATTGGCCCGCACTTCCGCCTCGGACGGCTTGGTGCGGCCAAGTGCAACCAGCCGCATCGCCTTGGGTGCCAGGTACAGGCTGGGCGCACGCGGGTTCACCACCTCGCGGCTCTCGCGGGCGATGAAGGTCTTGACGATGCGGTCTTCCAGCGAGTGGAAGCTGATCACCGCCAGCCGGCCGCCGGGCGCCAGCAAGCCCAGCACCGCGCTCAGCCCCTGTTCAAGCTCCTCAAGCTCGGCGTTGACGAAAATCCGAAGAGCCTGAAAGGTGCGCGTGGCTGGGTTTTGGCCCGGCTCACGGGTTTTGACCGCACGAGCCACGATTTGGGACAGCTCGAAGGTGCTGCGCACGGTGCCGCCACCCTCCCGGCAAGCAACAAGCGCCTTTGCAATCGGAACAGCAAACCGTTCTTCGCCGTAGTCACGTATCACCTCCGCAATGCGCTTTTCAGTGGCGCTGGCCAAAAAGTCCGCCGCCGTCTGGCCGCGGGTGGTGTCCATGCGCATGTCCAGCGGCGCATCGAACCGGAAACTGAAACCCCGCTCCGGGTTGTCGATCTGCGGTGAGCTGACCCCGAGATCCAGCAGCACACCGTCCACTGCCGTGATGCCGCGCTCGGCGAGCGCGTCGGCCATGTCGGCAAAACTCTCGTGGACGATGGCAAAGCGCGGGTCTTCGACGGCCAGCGCCTGGCCAGCGGTCACCGCCTCCGGGTCCTTGTCAAAAGCCACCAAGCGGCCCGCCGGCGACAAACGTGCCAGCAGGGCCCGGCTGTGCCCGCCCCTGCCGAAGGTACCGTCGACGTAAACCCCCTCCGGGCGCTGCACGATCGCGTCCACCGCCTCGGCGAGCAGCACGGTGATGTGCTGCGACGGCGCGCTGTGCTGGCCACTCGGCAAAGCGGCAGTGGACTTGGCGGCCATCAGAAGACAAAGCCCTTGATCGCGTCGGGCATGGCCCCGGCCATCACCTGAGCCTGGTGCGCGGCGTACCTGGCCGCGTCCCACAACTCCAGGCGCTTGCCCATGCCCAGCAGCAGCACGTCCTTGTCCAGCCCGGCCATGGCGCGCAACTCGGGTGGCACCAGCACGCGGGCCGCCGAATCGACCTCCACATCGACCGCGCTGCCGATAAAAAACCGGCGCCAACCATCGGCCTCCATCGGCAGGGTCATCAGTTGAGCCCGGAAGGCCTCCCAGGCCGGACGCGGAAACACCAGCAGGCAGCCCACCGGGTGTTGCGTCAAGGTCAGTTGCTGACCTGACAAGGCGCCCAGCACGTCACGCTGGCGGGCGGGGACGGTCATGCGCCCCTTGCCATCCAGCGTCAACGCCGACGTCCCTTGAAAAATCAATTCAGCCACTTTGCCCCACCGAATCCCACCGAACTCCACTTTAGCGCAGAAATCAGGGCATGGCAGCAGCAAATGTTAGAAAAAATCAATCAAATCAACTACTTAGTCGGCTTCTTTCAAGCTCTGAAAAGTGCGAAAGTGATTTAAAAATAGGGACTTGCGAGGGCTTGTGAAAGCAAAGCCTGAGAAGTAGGGCTCTGGGATGACGTGCCGTCAGCCGTCATGGGGAACCCAGCGACGCTCGGTAAACGCCCAACGAGGTCGGTAACCTCCCAACCACCTCGGTAAACGCGTGTTGCCGCCGGTCTACAAGGGGCGCACCCGCACGCGATCTACCGAGAACGCACGGCGCACGGCGCTTGACGCCCGCGATCGGCGCCATGCTCGGGGTCGTCGCTCTTCAGTCCGCCAGGGCCTTCAGCAAGGCGTCCCGCCCGTCCTGGTAGAACTCAATGTCCAGCTTGGTCGCCATCTCATCGGAAAGCTCAAAGAGCTGCCGGCGGCAAGCCACCGGGAGGAGAAGCGACTTCGCCCCCTTTTCTACGGCCTGCTCGGCGAGAGTTACCGCGTTGTGAACCGGCTCGATGGTCCCACCCAACGTCACCTCTCCAACCACCACCAGCCCGCCACGAACCGACTTTCGTAGCAGGGCGCTCGACAGCGCGATCAGGGATGCAACCCCTGTCTTGGATCCAGACTTCGCCGCGTCGAAGGCGCGCAGTTGAACCGAGAACTCGTGGGCCCTCGGATCACGGTCGCCGACCAGCTGCATCGCGCGGGCGTAGAGGTTCTGCTCCGCACAGCGGATAGATTCCTTGAAGGCGGCGGGCACAGGGTTGTTCAGCACGCGGACGCCGCTGCCGGGTCCCTCGGTCACCTCCAATCGGAACAGTCCTGGGTGCTCGTCCTGGCCGCCTGGGCTCAGCGTCCAGACCTGACCGCACTCCAGCGGCTCGTCGCCGATGCCGCCCTGGCTCTGAAGCTCTGGTGTCGACACGAACTTTTCGACGCCTTCGGTGCCGATGGTGTAGCTGAAGTGCGTGTTTCGGAATTCGGCGGCACCAATGCGCTTCTGTTGCTCCTTGACGCGCCGGCGAACCTCCAGCGCCAAGCGCACGGCCCATTCAAGGTCCACATCATTGACCTGTACCGCAACGTCCGGGTACAGAAGCTTGAGCAGGCCACTGACGGTCTTGTTGACCCCGTTCAGGTCACGCCCCGAAAGAGCGCCACCCCAGAAGACGCGTCCCTGCAACTGCGACACGCGGCTCTGGCCGCGCAGTTGGGTGAAACACTCAGACAGGAAGTCACTTACCAAGCCGAAGTGCTCGGTGAACATGCTCGGGTTCAACTTCGGTACATCCCAGCCAGGCAGGAAGCAGTGGATGCGGTCCATGAACGCCGTGTCGTTTCGCATCTCGGGAGGCAGCGGGCCGAAGAGATGACCCACCCGCTGCTGGTGCTCCACGTCAACGTCGAAGTTGCCCACCAGCACGATCGAACCATCGGCACGGATGCTCTCCTTGCCACGCGAGAACTCGCCGCTCTCCATGTAGCCCTTCATGATGTTGACGCCGTCCTTCTGATCGAAGGAAACGCCCGACACCTCATCGAAGCAAACCACGTCGTACTGGCACACCAGGCCGCGCTGTCCGTTCGAGTTGTTCACGAACATGCGGGCCACGGTCGCCTTGCCGCCGGAAATCAGGTGAGCGTATGGCGAGACCTGCTGGAACAAGTGCGATTTGCCCGTACCGCGAGGCCCCAACTCCACCATGTTGTAGTTGGGGCCTCGCGGTACGGGCAAATCGCACTTGTTCCAGCAGGTCTCGCCATACGCTCACCTGATTTCCGGCGGCAAGGCGACCGTGGCCCGCATGTTCGTGAACAACTCGAACGG
>JANYKR010000029.1 GCA_025358155.1 Betaproteobacteria bacterium
GCAACCTGCTGCTGGCCATCACCGGTGGTGGCTTTGCACCGGCCACCGACGCCAACCCCAGGCCCTACGGCATGCCGCCGTTTGACCTGCCGCATGCCGATCTGGCGGCGCTGGCAACTTGGCTGCGCAGCGCCTGGGGTCACCAGGCAGCACCGGTGTCCGAGGTCGAGGTACTGCTCGCGCGCTGAACGCGTTGACTGCGCTGAACGCGTTGACAGCGTTGACAGCGTTGACAGCGTTGACCGCGCTGAACGCGTTGAACGGCTGCGCCTGTGGCGCGCCCGGTTTACGCTTCTTCACCCAGTGCCACGGAACCGGGTTGACCCACCCGGAACAAACAGGGTGGCTCAACGGCAGCGCGCGTCAACGGCGGCCAGCCCCAGACCGTTGTACATCAAACCATTCAAAAGAGGATTCCCCATGCGCCACTCCACGCTTGCCCTGGCCCTGGCCGCCGGTCTCGCTTTCACGCTGGCCGGCTGCGCCACCAGCAGCCCTGATGTCATCAGCCGCCAGGACGCCCAGCGCATGTCCACCGTGGTCGACGCCACCGTGCTGACCACTCGCCCGGTAACGGTTGAAGGCAGCCAGAGCGGCGCCGGTGCGGTGTCCGGCGGCGTGGTCGGCGGCATTGCCGGCTCGTCGGTGGGCGGTCGGCGCGACTCAGCGGTGGCTGGCGTGCTCGGTGCGGTGGCCGGGGCGATGCTGGGCAACGCGATCGAGCGCAGTGGCACCCGTGAGGAATCGCTGGAAATCATGGTGCAACTGCGCAACGGCGAGCGCCGCGCCATCGTGCAGGCCAAGGGTAACGAGAGCTTCAACCCGGGTGACGCGGTGATCATCGTCACCACGGGCAACAAGGTGCGTGTCACGCGCGCACCGGCGGTTTATCCGCAAGCCGCACCGGGCGCCTTTGGCGTGCCGGCGCCCATGCCCGGCAATCGCAGCTGAGCGCTGCGCCCCGTCAGGGCAGGGGCTGCGTCTGCGGTGTCAATTTGAAAGCAGTGCGGAGGTAGCCCAGGCTCTCTGCCTTTTTCATCGCCGCCTCCAGGTCAGCAGGCGCCAACTGCGGCATGCGCGACAACACCCAGCCGTAGCGCCGCGCCGGCTCGCCCACCAGCACCCAGCGGTAGTCCTCGGGCAGCGCCAGCACCCAGTAGTCGCCGTAGAACGGCCTGAAAAAGCTGACCCGCAGCTTGGCATTGCCACTGCCGGCCACCACTTTGGCCACGCCCGTGGCCGCCGAGGCCGTGCCGTCCTGCTGGCGGCAGCGGTTGAAGACCTCGATGTCCTCGCCCTGCTGCCGGTAGCGTGCCTGGGTGTCGGCCACACACTGCTGCTGAAAGCGGTTGGGCACTGCCGCAATCTCGTACCAGGTGCCCAGATAGCGAGACACATCCACCGCAGCCACCGTGGGCAGCGGCGGTCCGGGCGGCGCTGAATTGCACCCGGCCAATCCGGCCAGGGCCAACGCGGCCAACAGCCGGCCAACAACAACACACGAGCTTGAGAGCATGGAGGACAGTTCCGGTTTCGGCTTGAAGCGCCAGAGCCACGCAGGCCCAACAGTGCCAACAGTGCCTGCGTTTTGCAACCTGCATTGCAACGCAGATCAAGCGCCCCCGCAGTACGCTGCTATCCCGACCCCACGCGAACATCGACAACGCACCAACACGAACTTCGTGCAACACGAAGTTCGTGTACTATTTCAAAACATCGCCGAACCCATGAAAAACGTCACCATCACGATGCAGGACAGCGTTGCCGAATGGGCCCGAATGGAGGCAGCGCGCCAGAACACCAGCGTGTCACGGCTGCTGGGAGAGTTGCTGGCCGAGAAGATGCAGCACGACGACGCCTACGCCCGCGCCATGCGCGAAGCCCTGGAGTTTCGGGGCTTTGGCGCGTCCGAGGGTCGCTACCTCAGCCGGGGTGAGCTGTATGGGCGTGCGCCCCTGCAGGCCCCGGGATGAGCAAACCGGTTTTTGTCGACACCTCCGTGCTGCTGCACAGCGTGGACGACCGAGACATCAGCAAGCGCGACCAGGCACGGCGTTGGATAGCCGCCTGCTGGCAGCAGCGCTGCGGCCGGCTGAGCCAGCAGGTGCTCAATGAGTTCTACCTGCAGGCGCGCCAGAGGTTTCCGTCGGCGGTGGCGGCCGGCGACGCCCGCGCCGAGATCCGCCGCTACCAGAACTGGCGCCCTTGGGCGACCGACCACACCACCGCCGAGACCGCCTGGGCCATCGAGAGCCGCTACGGCCTGGGCTTTTGGGACGCGCTGGTGATCTCATCCGCGCTGCAGCTCGGCTGCAGCAGCGTGCTGACCGACGCCCTGCCGCACTTGGAGCTGATCGACGGCGTGCGTATCCTCAACCCCTTTCTGGTCGGGCCTGATGTGCTCGACACCCCTCCGCCATGAACCAGCTCGACGCCTGCATGAAGCGCGTGATCCGCCCCGACATCCAGGGCCTGCATGCCTACGCGGTGCAGCCCAGCGCCGGCATGGTCAAGGTCGACACGATGGAGAACCCCTACCGCCTGCCTGAAGCCTTGCAGCAAGCGCTGGGTGAACGCCTCGGCCGGGTCGCGATCAACCGCTACCCGGCCGAGCGCGGCGATGACCTCAAAGCCGCGCTGGCCGAGCATGCCCAGCTGCCCAAGGGCAACGCGCTGATGCTGGGCAATGGCTCGGACGAGCTGATCTCGCTGCTCAGCCTGGCCTGCGCGCTGCCGGGCGCGGTGTTCATGTCGCCGCTGCCCAGCTTTGTGATGTACGGCCTGTCGGCCGCGCTGCAGGGCGTCAAGTTTGTCGGCGTGCCGCTGACTGCCGACTTCGAGCTCGACGAGACCACCATGCTGGCGGCGGTGCATGCCCACAAGCCCGCGCTGCTCTACCTGGCCTACCCCAACAACCCCACCGCCAGCCTGTGGGACGACGGCGTGATCGAGCGCTTGATCGACGCTGTCGGCCAGCACCACGGTCTGGTGGTGATGGACGAGGCCTACCAACCCTTTGCCCAGCGCGATTCGATGGACCGGCTGCGCCGCCATCCGCATGTGCTGGTGATGCGCACGATGAGCAAGTTTGGCCTGGCCGGTGTGCGCATCGGCTACCTGATGGGCCGAACCGCGCTGATCCATGAGCTCGACAAGCTGCGCCCGCCCTTCAACATCAGCGTGCTCAATGCCGAGGCTGGCCTGTTTGCGCTGGAGCATGTGGGCGAGTACCGCCGCCAGGCCGCGCTGATCCGCAGCGAGCGCGAGGTTTTGCTGCAGCAACTCGCGGCTCTGCCCGGCGTGCGGCCCTATCCCAGCCAGGCCAACATGGTGCTGGCGCGGGTGCTGGATGCAGCCGCCGCCTTTGCCGGCATGAAGCAGCGCGGTGTGCTGGTCAAGAATGTCTCGGCGATGCACCCGCTGCTGGCCAACTGCCTGCGCATCACGGTTGGCACGGTCGAGGAAAATCAGCTGACTTTGGCCGCGCTGGCGGCCAGCCTGTAGCGCAAACCACCGCTGCCCCGTTCAATGACCGCCTGAAAGCACCCATGGCCACCCCTCCCGCAGACCGCATTGCCGAGGTGCAACGCAACACCAAAGAAACCCAGATCCGCGTGCGCATCAACCTGGACGGCAGCGGCCAAGGCCAATTTGCCACCGGCATCGGGTTTTTTGACCACATGCTCGACCAGGTGGCGCGCCACGGCTTGATCGACATCGACATCGCCTGCCAGGGTGACCTGCACATCGACGGCCACCACACCGTTGAAGATGTCGGCATCACCCTGGGCATGGCGGTGGCGCAGGCGGTGGGCGACAAACGCGGCATCACCCGCTATGGCCACAGCTACGTGCCGCTGGACGAGGCGCTGTCCCGGGTGGTAGTTGATTTTTCGGGCCGGCCCGGGCTGCACCAGCACATCGATTTCAGATCCGGCATGGTCGGTGGCTTCGACACCCAGCTCACCTTTGAGTTTTTCCAGGGCTTCGTCAACCATGCGCTGTGCACCCTGCACATCGACAACCTCAAGGGCGACAACGCCCACCACCAGGCCGAGACCGTGTTCAAGGCCTTTGGCCGGGCCCTGCGCATGGCGCTGACGCCCGACGCCCGCTCGGCCGGGGTGATCCCGTCCACCAAGGGCTCGCTTTGAAATGAAGCCCCCACGCTCACTTCGTTCGCTGCCCCCCGAGGGGGCGTCTCACTGCCTTCGGGCGGCCGGGCGGCACTGACATGGCCAAAATTGTCGCCGTCGTCGACTACGGCATGGGCAACCTGCGCTCGGTCTCGCAGGCGGTGATGCATGTGGCGGCCCAATCCGGCCACCAGGTTGTTGTCACCCAACGGCCGGAAGAAGTGCGCGCTGCCGAACGGGTGGTGCTGCCCGGCCAGGGCGCGATGCGCGACTGCATGCGTGAGTTGCACGATTCGGGTCTGAAAGACGCGGTGCTGGAGGCCGCTGCCAGCAAACCGCTGATGGGCATCTGTGTCGGCATGCAAATGTTGCTCGACCACAGCGAGGAGCAAGACACCCCCGGCCTGGGCCTGATCGCCGGCCAGGTGCGGCGTTTCCGGCTGGACGGCCGGCTGCAGCCCGATGGCAGCCGGTTCAAGGTGCCGCAGATGGGCTGGAACCAGGTCAACCCGACGCGGCACGGCGGCAGCCTGCATCCGGTCTGGGCCGGTGTGCCCGACGGCAGCTACTTCTACTTTGTGCACAGCTACTTCACCGTGCCAACGCACGCCCGCCACAGCGCCGCCACCACCGACTACGGCGACCGCTTTACCTGCGCCGTGGCAAGGGATAACATTTTTGCCACCCAGTTCCACCCTGAAAAGAGCGCTGACCAGGGTTTGCAGCTCTACCGCAACTTTCTGTCCTGGACACCCTGACCGCTGCACTGCCTCTGCATTCCGCGCTCCCCGCCTCTGCGGCCCCTTTTCCCCAACCTGCCACGGCCATGCTGCTGATCCCCGCCATCGACCTGAAAGACGGCCACTGCGTCCGTCTTGAAAAAGGCGACATGAACGTCTCCACCACTTTTGGCGAGGACCCCGCAGCGATGGCGCGCCGCTGGGTGGACGCCGGCGCGCGCCGCCTGCACCTGGTGGACCTGAACGGCGCGTTTGCCGGCAAGCCGGTCAACGAGCCGGCGATCCGCGCCATCCTGAAAGAAGTCGGCAGCGAGATCCCTGTGCAACTCGGCGGCGGCATCCGCGACTTGGACACCATCGAGCGCTACCTCGACGATGGCATCAGCGCCATCATCATCGGCACCGCTGCGGTCAAGAGCCCGGGCTTTCTGCGGGACGCCTGCACCGCTTTTGGCGGCCACATCATCGTCGGGCTGGACGCCAAGAACGGCCTGGTCGCCACCGACGGCTGGAGCAAGCTCACCGGCCACGAGGTGATCGACCTGGCGCGCAAGTTCCAGGACTACGGCGTCGAGGGCGTGATCTACACCGACATCGGCCGCGACGGCATGCTCACCGGCATCAACATCGAGGCCACCGTCAAGCTGGCACAGGCGCTCACCATCCCGGTGATCGCCTCGGGCGGGCTGTCCGACATCGCGGACATCGAGCGCCTCTGCGCGGTCGAGTTCGAAGGCATTTCGGGTGTGATCTGCGGCCGCAGCATCTACAGCGGTGCGCTGGACTTTGCCGCCGCGCAAGCCCGCGCCGACCAGCTTGCCGTTTGAACTTGCACGGCGCTTGGAGGCTGTCGGGCTTGGGGACGGGCCTGCGCCTGAACCGATCAGCCCGCCTGCGGCCAGGCTGCGCGACCGTCCCAAAGGGCAAAAACCGCCCAAAGATCGAAAAGGACCGAAAAAGACCCAAAGTGCCCAAAAGGCCCGCCAGTGCAAACCGGCGGGCCTTTTGCCTATCGGGCCAGCCCGGCTCCCGCCGATAATCGCGCCCGCTCGTTTGATGCCCGTTTGAAGTGACCCGCCAGCGCCGAGACGCTGCGCGGTCATTACGCCCTTGCCAGCCGTTCACAAGGAATCACCATGTACAGTCGCCCTCGCTTGCTGACCTCGTCCGCCCTGATGGTCGCTCTGCTCGCCACTTTGGGCTTGAGCGGCTGCGAAAAGAACGAGGCGGATGCCCTGGCGGCGATCAAGACGCAAATCGCCAAAAACGAAAACGCAGCGGCCGACATCGAGCTCAAGAATCTGGTCCAGCGCTTTCCCGAGTCGGGTGAGGGGCGCTACCTGCGCGGCATTCAACTGCAAAAAGCGGGTGACGGCGCTGCCGCGATGCAGGAGTTCAAGCGGGCGCTGGACCTGAAGTTCGATGCCAACAAGGTCGTCCCCGAGATGGCCCGCAGCCTGCAGGCCCAGGGCAGGACCATGCAGTTGTCCGACGACTTCTCCAATGTCACCCTGACCGACGCCGACGCCGCTGCCGAGCTGCACACCCAGGTAGCCCTGGCCAACCTGAGCGACAACCGGCTCGAAGCTGCACGCCGTGCGGTCTCACGGGCGCTCAACGCCGTGCCCAAGCTGGAGTCGGCACAGCTGCTGAGCGCCCGCATCGACGCCGCCGACGGCAAGCCCGAGCAGGCGCTGGCGGCGGTCGAGCAAGTCATCAAGGACAACCCCAAGAGCGACGAGGCCTGGAGCCTCAAGGGCCAGTTGCTCGCTGCCACACCCGGCCAGCAGGAGCAGGCCCTCGCGGCCTACCGGCAGTCGCTGGCGGTCAAACCCGACCAGGTCAACGCCCGCACCGCGATGATTGCCTTGAACCTGCTGCGCGGCGATTTCGATGCCGCCGAGCAAGACCTCGCCTTGTTGGTCAAGCTGGCCCCCAAAGACCTCAACACCCGCTACTACGAGGGCAACCTGGCCTATGCACGGGGCAAGTATCCGCAGGCGCAGGCCCTTTTTCAAGGCGTGTTGCGGGTGGTGCCCAACAACCCGGCGGCCCTGCTCAGCGCGGCCGAGAACGAGCTGCAGCTCAACTCGCTGGTGGTCGCCGAATCGATGGCGGCCAAGGCCTTGACGGCGTCGCCGGCCAGCGTGGGCGCGCGCCGCGTCTTGGCCCAGACCTACCTGCGCCAGGGCCAGTCCGGCAAAGCCTTGACCGTGCTGGCACCCAGCCTGGAGCTGCCCCAGGTTCAACCCGAGGTGCTGGCCCTGGCGGCGCAGGCCCAGGTGATGAACGACAACCTGCCTGCCGCTGAAGCGATTTACGCGCGGCTCGCCAAGCTCAAACCCACCGACCCGCGCCTGCGCACCCTGTTGGCCAATGCGATGCTCGACAAGGGCAATACCGAGGCGGCCTACAACGAACTCCAAGGCATCTCGACCGACGACAAGGGGGTGTCTGCCGATCTGGCGATCTTCAGCGCCCGCCTGAAGGCGGGTGAACTGGACCCGGCACTCAAGGCCGCCGACACCATCGCCAAGAAGCAGCCCGACCGGCCGCTGGCCGACCACCTGCGGGCGCAGGTGTTTGCGCGGAAGAAGGATGCCGCCGGCACGCGCCGCGCCTTCGAAGCAGCGCTGGCCAAAGACATCAGCTACCTGCCCGCGGTCGTCGGTCTGGCGGCACTCGACCTGATCGACAAAAAGCCCGAAGCCTCCAAACAACGCTACGACGACTTGCTCAAGAAGCAGCCCAACAACGCGCAAGCGCTGGTGGCCCTGGCCGAGTGGAGCGCCCGGGCCGGCCATCCGGCAGCCGAGGTGTCGGGCTACCTGGACCGCGCCGTCAAGGCCGACCCCACCGACAGCCTGGCCTGGCGGGTGCTGATCGACGAGAAGCTCAGCCGGGGCGCACATGCTGCCGCGCTGACTGCCGCCCAGAATGCGGTGGCCGCCCTGCCCAACGACCCGGAGCTGCTCGACCGGCTGGGGCAGGCCCAGGCACGCATGGGCATTTATGACCAGGCGCTCAACAGCTTTGGCAAGCTCGCCTCGCAGCAGCCCAGGTCGGTGGCTGGCAACCTGGGCCAGGCCCAGACCCACCTCGCCGCAGGCAACCTGCCCGATGCCTGGCGCGCCGTTAGCCGGGTGCTGGACAAGGAACCGCAGAACCTGGCAGCCCAGGCCGTGGCGGTCACGATTGCCCTGCGCCAAAAGCAGTACAAACCCGCAATCGACCTGGCCCGCACGGTGCAAAGCCAGCGCAAGGGCTTTGCGCTGGGCTATGTGATGGAGGGTGCGGTCGAGATGAGCCAGAGCCACTGGGATGCCGCCGAAGTGGTGCTGCGCAAAGCCCTGGACTTGAAAGCGCCCGGCGACGCGCCCATGAAGCTGCACCAGACCCTGACCCAGGCCGGCAAGCCCGAAAAGGCCGAAGCCATGGCCTCGGCCTGGCTCAAGGCCCAACCCACCGACCAGGTCTTCATGGGCTACCTGGCCGACTCAGCCCGCCGCCAAAGCCAGCCCGAACTGGCCGAACAGCGCTACCGCGAGATCCTGGCGCAGCGCCCCAATGACGCTGCAGCGCTCAACAACCTGGCCATGATGCTGGCGCAGCAGAAAAAGCCCGAGGCCATCGCGCTGGCTGAACAAGCACTCAAGGCCGCACCCGACCAGCCCATGCTGCTCGACACGCTGGCCCAGGCCCTGGCAGCCAACAACCAGTTGCCCCGTGCGCTGGAGGTACAAAAGCAGGCCCTGTCGCTGCTGCCGACTGACCCGACCTTGCGGCTAGGCCTGGTGCGCCTGCAAATCCGGTCCGGCGAGAAAGACGCTGCGCAGGCTGACCTCACCCGCCTGGTAGCCTCCGGCAGCCGGTTGAATGCCGAAGACCGCGCCGAAGCAAGCCGCCTGCAACAAGAACTCAAGACCCGCTGACTCCGCAAAAACCCGCCAAACCACGGCGCCGACCTGTCGGATTGGTTTACACATTGTTTCTCACATCAGGTCACACGGATCGCAAGTCGTTGATTTAATTCAGATGCAAGGTGTTGGCACGGGGTTTGCTTTTGTCTTGGTGGGGCTGTCCCGCAAATTCAACGGAGCATTAAATGAAGTTCAACCACATCGTCTCGGCAGTCGCTGTTGCCGCTGCCGCACTGGCCGCACCGGCTGCCAATGCCGCCTTTATCAACGGTGGTATTTCCTTCACCGGGTTTTTCGAGAGCCAAGCCGCTCTGACCAACTTGCCGACCTCCATGGTCAGCCTGTTGACGAATTTTGATGTTCGCAACGGCCCCTTTCAGACCATCACAGGTTCCACTTCCGGCGCTTTTGTCGGCGAGAGCGGTGTTGCGACAGCCAGCGATTTCAGTCGCCTGACCGTGCCGCAGCAAATGTTCCTGGCTGATGGCTTCACGTTCAAGATTTTGGCTTGGGGCCCGACAGTGTCCGGTCCGATGAACTGCACGCTTGCCGGCGGGAGCCGCCAGTGCATCGACACCATCACCCTGGCCGGCGTTGGCGAAGTGTCCGGCAATGGTTACACACCCACCGGCTTTACGATGTCGTGGTCGGCCCAGGGCAGCTGTAACGAGTCCACGATCACTTCCGGTCAATGCGCTGCCGGTTCGGGCACCGCTTCGTACTCAGCCAGCATCAGCGCCACTGGCGCAGATGTTCGCGTCCCGGAGCCCGCCTCGCTGGCGCTGGTTGGTCTGGCCCTGGTTGGCCTGGGTTTCACCGCCCGCCGCCGCGCTGCCAAGTAAGCAGCAACGCTCCTCCAGGTCTTCGGGCCTGGATTTGACGCCCCTACAAAATCCCCCAGCGGCTTCGCAGCCCTGGGGGATTTTGCTTGCCGAATGGGCACAGCGCTGGCTCGACAGTGCGGGCTGCCGCCGACCACCGCCCGGGCGCCCAACGCCCGGCAGCAACCCTACCCGCCATGCGCCTGCCTGCCGCCTTGTTGATGCCCGCCGTACTGGCTGGCCTGTTGGGCGCCCCGCCCAGCAGCCTTGCTGCCGAATTGCAGCTGCGCCTGCTGGAGACCACCGATCTCCACATGAACCTGCTCAACTACGACTACTACCAGGACAAGTTCACCGACGAGTACGGCCTGGCCAAGAGCATCACCCTGATCAAGGCGGCCCGGGCAGAGGTCAAAAACTCTTTGCTGTTCGACAACGGCGACCTGCTGCAGGGCAGCCCGCTGGGCGACTACGTGGCGCGCATCCAGCCGCTGCAGCCCGGCCAGGTGCACCCGGCCTACAAGGTGCTCAACGCGCTGGGCGTGGACGCCGCCAACATCGGCAACCATGAGTTCAACTACGGCCTGCCGTTTTTGCGCCAGGCCATCGCCGGGGCGGCGTTTCCGTATGTCAACGCCAATGTGATGCTGGTGGGCCAAAAAGACAGCGCCGGCAAGCCGGACAACGAGGCGCACGCCTTCACGCCCTACACCATCCTCGACCGCAGTTTTGTGGACGAGGCGGGCGCCCGGCATCCCCTCAAGGTGGGTGTGATCGGCTTTGTACCGCCGCAGATCCTGGTCTGGGACAAACAAAGCCTGGAGGGCAAGCTCACGGTGCGTGACATTCAAGAGACCGCACGCCGGCTGGTGCCCAAACTGCGGGCCGAGGGTGCGCAAATCGTGGTGGCGATCCCGCACTCGGGCTTCGAGCGGGGCGAGACACCCCGCTTTGCCGAGAATTCGGTGGCCCGGCTGGCCGAGGTGCCTGGCATCGACGCGATCCTGTTCGGCCATTCGCACGGTGAGTTTCCGGGCCTGTTCTTTGCCAAATACCCCAAGGTCGACCTGACGCGCGGCACCATCAACGGCGTGCCTGCGGTGATGCCCGGCCGCTGGGGCGACCACCTGGGCGTGATTGATCTGCGGCTGGACAACGCCTCGGGCGCCTGGCGGGTGGTGGACAGCCGGGCCGAGATCCGGCCGATCACCGAGCGTGTGTTTGACAAAAGCACTGGCCGCACCACCGTCAAACCCCTGGTCGCGGCCGACCCGATGGTGGCCGCGCTGATCGCCGCCGAGCATGCCGGTACCCTGGCCTATGTGCGCGGCGAGGTGACCCACACCCGCACGCCGATCACCAGCTACTTTGCCCAGGTCACCGATGACCCCTCGGTGCAGATCGTCTCGGACGCCCAGCGCGCCTACGCCCAGCGCGCACTGCAGGGCACCGAGTTCGAGGGCCTGCCGCTGCTCTCGGCGGCATCGCCGTTTCGGGCCGGCGGTCGCATGGGCTGGACTTACTACACCGACATCCCTGCAGGCGTGCTGAGTGTGCGCAACGTGGCCGACCTCTACATCTATCCCAACACCGTCAAGGCGGTGCGCATCACGGGTGCTGCGGTGCGCGAGTGGCTGGAGATGTCGGCCGGCCAGTTCAACCGTATCGACCCGGACGGCCCGGCCGAGCAAAACCTGGTCAACGATTTTTTCAAGACCTACAACTTCGACACCCTCGACGGCGTGACCTACCAGATCGACGTGACCCAGCCGGCGCGCTACAGCAGCGAGGGCAAGCTGGTGGCACCCACGGCCCACCGCATCACCGACCTGCAGTACCAGGGCAAGCCGGTGGACGGCGGCGCGCAGTTTGTGGTGGTGACCAACAACTACCGGGCATCAGGCGGTGGCGGCTTCCCGGGGCTGGATGGCAGCAACATCGTGGTCGATTCGCCCGACGAGACCCGCGAGGCCTTGGTGCAGTACCTGCGCGCCAAGCCCGAGATCAACCCGGCTGCCGACAACAACTGGCGGGTGAAGCCGGTGCCGGGCATCAAGCTGCGGTTCTTGTCGGGCTCGGGCGCGGTGGCCCATCTGGCGCGCTACCCGCAGATCACGCTGGTCAAGGACAACGGCGACGGCTCGGCGCTGTTTGAGCTGAAGCCTTAGTCAATCTAGGGGGCTGTCGGGCGCAACGGGCTGCGCGGATACACCTGCGGGCCGACGGGTTGCACTCCCTCACGAACACTCACAACTTTCCTGGGCGGGTCTGCCTACATTCGCTGATCACAAAACGAATGAGGCCCGACCATGCTGCTCCCGCGACTCTTGCCACCCAACCCGGCGCTGGCCGTGCCTGCCAGGTCCAACGCGGCTGCGGCGCTGGCCCTGCTGTTTTTGCTGACCGCTGGACCGGCGCTGGCACAAGACCTGACGGTCTACAGCAACGGCAACGTGCCGGTGGGTGGCAGCCGCCAGCTCACCGCCTACGTGCCGCTGGTGGTCAATACCGTCACCTGGGATGTCAACGGGGTGGCGGGCGGCAACAGCGTCTGGGGCACTGTGGATGGCAAGGGCCTGTACGCCGCACCCGCCGCGGTGCCCAGCGCCAACGCGGTACGGGTGCGGGCCACCAGCACCTCACAGCCCAGCAAGTCGGCCCAGGTCACGCTGACCGTGACGCAGGTGCAGCCCCGGCTGTGGGGTATCTCGCCACGCAGCGTGGCACCCGGCGCCTTTACGCTGACGCTGAACGGCTTGTACTTCACAGACAACGTGGTGGTGCGCTTTGGCGGCGTGGCCCTGCCCACGACCCGCCAGTCGAGCACCCAGCTCACCGCCACGGGCACAGCCACTGCAGCGCAAAAGGGGCTGGACGTGGCGGTGGCGGTGAGCCAGACCGGTGTGGGTGCGCAAGTCAGCGACACGGTCAACCTGCGGGTCACGGCTGAAAGCACGCCAGCACCGAAACCCACTCCGACACCGACACCGACACCGACGCCGGCCCCCACGCCTACACCCACCCCAAGCCCGGCGCCCAGCCCCGGCACCGGCCTGGGCAGCGTCGACCTGCAGGCCGGCAGGCTGCTGGAGCAAGCCGCCTTCGGCCCCACACCCGCTGCGCTGGCGCGGGTCAAGCTGATCGGCATCGACGCCTGGCTCAACGAGCAGCTGAGCCAGCCCGAAACCGTCATCGCCGACCCCGGCACTGGCGGCATGAGCAACAGCGTGATGCAAGCCCAGTACCTCAACCGCCTGTCTGCCGCGCCCGACCAGTTGCGCCAGCGCATGGCTTACGCGCTGGGCCAGATCATCGTGGTGTCGATGAACAAGAACGTCTACCCCAACGAGATTTACCCCTACCTGCAAATCCTCAGCCGCCACGCGTTTGGCAACTACCGGGCCTTGCTGGGCGAGATTGCCACCAGCCCGCAAATGGGCAAATACCTCGACCTGGCCAACAGCAACAAGCCCGGTGCGGGCAGCGGCGCCAACGAAAACTTTGCCCGCGAGCTGATGCAGCTTTTCTCGATAGGCCTGGTCAAGCTCAATGCCGATGGCAGCGTCGCTGCCGGGCCCGGTGGCCTGCCTGTGGCCAGCTACGACCAGAGCACCGTGACCCAGCTGGCACTGGCCTTCACCGGCTGGACCTATGCCGGCGCCGGCAACAACAACTGGGAGAACTTCAGCGGCCCGCTGCAGCCCAGGGATGTGAACCACGACAAGACTGCCAAGAGCCTGCTGGGCTGCAGCCTGCCCGCCGGCCAGAGTGCGCAGCAAGACATGACGGCTGCGCTCGACTGCGTGTTCAACCACCCCAACGTGGCGCCGTTTGTCGCCATCCGGCTGATCCGCAGCCTGGTCAGCAGCAACCCCAGCCCGGCCTACACCGCTCGGGTGGCCGCTGTCTTCAACAACAACGGTGCAGGTGTGCGGGGTGACTTGCGGGCGGTGTTGCGGGCCATCCTGCTGGACACCGAGGCGCGCAATGACAACGCCGGGGGTAGCAGCAACCCCAGCATCAACCCCAACAGCGGCCGGCTGAAAGACCCGACCTTTCACATCGTTGCGATGGTGCGGGCGCTGGGGGGCTCGATCTCGGCCACCAACCAGCAGGCCTGGAGCTTTACCCGGCTGGGCGAGACACCGCTGGCGCCGCCCTCGGTTTTCAGCTTCTACTCGCCGCTGTTCCGGGTACCGCACAGCGCGCTGGTGGGGCCGGAGTTCCAGATCTACTCGCCCACCGAGGCGGTGCTGCGCGCCAACCTGGTGTGGCAGATCCTGAGCAACCCGGGCAGCGACTTCTCGGTCGACATCAGCCGCTTCGTCAACCTGGCCGGCAACAGCGCCGCGTTGATCGACGCCGTTGACCAGACCCTGCTCTACGGCCGCATGCCCGCTGCGATGCGCCAGAGCCTCGCCAATGCGGTAGCGGCCCAGCAGGACAACCGCAGCCGGGCCTTGACCGCGCTGTACCTCACCTTGCTGTCAGGCCAGCAGGCCGTTCAGTACTGACCCCGGCCCAAAGGAGCTGACCATGCGCTTTCAACCCAACCCATCCCGCACCGATACCCACCCCAGCCCGGATGGCACCGATACCTCGGCCCACCCACTGCCCGAGACCGACCTGCCCGCCAACAGCCGGCGTGATTTTTTGCTGCGCGCCAGTGCGCTGGTGGCCGCTGCCGGCAGCGCGGGTGCGGCCAAAGCCCAGGCCAGCGACTACAAGGCGCTGGTCTGCGTCTTCATGCTCGGTGGCAACGACGGCCACAACACCGTGGTGCCGCTGGGCAATGCGGCCTACGCCGCCTACAAGGCCGCCCGGGGCGGCCTGGCACTGCCGGACAACAACACCCAGCTGCTGCCGGTCAGCACCCCTGCCGGCGTGGCCTACGGCCTCAACAGCGGGCTGGTCAACCTGGCGCCGCTGTGGGCCCAGGGCAAACTGGCGGTGGTGGCCAATGTGGGCATGCTGGCCCAGCCCACCAGCCGGGCCCAGGTGCTGGCGGGCACCGCCAAGCTGCCCACCAATCTGTACTCGCACAGCGACCAGATCGTGCAGATGCAAGCCGGTGATGCCAACGGCTCGGGCGGCACCGGCTGGGCCGGCCGCAGCGCCGACGTGGTGGCCAGCCGCAACGGTGTCTCGCGCTTTCCGGCCAGCGTGTCGATGGCCGGATCGGCGCTGTTTTGCGCCGGCAACCAGGTGGTTTCGGCCAGCCTGGTGCCAGGCTTTGACCTGAGCGCCGACGGCCTGGCCGCCTGGCCAGCCAGTGCAGCCGCCGCCAAGAGCAAAGCGCTGGCCGAGATCTTGACGATGGACAACGGCCTGGGCATGGTGCAGGCGGCCAACCACGTCTGGCAAGACGCCCTGTCGTTGGGCGGTTTGCTCAAGGGCAATACCGGCGGCAGTCTGGCGACGGTGTTCCCGAGCACCTCACTCGGCCAGCAACTGCAGCAGGTGGCCAAGATCATCAAGCTGCGCGCCACCACCGGCATGGCGCGCCAGGTGTTCTTCTGTTCGATCGGCGGCTTTGATACCCACTCGGCCCAGAGCTGGCAGCAATGGGACTTGCTGCACCAGGTCGGCGACGCGATGGCCGCCTTTTACGCCGCCACCCAGGAACTGGGCGTGGCCAACCAGGTCACCGCCTTCACCGAGAGCGAGTTCGGCCGTTCACTGCAACCCAGCGGCACCGGCAGCGACCACGGCTGGGGCAGCCACCACCTGGTGCTGGGCGGCGCGGTCAAGGGCGGCAACCTGTACGGCAACTTTCCGTCGCATGTGCTGGGCGGTCCGGATGATGCCAGCAACCGCGGCTTGCTGATCCCCAGCACCTCGCTCGACCAGTACGGCGCCACACTGGCCCGCTGGTTCGGGGTGGACGCC
>JANYKR010000288.1 GCA_025358155.1 Betaproteobacteria bacterium
GCGTCGCCAGCAAACCGATCGTGGCCGACGGCGGCATCCGCCACCACGGCGACATTGCCAAGAGCGTGCGCTTTGGCGCGGCCATGGTGATGGTGGGCTCGCTGTTTGCGGGCCACGAGGAGTCACCCGGCGCCACGGTCGAGGTCGATGGCAAGCTGTTCAAGGAGTACTACGGCTCGGCCAGCGACTTCAACAAGGGCGAGTACAAACACGTCGAGGGCAAACGCATCCTCGAACCCATCAAGGGCGCACTCGACGACACCTTGTGCGAGATGCGCGAAGACCTGCAGAGCTCGATCAGCTACGCCGGCGGGCGGGTGCTGGCCGACCTGCGCAAGGTCAACTACGTGGTGCTGGGCGGCGAAAACGCGGGAGAGCACCTGCTGATGTAATGCGCCGGTGCCAGACCCACCTGGACGCTCTCAGACCCCCAGGTAGGCCTGTTGCACACGCGGCTCGTCCAGCAACTCGCGGCCGCTGCCCTCCAGCACGATGTGGCCGGTCTCGAGCACATAGCCTCGGTGCGCGATCTTCAGCGCCTGCCGCACGTTCTGCTCGACCAGCAGAATGGTCAGCCCCTGTGCGTTGATGTCGCGCAGCGTGCGGAAGATCTCCTGCACCACGATGGGCGCCAGGCCCATCGACGGCTCGTCGAGCAGCAGCACGCGAGGCCGCGCCATCAGCGCGCGCCCGATCGCCAGCATCTGCTGCTCGCCGCCCGACAGGTTGCCGGCCAGGCCCGATGCACGCTCCTGGAGCCGCGGGAACATCGTGAACACCCGGTCGAGGTCGTTCGCACGCTCGGCGGCGCTGTCGCGCCGGGTGTAGGCGCCGAGTTCCAGGTTCTCGCGCACCGTCAGTGTGGTCAGCGTGGCTCGGCCCTCGGCCACCTGCACGACGCCGGTCCTGACGATGCGGTGCGGTGCCAGCTGGCCGATGTCTTGGCCGTCGAACAGCACCTGCCCTGCGGCCTTGGGCACCAGCCCCGAGAGGGCCATCAGCGTGGTCGACTTGCCAGCGCCGTTGGCGCCCACCAGCGCGGTGATCTCGCCCGCGCGCAGCGCCAGCGAGATGCCCTTGACCGCCTCGATCGGGCCGTAGCGCACTTCTAGGCCCTGCACCGATAGCAGCGCTGCCGTCATGGCGAGGACCCCGGCGCCGGCAGTGCGCCTTTGTCGTCGTCGCGGCCAAGGTAGGCCTCGATCACCTGCGGATCGTTGCGGATCTGCTGCGGCCCGCCCTGGGCGATGATGCGGCCGAAGTTGAGCACCGCGATCTGCTCGCACAGGCCCATCACGAAACGCATGTCGTGCTCGATCATGAAGATCGTGTAGCCGCGGTCGCGGATGTTGACGATCTCGGCCATCAGTTCGGTCTTCTCTGCGCTGTTCATGCCCGCCACCGGCTCGTCGAGCAGCAGCAGCTTGGGCTCGGTGGCCAGCGCCCGCGCCAGCTCAAGCTTGCGCTGCTCGCCGTAGGACAGCTTGTCGGCCAGGTCGTCGACCTTGTGCCCCAGCCGCACCCAGCCCAGCAGTTCACGCGCGCGGTCACGAGCCCGGCGCTCTTCAGCCTGGAACGAGGGCAACGCCAGCAGCGTGGCCGCCCAGCTGGCGCGCAGATGCCGGTGCCGGCCGACCAGCACGTTGTCCAGCAGGCTCATCTCCTTGAAGATGCGGATGTTCTGGAAGGTGCGTGCGATACCGGCCTTCGTGATGCGGTGCGGCGGTAGTCCGAGCAGGCTTTGGCCGTCGAAGCGAAGCGCGCCGGCGTCCGGCGCCAGCAAGCCGGTGATCAGGTTGAACACCGTCGTCTTGCCCGCACCGTTGGGCCCGATCAGGCCGAAGATGCTGCCCTTCGGCACGTTCAGGCTGACGTCCTGCAGCACCTTCAGGCCGCCGAACTGGCGCGAGATAGAACTCAGTTCAAGCATCACCCGCCCTCACGCCTGGCCACCGCGGCCACGCCGGCCGAGCAGGCGCTGCAGGCGCGCCGGATCCCACAACCCACGCGGCAGGAACAGCACGATCAACACCAGGATCAGGCCGTTGGCCATCAGGCGCCAGTCCTGAAGGCCACGCAGCAGCTCGGGCAGCAACGTCACGATAAAGGCGCCCAGCACCGGCCCGGCCAGGCCCTGGATGCCGCCGAGTATGGTCATGGTCAAGATATCGACGCCGCGGTCGAATCCGAATTCGTTGGGCCCGATGAAAAAGGTCAGGTGGGCGTTGAGGGTGCCGGCCAGGCCGGCGATCGCCGCACCCAGCACGAAGGCGGCCAGCTTGTGGGCATTGACGTCGATGCCCATCAGGCCGGCGGCGGTCTCGTCCTCTTTGATCGCCTCGAAGGCGCGGCCGGTGCGGCTGCGCCGCAGCCGCTCAAGAAGAAGCAACACCCCCACCAGCACCAGCGCGACATGCCAGCCCTGCGTCAGCTGCGGGATGCCGTTCAGACCCAAGGCGCCACCGGTCAGCGACTCGGTGTTCAGGATCGCGATGCGCACCACCTCGCCGAAGGCCAGCGTGGCCATCGCCAGGTAGACGCCCGACAGGCGCAGCGTGGGCTTGCCGATGGCATAGGCCACCAGAGCCGGCGCTACCGCACCAGCGGCCAGCGCCAGCGGGAACGGCAGACCGGCGTTCATCGTCAGCAGCGCCGACGTGTAGGCGCCGATGCCCATGAAGGCCGCGTTGGCCATCGCCAGCAGGCCGCAGGACAGCGTCAGGTAGATCGACAGCGCCAGCAGCGAGCTGGTGCCCAGCGTCAGCACCAGGTTGCTGTAGATGGCCCAGAAGTTGTCCAGGGATTCGCTCATGGCTCAGACCTTGCGCTCGTGCAGACTGCCGAACAGGCCCTTGGGCCGCACCAGCAGCACCAGGAAAAGCAGGCCGAAGGCGACAGCGTCGCGCATGGTCGAGCCGACGTAGGCGACCGACATCACCTCGGCGAAGCCGAGTAACAGGCCGCCGATGAGCGCGCCGCGGATGTCGCCCATGCCGCCGAGGATGATCACCGCGATGCCCTTGTGCAGCATCGGCTGCCCCATGAGCGGATAGACGGCGTTGGAGTAGAGCGCGATCAGCACGCCGCCGATGCCGCCGAGCGCGGCCGCGGTGAACGAGGTGAGATAGAACAGGCCCTCGACGTCGATGCCGAGGAGCGCCGCCGCCCGGGGCGACTCGGCCACCGCCCGCAACGCGCGGCCGAGCTGCGTCTTGCGC
>JANYKR010000293.1 GCA_025358155.1 Betaproteobacteria bacterium
CCGCACGACGGATGTGACCGGCGCGGTCGAGCTGCCGGCCGACAAGGAGATGGTCATGCCTGGCGACAACGTCAGCATCACCGTCAAGCTGATCGCCCCGATCGCGATGGAAGAAGGCCTGCGCTTCGCCATCCGTGAAGGTGGTCGCACGGTCGGCGCTGGTGTGGTCGCCAAGATCATCGCCTGAGTTTTGCATGGCCCGTCGGCCCGGGGCCCTGTGTCTCGGCCGGCGTCACCGCTCTTTTTCAAGGACAAGTCATGCAAAAGCAAAAGATCCGCATTCGCCTGAAGGCGTTTGACTACAAGCTGATCGACCAGTCGGCACTCGAGATCGTGGAGACCGCCAAGCGCACTGGCGCCATCGTCAAGGGGCCCGTGCCCTTGCCCACGCGCATGCAGCGGTTTGACATCCTGCGCTCGCCGCACGTCAACAAGACCTCGCGCGACCAGTTCGAGATCCGCACGCACCAGCGTTTGATGGACATCGTCGACCCCACCGACAAGACCGTGGACGCGCTGATGAAGCTCGACCTGCCGGCCGGCGTGGACGTCGAGATCAAGCTGCAGTAAACCAGCCTGCAGTTGGCTGTACTTGCGGGGCAACCCGCAAGCAGGCTATACTGCTCGGCTGACCGGGGCCCGCCCAAGATTTTGGGTGAGACCCCGGCGGCTTTTTGGTGCGGGATCAGCAGTAGCTGCTGCAGAAACCACCGTAGCTGCAGCAGTAGCTGCAACAGTATTGGCTGCTGACCGAGCACCAAAGCCAAAACCATCCCCGGCCAATCGATGTCGGGAGTTTGAAACAAAGGCCTCTTCCGTTGATGCGGATCGGGGGCTGGAGAAAAGCCATGACGACAGCTGCAGCCAGCTATCGCCTCGGTTTGCTGGGCCGCAAGGTCGGCATGATGCGCATTTTCACGGACGATGGCGACGCCATTCCCGTGACCGTGCTCGACGTGTCGAACAACCGCGTCACCCAGGTCAAGACCGAGAAGACCGACGGCTACAACGCCCTGCAAGTGGCGTTCGGTTCGCGCAAGGCATCGCGCGTGACCAAGCCTGAAGCCGGCCACCTTGCCAAGGCAGGTGTGGAATCCGGTGAAATCCTGCAAGAGTTCCGCGTGCCGGCCGACATCGTCGGCCAGTACGCGCCAGGCGCTACCGTGCCTGTGTCGCTCTTCGCCGTGGGCCAGGCCGTAGATGTGCAAGGCACATCCATCGGCAAGGGCTTCACCGGCACGATCAAGCGTCACCATTTCAAGTCGCAGCGCGCGTCGCACGGCAACAGCCGTTCGCACAACGTGCCAGGCTCGATCTCGATGGCGCAGGATCCTGGCCGTGTGTTCCCGGGCAAGAAGATGTCGGGCCACCTGGGTGACGACACCGTCACGGTGCAAAACCTCGACATCATCCGCATCGACGAAGCCCGCCAGCTGCTGCTGGTGCGCGGCGCGGTGCCGGGCTGCAACAGCGGTTTCGTGACCGTGCGGCCGGCCATCAAGGTCAAGGCCAAGAAAGGAGCCCTGTAATGCAACTCGAGCTCCTGAACGAACAAGGCCAGGCAACGGCCAAGTTTGACGCGCCCGACACCGTGTTCGCCCGCGACTACAACGAAGCCCTGGTGCACCAGGTGGTCGTGGCCTACCAGGCCAATGCCCGCCAAGGCACCCGCGCCCAGAAGAACCGCGAAGCGGTTCATCACAGCACCAAGAAGCCTTGGCGCCAAAAGGGCACCGGCCGCGCACGCGCTGGCTCCACCTCTTCGCCGCTGTGGCGTGGCGGTGGCCGTACCTTCCCGAACAGCCCTGACGAGAACTTCTCGCACAAGGTCAACAAGAAGATGTACCGCGCCGGCATGGCCGCGATCCTGTCGCAGCTGGCCCGTGATGGCCGCCTGAGCGTGGTCGATTCGATCTCGATCGAAGCGCCCAAGACCAAGCTGCTGGCGGCCAAGTTCAAGGCCATGGGCCTGAGCTCGGTGCTGGTGATCGCCGACGTCGTCGACGACAACCTCGCGCTGGCCTCGCGCAATCTGCCCAATGTGCTGGTGATCGAGCCGCGTTACGCCGATCCGCTGTCACTGGTCTTCTACAAGAAGGTGCTGGTGACCAAGGCCGCGATCGAGCAGCTCAAGGAGATGTTCGCATGAGCCACGGTGCAATGAATCTCAAGTTCACCGAAGACCGGCTGGCCAAAGTGCTGGTCGCGCCCATCGTGTCCGAAAAGGCCACCAGCGTCGGCGAGAAGCACAACCAGGTGCTCTTCAAGGTGTTGCGCGATGCCACCAAGCCCGAGATCAAGGCCGCAGTCGAACTGCTGTTCAAGGTCGACGT
>JANYKR010000039.1 GCA_025358155.1 Betaproteobacteria bacterium
GGCATGGCCACCAAGGCCAGCAAGGAGGCCGGTGACGGCGGCCAGGCGGTGACGCAGACGGTGGCGGCGATGAAGCAGATCGCGGCCAAGATCAGCATCGTCAACGACATCGCCTACCAGACCAACCTGCTCGCCCTCAACGCTGCCATCGAGGCGGCCCGGGCGGGTGAGCACGGCAAGGGCTTTGCGGTGGTGGCGGCCGAGGTGCGAAAGCTGGCCGAACGCAGCCAGGAGGCGGCCAAGGAGATTGGCGACCTGGCGGGCAACAGCGTGTCCACCGCAGAACGGGCCGGCAAGCTGCTCGACGAGATCGTGCCCTCGATCCAGCGCACCAGCGAGCTGGTGCAGGAGATCGCCGCCGCGTCCAGCGAGCAAAGCCAGTCGGTGACGCAGATCGGCGGCGCGATGGGCCAGCTCAGCAAAGCGACCCAGCAAAACGCCTCGGCGTCCGAGGAGTTGGCGGCCACATCCGAGGAGTTGTCGGGCCAGGCCGAGCAACTGCAGCAGTCGGTGGCGTTCTTCAACCTGGGCGGCGGCGAGCCGGTGCGCAAGGGCAAGCCAGCAGCCAACGCCGGCACTGACCGACGCGCCGTCCAGTCGCCGATGCGCGGCGGGGCCAAGCAAAGCGTGGCCGCGCCGCGCACGGCGGCCACCGGCACCCACGGCGGCGGCGGCAACTTCCGCCCCTACTGAGGTGGCTGCCATGGCCGATGCCAAGCCCCCCAAGTCTGCTGCGGTGGCCCGTGGCGTACCCGACGCCCTGGCGGCGCAATACCTGACCTTCACGCTGGATGCCGAGGTGTTTGGCGTGGACATCCGCAGCGTGCGCGAGATCATCCAGTACGGCACGATGACGGCGGTGCCGCTGATGCCCGACTTTGTGCGCGGCGTCATCAACCTGCGTGGCGCGGTGGTGCCGGTGATCGACCTGCACGCCCGCTTCGGCCGGCCGCCGTCGGCCATCGGCGCAATGACCTGCATCGTGATCTTTGATGCGCTGCGGGGCGGCGAGCGGGTTGAGCTGGGGTTGCTGGTGGACGCGGTCAGCGAAGTGATCGACATCGCGCCCAGCCAGATCGAGGCGCCACCGAATTTTGGCAGCGCGGTGCGGCGCGACTTCATCCTGGGCATGGGCAAGGTGGGATCGCGATTTGTGATCTTGCTGGAGCCCGACAAGGCCTTTGATGTCGACGAGATGGCCCAGCTCTGCGAGGCCGCGCAAGAAGCCCTGCCGGCCTGAGCTGATTTCAACTTGAAAACTGTGCCATGCAAGCCCTGACCGACCCCACCTACCGCAAGCTCACCACGCTGATGTACGACACCATCGGCCTGTCGTTGGGCGACAGCAAGAAGCCGCTGGTCTCGTCCCGCTTGTCGCAGCGCATCCAGCGGCTGGGCATGGACGGCTTTGAAGACTATTTCGCGCTGATCGCCGGGCCTGCCGATGGCGGCGAGTTCCAGATGGCGATCGACCTGCTGACGACCAACGAGACCTACTTTTTCCGCGAGCCGGCGCACTACCAGCTGATCGAGCAAGAGCTGGCGCGCAGCAAGCCCCGCTCGCTGGCGGTCTGGAGTGCGGCCTCGTCGTTTGGCGATGAGGCCTACAGCACCGCGATGCTGCTGGCCGACCTGCAACAACAGGGCCGAATCGGGCCGGACTGGCGCATCCTGGGCACCGACATCAGCGACCGGGTGCTGCGCAGCGCCGGCGAAGCCGTCTACCCCGAGGACCGGCTGCGCAACGTCAGCCCCGAACGCCTGAAGCGCTACTGCCTGCGTGGCGACGGCAGCGCCGAAGGCCTGGTGCAGATCCAGGACAAGCTGCGCGACCGGGTTAGCTTTGGCCAGCTCAACCTGTGCCAGCCGATCGAGGGTTTGGGGCCGTTCGACATCGTCTTCTTGCGCAATGTGCTGATCTATTTTGATGCGCCGACCAAGAGCGCTGTGGTCGACCGGGTGCTCGGCCAACTGCGCCCGGGTGGGTTGTTTTTCATCGGCACGGCCGAGGGCCGGGTGCCTTGCAGCGTGGCACTGCAGACGGTGGGGCCAGGAGCCTTCCGCAAGCCGCTGGGCACCTGACATGGCCAGCGATGGGCTTGCACGCTTCACCCCGATGCTGAACCCGCTGGCGCCAAATCCAGCCGACACGCTGCAGGTGCTGCACCCCGGCGCGGTGGTGCTGGTGCAGCGGGGCGACAGGCTTGAGACACTGCTGGGCTCCTGCATCAGCATCATCCTGACCGACCCGCGCCGCACGCTGGCAGCGATGTGCCACATCGTGCATTCGGGCCGTGCGCCGGCAGATGCCCGGGGCGACGCCACCACCCACGCCGAGCCGGCACTGGCGGCGATGTTTGCGCTGCTGCGCCGCAGCGGCATCAACCCCTGCCAGTGTGAAGCCTATCTGTTTGGCGGCGGCAACATGTTTCCGCAGCTCTACGCGCAGGCCCATGTGGGCAGCAACAACACCGCTTGGGCGCTGGGCGCGCTGGCCGAACTGGGCATCGACCTGGTTGGCCAGGACACCGGCGGCGATGCCTACCGGCGCATCACCTGGGCGGTGGGCCCGGACGCGCCGCAGGTTCGCCTGGGCCAGACCTGAGGACTTTTCATGGCGATCAAGGTTTATGTGGTGGACGACTCCGCCGTGGTGCGCCAGACGCTGATGCACCTGCTGTCGGGCGACCCGGAGATCGAGCTGATGGGCAGCGCGCCCAACCCGCTGATCGCTGGCCCGGCGATCCGCAAGAACCGGCCCGACGTGCTGCTGCTCGACATCGAGATGCCCGGCATGGACGGTTTGACCTTCTTGCGCCAGGTGATGGCCGAGTCGCCGATCCCCACGGTCATCTGCTCGACCCTGAGCACCCACGGCGGCGCGGTGGCGCTGGAGGCCCTGGCCGCCGGTGCCGTGGCGGTGGTGGCCAAGCCACGCTTGGGGCTCAAGCAGTTTCTCGAGGACTCCCGGCGCGAGCTGGTGCAAACGCTCAAGTCTGCCGCCCGCTCGCGGCCACGCGCCGGCCTGGTGGCCGGGCCCAGGCTGGCCAGCCAGGGTGCAACGGCCGCGGCAGCCCCCAGCCGCCCGCTGCCAAGCCGGTCGGCGGACGGTGGCCTGCACGCGCTGGCGGTGAACAAACCCGTGGTGATCGGTAGCTCCACCGGCGGCACCCAGGCGCTGGAGCTGGTGCTCACCGCCTTGCCCGGCGACGCGCCCGGCATCGCCATCACCCAGCACATGCCGGAGAAGTTCACCGCGATGTACGCCGAGCGGCTCAACGGCCTGTGCGCCATGAATGTGCGCGAGGCCAAGAACGGCGACCGGCTGGAGCGCGGCGTGGTGCTGATCGCTCCGGGCGGGCGCCATCTTCAGCTGCGCAAGGCTGGCGGCCAGTACTTTGCCGTGGTGATCGACGGCCCGCCGGTCAACCGCCACAAACCGTCGGTCGACGTGTTGTTTCGCTCAGCCGCCGACTGCGCCGGACGCGACGTGCTGGCCATCATCCTGACCGGCATGGGCGACGACGGCGCCCGAGGCATGAAGCAATTGCACGACCTCGGCGCCCGCACCATCGCCCAGGACGAGGCCAGCTGCGTCGTCTTCGGCATGCCCAAGGAGGCGATTGCGCTGGGCGCGGTGGACGATGTGATGTCCATCAACCAGGTGGCCCGCGCCATCCTGGCGTTTGACGCCAGGGGCTGAGCCCGCGCTCAGGCCCCGGAAGGGGCCTGTGGCTGGCGAAGGCCCAAGGGCGATACCAGCGATTGGGCTGAGCCCGCGCTCAGGCCCCGACAAGGGGCCTGTGGCTGGCGAAGGCCCAAGGGCGATACCAGCGATTGGGCTGAGCGAAGCGCGTTGCACCGGGCTGCGAATGGCCAGGCGACGGCGCGGTGGGCAAACATTTTGAAGCGAGCCCGCTTTCATCAGCGTTATTGATCCGGTACGGAACAGGTTGGCGCTCGCGCCCGTGCGTAATCCCCTACTTGAATGGGCGTTGCCATGGTTGCCAGCGGTTCGGGCACTCGCTAAACTAAAAAGCCAATTGGGGTACTGAATGGCACCCGGTGAAATGTCAAACCCGCGCCAGCGGTGTTCACATCCCAGCATGATTGCGGCGGCCAACGGGCTGTCGCATGGGTTCGGCTTTATCGACAGCCGACCCTGGTCACAGCGCGGTTGCCTGCCCCAACCCTGCCCCAGTGGGGCACCGATCATTCTGTCGAACCCATTTTGTTGCCACCCACCGAAAGGTAAAATATGTACCCAATTCCTCGGATTTCAACTTGCGTCGCGGCCGTGGCGTTGCTGTGCGCCTCCACAGTTTCATCGGCCCAGGAAGCCGAACCTGGCTGGGCCAAGGGCCGGCCCAAGACCGATGTGGCCATGAAAATGGCGCCAGTGCCGGCATTCCCGATTCCGACCGCCGCCGAAGACCTGCCCACCAAGAAATTCAAGCTGCCACCGGGCTTCAAGGTCGAGACCTGGGCCTCGGGCGTGCTCGATGCGCGCGCGCTGCGTGAGGGCGCCAAGGGCAATATCTTCGTCAGCACGCTGTTCGTTGCCAACAAGGTCTACGTACTGCCCGAAAAGGCGGTCAACGGCAAGCGCGAACCCAAAGTCATCATCGACAAGACTGAACAGGCCACCGGCATCGAGTTTCACAAGGGTTCTTTGTTTTTTGCCACCAACAAGAAGATCGTGCGTTACGACAACGTCGAAGACAAGCTCGATAACCTGGGTGCGCCGTCGGCAGTATTGACCGACAAACTGCCAGGGGGCAGCGATCACAGTTGGAAGTTCCTGCGAATCCACGACAACAAGCTCTACTACGGTATTGGTGCGCCTTGCAATATCTGTGATCCGGGCGATTATGCGAAGATTTACCGCATGAACCTCGACGGAACGGGCAATGAAACCATCGCCTCGGGCGTGCGCAACTCACTTGGCATGGATTTCGATCCGAAAACCGGCGATCTCTGGTACACCAACAACGGCCGCGACTGGATGAGTGAAGAGTTGCCGAACGACACCTTGAACCATGTCACCCAGCCCGGCAAGCAACACTTTGGCTTTCCGTATTGTCACCAGGGCGACATCCCCGACCCTGAGTTTGGCTGGGGTAAGTCGTGTGATGATTACGCCAAGCCGGTCGCTTTCACCGGGCCGCACGCTGGCACGCTCGGCCTGAAGTTCTACACCGGCAAGATGTTTCCGGCAAAGTACCAAGGGGCGATGTTCATCGCTCGTCATGGCCCGTGGAACCGCACCAAGAAGTACGCTGACGTGATGGTCGCGTTCCCTGACGGCAAAGGCGGTGCAAAGCTCGAACCGTTCATGACCGGTTTCGTCGAAAACAATGGTTACCTCGGTCGTCCGGTCGACTTTCTGGTGATGAAGGATGGCTCGCTGCTGGTCAGCGACGACCACGCTGGCGCGATTTACCGCATCAGCTACGGTGGCTAGTGGCGTGACGGCGTGGCGGCGCCTTGCGGCGGCAGCTGTCTGGGTGTCGCTCGGGCTGGGGGTTGCCCTGCCCAGCGGCGCGCAGACCGACAAGGCGGCCGGCGGGGTTGCGGCGACTGCAGGCAATGCCCGCAATGCCGTCTACGCCGAGCGCTTCCGCACCGTTTGCGCAGCCTGCCACGGCGGTGATGGGCGCAGCGAGATGGCCGGTACACCGGTGCTGGCTGGCCAGCATTCGCTCTACGCCATCACGCAGCTGTTTCTGTTCCGTGAGGGGCGTCGCAGCAATGAAGCGATGGTCGGATTGGCCAAGCAGATGAAAGATGCCGATCTGCGCGGCTTCTCCGACTTCATCGGCACGCTGGCACCGGTGCCGGCGCCTGCCCCAGCCATGCCGCTCGATGCGGCGCGCATGAAAAGGGGCCAAGTTCTCGCCCAGGAGCACAAATGCGTTTTTTGCCACGGCGCTGAACTGGACGGCGGCCAGGGCGTGCCGCGCATCGGTGGCCAGAAAGAGGACTACGTGCTCATGACGCTGCAGGGTTACAAGTCTGGCGAACGTCCGGCCTACACGCGCGCAATGCCCGAGGCCTTGAGTCAAGTGCCGACAGCAGACCTCGACTTGCTGGCCTACTACGTCGCCAACTTCAGCAGCAAATAGCGGCCCGACCCCAGGCGCCGCAAAACACTGCATCGCCGGCCTACCCCAGGTCGATGGATTGACGCTCACCGCGCTTTGGCTTCAAGCGGCGACCGACCTTTGACCTCCCGCGTACGCCGTGCCCGCGACGTCGCCCAGTACGAAGCCCGCTGCGCCTCCTTTGGCATGCCCAAGCAGGCGATTGCGCTGGTCGCGGTGGACGGTGTGATGTCGATCAACCCGGTGGCCTGCGCCATCCCGGCGTTTGACGCCCGGGGCTGCATCACGGCGCACCCCACCCGCGCCTGCACGCCCCCCTAGTTTCAGCAGCCAATTCGGCCGGCATCGGGGCAGGCACCGGACAGGTCGGTGGCTGCCCTGACCCACAATCAATGCACCGGGTGGCTGGGCCGCGCAGCGGGCGTGGCAACTGCACCGACCCGGATTGTTGAGGGGCAGGCAATGAGCAATGTGGCCGGCAAAGCCTATGCGATGAACGTGCTGACGCCAATGCGCCCGCGCATGACCTGGATCAACACGCTGATCTTCATCGCCTCGCGCGCCTTGCCCGACCAGTTGGCCGGCTTGATGGGCTTGTCGATCATCCACTTTGCGCGCTGGTTCATGGTCAAGCGCGACCAATGGCCCGACCTCGGCCAGGGGCCGGAGACGCTGAACAACGATTACATGATGTTCTGCAGCAACTTCAACGGCACCTGGGACCAGTACATCGACGCCTTCTCCGACGGCCTGCCCAACGGCCTGGATTTGTTCTGGTACTCCTCCACCAAGTACCCCGGCTCGATTCCGATCACGCCGTTCAAGAACTACATCCGCGCCAACCAGCTCGACACCGACTACTACTACAACGCCACCCCCGGCTCGGCCCAGCGCGACATCAAATGCGCCATGCGGCTGCGCGGCACGGTGCTGGCCCTGGCCGAGCGCCACGCCAGCAGCACACCCGAGCAGTTTGCGGCGGCCTGGACGGCGGCTTTGGTGGCAGTGCAAAACGACCTGGGCTCACCCGGTTACGCGCCAGTGGCCAGCAATGACACCACCCATGCCGACCGGCACCGCCAGGCATTTGTCGAAGCCCGCTGGGGCAAGCCCCGACAAGGAGCTTGAACATGGCCAACATCGACGGCGGGCACTACTTTCTCACCACCCTGATCCCCGTGCGCGACGGGCCGGTGCAGCGCACCGATGGCAGCTTCACGGCCCCCAGCCACCTGTTGCGCGAGGCCCTGGCCAGCCTGCCCACGGCCCAGCAAAGCCCGGCAAGCGTGCAAGCAGGGTTCTCCAGCCCGTTTTCACGCTGCACCCGCACCCACTTCGTGCGGGCGGTGGTGATCGACCAGCCGATGTACAACGGCCGCGATGGCGGCAATGCGCTCAAGCAGGCGCTGCGCCGCGTCAACCTGCTGGCCCAGCAACCGGTGGACAACCTGTCGCGCCCTTACCTGATGTTCAACGCCGACTTCGACGCCCGGGAGGAAGAGGCCGACGGCGGGCTGGCGAGCTGGGCTGCCGGCCTGTGGGACCGCACCGAGCCCGAATTGCGGGCCATTTTCGAGGCCTGCGTGGGCTTCGATCAGGTCAACAGCGGCGCGGCTTTTGCCGGCTGGCTCAAGCGCTGCCAGTTGGTGACCACGATGAGCTTCAACGACTACTGCGTGCCCACGCCCAGCTTCGAGGGCTACTACACCTTGCACAGCTGGGGCAAGGGCGTGGCCATCGGCATCGGGCTGTTGATCTTGCTGGCGGTTTGGGCGGTGCTGGCGCTGCAGTGCAGCGGCTGGTGGCTGCTGCTGGCGGTGCCGGCGGCGGCGCTGATCGGCATCGTCGCCGGCCTGGCGGTGCTGTGGCACAAGGGCAGCCAGCCGTTTCCGACAGGCGCCCACACCGACCTGCCTTCGATCCTCAAGGCCCTGCATGTGCAGCAGCGTTTTGCCTTGCTCGCCGCCGAGTTGCAAAGCGCCGACGCCGCCACCGTGCACCGCCGCTTTGGCGAGTTTGTGCAGCAGGTGCAGCCCGCCCAGCTCAGCGCGCCCACCCAGGCGCCGGGGGTCATCCGGTCCGACGGGGTGGAACTGGTGACACACCAGCATGTGCCCCAGAAGGCGGAGGCGGCATGACACCGCACGGCCGCACCTCGAACCCAGCAGCCGCAGCGCCCGGCAGGGAGAATTCTTGATGCAAAGCTTGCTCGAACTGGCCGACATCCAGGGCAACATCCTCAGCGCCTACGGCCGGCTGGGCTTCCCCAAGGCGCGCTACCTGCTGGTCAACGTGGCCGATGCACCTAGCGGCAGGGCCCTGGTCGAGGCGCTGCGCCTGCGCGTGACCACGGCGCTGCGCTGGGCCTCCAAGCGCAGCGGCAAGGCGGCCGGTGCCAACCCGGTGACGCGGCCGGCGGTCGCGCTCAACCTGGCCTTCACCTACCGCGGCCTGGTGGCGATGGGCCTGCCCACCCGCACCCTGCGCGACCTGCCGGTCGACTTCATGGACGGCATGCTGGCCCGCGCGTCGATCCTGGGCGATGACGTGCTCGACAACACACCCGACCAGTGGGACCGCGTGTGGCAGGCCGACCAGCCCTCGGTGCACCTGCTGATCACCTTGAATGCGCAGATCGACGAGGACGGCAACCCGGTGCCCGAGCTCGACACCGAAACCCAGCTCATCGTGGCCCTGATCGCCCGGCTCAATGGCCGCCGGCCTGGCGCGCTCAGCCTGCTGTCGGGCCACCGGGGCGCATCGCCGCTGTGGCAGGAGCTGTCAGCGCGGATGGTGGGCAAACAACCGGTGCCGCTGGAGCATTTTGGTTTTGTCGACGCCATCGGCGACCCGGTGTTTGTAGGCCAGTACCCGGACGGTGCCGAAAACGACCTGGCGGTGGGCCAGGGCGCGGTCGATGGCCAGGGCCACTGGCGGCCCCTGGCCACGGGTGAATTTTTGCTCGGCTGGACCGACGAGGCGCAAGAGGTGGCGGGCGCGCCGATGCCGCTCGACTTCAGCCGCAACGGCAGCTTTTTCAGCTACCGCAAGCTGCACCAGCATGTCGAGGCCTTCGAGGCCTGGGTCGCCGACACCGCCCGCCAACTGGGCGCCGCCTGGGGCCTGGCCGACGGGATGGATGCCCGCAACACCTTGCTGGCCAAGATGGCCGGCCGCTGGCCCGACGGTGTGCCGCTGACCGCCGCGCCTGACCTGCAAGCCTGGAAGACCTTCAACGCCGCCTATGCCGAGGGCTCGCCAGCGCGGCTGCGGGCGCTGGTCGAGTTTCGCTACCAGGACGACCCGCAAGGCCTGCGCTGCCCGGTCACCTCGCACCTGCGGCGCATGAACACCCGCGACTCGCTCGACCCGCGCGCCAGCTCAGCGCCGGCCAACCACATGGGCAGCGCGCTCAACAACCGGCGCCGCATCCTGCGCCGAGGCCTGCCCTACGGCAGCCACGATGACGCCAACGGCGAGCACGGCATCGTGATGCTGAGCCACTGCAGCTCGCTGTCTCGGCAGTTTGAGTTTGTGCAGCAGCAGTGGCTCAATTTCGGCCTCGATTTCAACGCCGGCAACGACGCTTGCCCGCTGGTGGGCAACCATGCCGCAGGCGCGCGGTTTGTGATCGCCGCCGATCCGGCCAGCGGCAACGCACCCTTCATCGCGCAAGGCCTGCCGCAGTTCGTCTCGACCCGGGGCGGCGACTACTTTTTTGCCCCCAGCATGACGGCGCTGCGCATGATCGGCATGGGCGTGATCGACCCGACCTGAAAGTCCGGCCACAACGATCCCGCCCCGGGGTCGGCAGGCTCGTCGGGCTCAAGTGCCCTGGGGCGCTGGCTTGTCCGCAGCCACTGAGGCAGCGCTGGCTGGCGCTGGGTCGGGCGTGGCGTCCGGTTTGGATTCGGGCATCGGTTCGACGGCAGGCTTCATCGCGCTGCCCGCAGGCCGGATTCCTTCAACCAGGCCGCGGATCATCAGCAGCAGCGGCTCGGACGCGAAACCGGTGCCGAAGGCGAGTGTGGCCGCCGCCGTCAGGCTCATCGGGCTGACGATGAACCAGGTGGCCACGGCCAGGAACGGTGCCGAGATCAGCTGCATGATCTGGAACACCACCACCTCGCGCGCCTCGAACGGCCGCATGCGGCACTCCTTGTCGGTCGGGATGTAGTTGGGGTGCAAGCGGCGCTGGTACTCGGGGATGCGGCGCGACAAGCTCACCGCGCCGCCGATGAAGGCCATCACCAGCACGAAAAACGGTACGGCCAGGCCACCGATCACCTCGTGGTGGCGCCGGGGCGTGCTGCCATCGGTGTTGACCGCCGACGCGGCCGACCCAGGCGCAGAGTTGACGGCTGCAGCGGGATCGGTCGCCGGGGAGTCGATCACCGTGGCCGTGACGCCGCCGATGGCCAGCATCAGGGTGTAGCGAACCGGGCCGCCGTACGGCGCTGGCGTGCCGTCCGGCTGGCGCCGGTTGGGCCACGGCTCGCCCTTGGGCACATCGGACGGGCACAGCACCACGGCAGACACGCCGCCCAGCCCAGCCATCGCAGTGCCGCGCACGCAACCGCGCAGCAACTCCAGCGTGGCCGGGCGCGCACCGCCTGACGCCGGCTCGTCAGACACAAAGGGCAGCACCAGCATCGCAAAAGAGCCGATCGTGAAGGCATACGCAAACACAAAAATGTCGGTGATGCGGCGCCGGGCATCGCCGGTGAAGCAGCGGATGAACCAGATGGCGGTGAGCATCCCCAAGGCAATCGTTGCCAGGCCGTTGACCCGCTGCCCGGTTGAAGGCGAGTCGAACTGGAAAAGGTTCATCTTGGCCACGGAGACGATCAAGAACAGCGCCATCACTGCCAGCGCCAGGGTGGGATGGGTCAGGCTGTCCCGCTCCAGCAGCCTGGCATCGTCCGGGTCAGGCCGCAATACCGGGGCTGCAGCGGTGGCGGCAGTTGCTGCGGTGACAGCAGCGGCTTGGGCGGTCACCGCAGCAGCCTCGGCGGTTGCCGCTGCTGTGGCGACGGTCGAGGCGCTGGAGGACGTGGCATCGGCGGGCGCTGCGGGCTGCGCCTGATCAGCCCGCGCGGCGTCGGCTGCCGGGGCCTCGTCGCTCGGCAAGGCTGCTGCGGCCATGCCGTCATTCGGGCTGTCGGTGCTCTGGCTCATGCTGCTGTCCCGCCTGCGCCAAGACGCCGGCCAGGGGCATGATGGCCTGAGCCGCCGGGTTGCGGCATCCCTAAGAGCGATGAGAGCTTGTGATGCCATCGCAGGCGATCAGCACCGGCCCGACCGACCCGAGTCGACCCGTGGCTGCGGCGGCGGCGCACCGTTCTGCGGTGTCGCCACCGCGCTACCAGGGCGCCGCACTGGCTGCTACGCTGGCCAGCCCACCCAGGCGAGGAGCCCCGCGATGCAGTACACCCGACTCGGCCGCAGCGGCCTGAGCGTTTCCCGTTTGTGCCTGGGCTGCATGACCTACGGCATGCCCGAGCGCGGCGCCCACCCCTGGACGCTGGACGAGGCCGCCAGCCGGCCCTTGATCCAGCGCGCCATCGAGCTGGGCATCAACTTCTTCGACACTGCCAATGCCTACTCGGACGGTACCTCTGAGGAGATCGTCGGCCGGGCGCTGCGCGACTTTGCCCGGCGCGACGAGATCGTGGTCGCCACCAAGGTTCGCTACGCCAACCGCAAGGCACCCAACGTGGGCGGGCTGTCGCGCAAGGCGATCTTGTTCGAGATCGACGCCAGCCTGCAGCGCCTGGGCATGGACTATGTCGACCTGTACCAGGTCCACCGCGCTGACCCGCACACCCCGATCGAGGAGACGATGGAGGCGCTGCACGACGTGGTCAAGGCCGGCAAGGCGCGCTACATCGGCGCATCGTCGATGCATGCCTGGCAGTTTGCCAAGGCCCAGCAGGTGGCGCGGCAGCACGGCTGGACGCCGTTTGTCAGCATGCAGCCCGAGTGGAGCCTGCTCTACCGCGAAGAAGAGCGCGAGATGCTGCCGCTGTGCCGCGACCAGGGTGTGGGCGTGATCCCCTGGAGCCCGCTGGCACGTGGCCGTCTGGCCCGGCCCTGGGGCGAGCACACGCCGCGCATCGCCAGCGATGTGTTTGGCACCGGCCTGTTTGCCCACACCGAGGCCGCCGACCGGGGCGTGGCCGACGCGCTGGCGGCGCTGTCGGCCGCGCGTGGCCTGCCGAGGGCGCAACTGGCGCTGGCCTGGCTGCTGCGTCAGCCGGGGCTGACGGCACCGATCATCGGTGCGTCCCGACCGGGGCATTTTGACGACGCGGTGGCGGCGCTGGGCGTCACGCTGAGCGATGCCGAGGCGGCGGCACTGGAAGCGCCCTACCTGCCGCATGCCGTGGTCGGCTTCGAGTAGCCGGTCTGCGCCATCAACCCGATCACAACCCCTTCAACGAAAGACCAAACCATGAGCAAGCTCGACCACAAGATCGCCTGGATCACCGGCGCAGGCACCGGCATCGGACTGGCCGGCGCGGTGGCCCTGGCGCAGGCCGGCGCGGTGGTGGTGATGTCGGGCCGGCGCGAAGCGGTGCTGGCGGCCGAGGCCGACAAGATCCGCGCCGGCGGCGGCCGCGCCGAGGTCGAGGTGCTGGATGTGGCGGACGCCGACGCGGTAGCGGCAGTGGCCGCACGCATCCTGGCGCGGCATGGCCGGATCGACATCCTGGTCAACAGCGCCGGGCTGAACACGCCCAACCGCTTCTGGAAAAACCAGACCATCGAAGGTTGGCGCACGGTGATCGGCGCCAATCTGGACGGCACTTTTTATACCGTCAACGCGGTGCTGCCGGCGATGCGCGCCCAGCACGACGGGCTGGTGATCAACATCTCGTCCTGGGCCGGGGTGCACCACCCCAAGCTGACCGGCGCGGCCTACAACGGCAGCAAGCATGCGGTCACTGCGTTGACCGAGACCATCAACATGGAGGAGTGCAGCAACGGCATCCGCGCGTGTGCCATCTGCCCGGCCGAGGTGGCCACGCCGATCATGGACCGCCGGCCGGTGCCGCCCAGCGCGCTCGACCGCTCGCGCATGCTGCAAGCCGAGGACCTGGGCGCGACCATCCGGTTTGTGGCCGAGTTGCCGGCCCACGCCTGCGTCAACCAACTGATCATCAGCCCGACCTGGAACCGCATGTACATCGACAACCTCTGAGCCCGCGCCATGACCTTGCCGCCCGCGCTCCAGCCCACCGCACTGCACCCGTTCAATCGCTTCGACGTGCCGGCCCTGCTGGCGCAGCGGGCGGTGGCCCGGCGTGACCATGTGTTCATCGCCTGGGAGCCGTTCGACGGCCCTCCCCAGACCTGGACTTTTGGTGAGTTTCACCAGCAGGTCGGCCGCATCGCCGGCGGCCTGGCGCGGCGCGGCGTGGTGGCGGGCGACCGGCTGCTGATTCACCTCGACAACTGCCCCGAGACCCTGCTCGTCTGGTACGCCTGCGCGCAGCTGGGCGCGGTGGCGGTGACCACCAATGCCCGCGCCGCCGATGATGAACTGGCCTACTACGCCGAGCACTGCGGCGCGGTGGCCGCCGTCACCCAGCCCAAGTTTGCCGAGCGGGTGGCGGCGCACTGCAAGCACTTGCGCTGGGTCGTCGTCACCGCCACCGACAACGGTGCCGCACCGGCCCGGCCGGTCGAGCCCGGCCAGCGCTTCGAGACGCTGGACGCCGAGCCGCCGCCGCGCCGCGCGCCTGATCCGTTGGCGCCCTGCAGCGTGCAGTACACCTCGGGCACCACCTCGCGGCCCAAGGCCGTGCTCTGGACCCACGCCAACGCACTCTGGGGCGCCCGCATCAACGCCGTGCATGAGGGCCTGCAAGGCAGCGATGTGCACCTGGTGCATTTGCCGCTGTTCCACACCAACGCCCAGGCCTACTCGGTGCTGGCTTGCCTGTGGGCCGGCGCCACGGCGGTGGTGCTGCCGCGTTTTTCGGCCAGCCGGTTCTGGCCGGTGTCGCTCAAGCACCGCTGCACCTGGGTCTCGATGATCCCGTTCTGCATCAAGGCGCTGATGGCGCACGAGGTGCCCGCAGCGCACGCCTACCGGCTGTGGGGCGCGGCCGCCTGCGACCTGCCCACCGACCCGCATTTCCGGGTGCAGACGATCGGCTGGTGGGGCATGACCGAGACCATCAGCCACGGCATCGTCAGCTGCCGCCACTTGCCCAGCCCCAGCCTGGCGATTGGCCGGCCGGCGCCGGAGTACGGCATCGCGGTGGTGGACGACGACGAGCGGCCGATGGCCGAGGCCCGTGCGGTTGAGCCCGGCGGCTCGGGCCAGTTGCTGGTGCGCGGCATCCGGGGCTTGAGCCTGTTTCAGGAGTACCTGGGCAACGCCGCCGCCACCGAGGCCAGCTTCACCGCCGACGGCTGGTTCCGCACCGGCGACCGGGTCGACCTGCTGCAGGACGGCTCGATCCGCTTTGGCGACCGCACCAAGGACATGCTCAAGGTGGGCGGTGAAAACGTCGCTGCGTCCGAGATCGAGCGGGTGATCGCCGCCGTGCCCGGCGTGCACGAGTGCGCGGTGGTGGCGCGCAAGCACCGCATGCTCGACGAGGTGCCGGTGGTGTTCGTGTTGCCGGTGCCGGGCACAGCGAGCGGGCTGGCCGAGCGGGTGGCGGCCGCCTGCGCGGCGCAGTTGGCCGACTTCAAACGCCCGCACGAGGTGCGGCTGGTGACCGAGTTGCCGCGCTCGACACTTGAAAAAATCGCCAAGGCCGAGTTGCGTCGGCAGTTGGCGGCCGAGGGCGAGGCCATCGACTGAACCGCCCAGGCGCCGCCCACGCTCCCAGGCCCGCCCATCGCCAACAGGCCGCTGCCAGAGCCTGCATTGCGGATAATCCAGCGCATGAGCTCCATCGTGATCATTGGCGGCGGCCATGCTGCCGCCCAGTTGTGCAGCAGCCTGGCCGAAGCCGGCCTGGGCCCCCGGGTACACCTGGTGTGCGGCGAGGCCGAGCTGCCCTACCAGCGGCCACCGCTGTCCAAAGCCTTCTTGAAGAACTCGGCCGAAGGGCTGCAAGCCCTGCGGGCCGAGGCCTGGTTTGCGCAGGCCGGCATCACCGTGCACCGCAATGATCCGGCGCTGGCGATTGACCGTACAACCCAAACTGTGCGCTTGCAGTCGGGCACCGATCTGGTCTACGGCCAACTGGTGCTGGCCACTGGCGGGCGGGCTCGGCGCTTGCCCCAACTCCCGGCGGGCATGGCCAACGTGGCGGTGCTGCGCAATGCGGCCGATGCCGCAGCGCTGCGCGCCCAACTGGCTAGCGCCAGCAGCCTGACGGTGCTGGGCGGTGGTTTCATCGGGCTGGAGGTGGCTGCCACCGCACGGGCGCTGGGCCTGGCGGTGCGGGTGATCGAAGCCGCGCCGCGCTTGCTGGCGCGGTCGGTGTCGGCCGAGTTGTCGGCCCATGTGCTGGCCACGCACCGGGCTGCGGGCATTGTTGTCGAGCTGGGCGCCCAGGTCGGTGCTGCCGAGTTCAGCGCCGAGCGCCTGCTGTCGCTGCAAGTCAATGGCGAGCCTTGTGCCATCGACCTGTTGCTGGTGGGCGTGGGTGCCGAGCCCGACACCGCACTGGCCGAGGCCGCCGGGCTGCAACTGAACAACGGCATCGTGGTGGACGCGGCGCTGCGCAGCAGCGACCCCGCGATCCTGGCCATCGGCGATGTCGCCAACTTTCCCGTCGCCGAGGCCTGGGCGCCGGCCGGCACGCGGCTGCGGCTGGAGTCGGTGCAAAACGCCAACGACCAGGCCCGCACCGCCGCCGCCACGCTGCAAGGCCGGTCTGCGGCCTACGCTGCGCTGCCCTGGTTTTGGTCCGAGCAAGGCAGCCTGCGCTTGCAGATGGCCGGCCTGATGCCGGCGGCCGATGCGCCCGGCGTGACGCGCCACCGCCGGCCCGGCGCCGCCCCGGCCGCGCCCGCAGGCGCGGCAGCAGGCACAGCGCCGGCCGGCTTCTCGATCCTGCACTACCGGGATGAGCGGCTGGTCTGCGTCGAGTCGGTCAATGCAGCGATAGACCATGTGATGTCGCGCAAGCTGCTCGAAGCCGGTCGCCATCCGGCGCCCGCCCTGGCCTGTGATCCGGCGGTAGCGCTGAAGTCGCTGCTCTGAGAAGCTGAGCGCAATTCGATGTCAAACGGCTGTCAACCCCTCGGGTAAACCCGGCGTTGTGTCTACAAGCCCGGCAAATGCAGGGCCTGCTCAACGGATTCGGAGCCTCCTGCGAATCTCGTCTGATCGGAAACCACCATGACCAAGAACCTGTTCATCGCCGCCCTGTTCGCCACCGCTGCCAGCCTGTCGTTCGCCCAGACCCCGGCCGCCACGCCGGCCATGCCGGCCACGCCGGCCAAGCCCGCGATGACCGCTGCGACACCGGCGATGGCCGCAACCCCGGCGACCCCCGCCTCCAAGCCGGCGCATGCCAAGAAGCACCACAAGACGGCCGAGCAGAAGGCTGAGCAAAAGGCTGAAAAGAAGGCCGCCGCCGCTGCCGCCAACAAGGCTGCGGCCGATGCCGCACCGGCTGCCAAGGCTGTGAAGCCGGCCGCTTCGGCCACCAAGTAAGCCGCTTTGCCGGCTCGGGCCGGCAGCGTCTGACACGAAGGGCTGGCATTGCGCCAGCCCTTTTCGTTTGGCGGCGATGTCGGCCGGCCCTGCGGCGGGTCTCAACAAGCACCTGGGCGACAAGCGGTCGCGCACCGCGCTGCTATCGTCGGCGGCCATGAGCTTGCCCGCTACCACCGAGTCCCTGCCCTTCAACGACCTGCCTGCGCTGCTGGCCGCACACGCCAGGGAGCGGCCCGACGCCACTGCCCTGGTGCTGGGCGAGCAGCGGCTGAGCTACGCCGAGCTCGACGCCCTGGCGGACCGCGTCGCCGCCTCGTTGCAACGCGACGGCGCCCGGCCGCAGGAGGCAATCGCCATCTGCGCCGGCACCAGCGTGCACTATCTGGCACTGTTTTTGGGCGCGTTGCGGGCCGGCCTGGCAGTGGCGCCGCTGGCGCCCAGCGCCACCGCTGCCCAACTCGTGGGCATGGCGCTGGACGCCGATGCCAAGCGCTTTTTTGTCGACGGCGCAGTGCTGCAGGCGATCAACGAGGCCGGCATCGCCGTGCCCGCCACGCTGCCGCTGACCCGACTCGATGCCGCCGATGGCCAGGCCGCGCTGGCGCCCTGGCTGTTGCCCGCGCCGGCCCGGCCTGTGCCGGTGACGATCGAGCCGAACTGGGCTTTCAACCTGATCTACTCCTCAGGCACCACCGGCACGCCCAAGGGCATCGTGCAGTCGCATGCGATGCGCTGGGCCCATATCCAGCGCGCTGCCATGTCGGGCTACGACCGCGACGCCGTCACCCTGATCACCACGCCGCTTTACAGCAACACCACCCTGGTATCAGTGATTCCGACCTTGGCCAATGGCGGCCGGCTGGTGCTGATGGCCAAGTTTGATGCCGCTGGCTACTTGCGCACTGCCCAGGCCGAGCGGGTCAGCCACACCATGCTGGTGCCGGTGCAGTACCAGCGGCTGATGGCGCGGCCAGACTTTGACCAGTACGACCTGAGCGCATTCCGCATGAAGTTCTGCACCAGCGCGCCCTTTCTGGCGCCGCTCAAGGCCGATGTGCTGGCACGCTGGCCGGGCGGCCTGGTGGAGTACTACGGCATGACCGAGGGCGGCGGCACCTGCATCCTGCAAGCCCATTTGCACCCGGGCAAGTTGCACACCGTGGGCCAGCCGGCCGAGGGCCACGACATCCGCCTGATCGACGAAGGCGGTCAAGAGGTGCACGAGGTCGGCGCTGCCGGCGAGGTGGTGGGGCGCTCGGCCGGCATGATGACGGGCTACCACAAGCAGCCGGCCAAGACGGCCGAGGCCGAATGGTTCGACGCCCAGGGCCAGCGCTTCATCCGCACCGGCGATGTCGGCCGGTTCGACGCCGAGGGCTTCTTGACCCTGTTCGACCGGCGCAAGGACATGGTGATCTCGGGCGGCTTCAACATCTACCCCAGCGATCTGGAGGCGGTGCTGCGCACCCATCCGGCGGTGGCCGATGCGGCGGTGGTGGGCATTCCGTCGGCTGAATGGGGCGAAACGCCGGTGGCGTTTGTGGTGCGGCGCGAGGCGGCAGCCGAGACGGCGGACGACCTGCGCGCCTGGTTCAACCAGCAGGTCGGCAAGACACAGCGCCTGGCGGGCGTGCGGCTGGTCGATGAACTGCCGCGCAGCGCCATCGGCAAGGTGCTCAAGCGGGAGTTGCGTGAGGCCTGGGCGGCGGACGCGGCCGGACCGCCCGCAGCCTGATCAGGCCAGGCGCGTAGCCCGATCAGCGGCGCTGGCGCGGCGACGCTGAGCTTGCGGCCGCAGCCGCAGCCGCAGCCGCAGCCGCAGCCGCCTCGCGCAGCTTGTCCTTCTTGCTCTTGCGCCGGCCTTTGAGCCCGCCGTGAGGGTCGGGAGCACCGGCGCTTGCCGCTGCGGGCTTGAGCGCCATGTCGGTAGGGCCGTGCTGCGGCCGGTCCGCATCAATCGCCACCGCCACCGCCGGCTCAAAACCCGGCACCCGCTCACGCGGCACGCGCTGGCCCTGGCGCTTTTCAATCAGCCTGAAGTGGGCCTCGCTGCCCGGGGCGTCGGCAAGGATGAAGCTCAGGGCCTGGCCGCTGGCGCCAGCCCGGCCAGTGCGGCCGATACGGTGGATGTGGTCGATCGCCGAGCGCGCCAGGTCGAGGTTGACCACGGCCGCCAGCCCGACCACGTCGATGCCGCGCGCTGCCAGGTCGGTGGCCACCAGCACCCGGAGCCGGTTGGCCTGAAAGTCGGCCAGCACCTGGGTGCGCCGGCCTTGGCTGAGCTTGCCGTGCAGCGCAGCGGCCTGCAGGCCTGCGCGCTTGAGCTTGTCGGCTACATGCTCGCTGGCGTACTGGCTGGCGACGAACACCAGCACCCGGTCAAAGCCTTCGGTGGCAATCAGGTGGCGCAGCAGCGGCGTGCGGCGCGCGCTATCCACCCAGATGGCGCGCTGGTGGATGGCGGGGCTGTCCGCCGTTCCGGCGTCGCGCCCCGCAGAGAGCGGCTCGGCGTGGTCCGCCATGGGCCGGTCTGCGGCAGTGTGGGCACCCTGATCTGCGCCCTGATCTGCGTCCAGACCCAGCCGCAGCGGCTGGCGCAGCAATTGCTCGGCCAGTGCCGCCACGGCCGGGGGCAGCGTGGCCGAGAACAGCAGGCTTTGACGCTCAGCTGGCAGTGCGGCCAGCAGCCGGCCGAGTTCGGCGGCAAAACCGAGGTCGAGCAGTCGGTCGGCCTCGTCGAGCACCAGCAAGTCCAGGTCCGCCAGCGACAAGGCCTTGTGGTCGAGCAAATCCAGCAGCCGGCCCGGTGTCGCCACCACCACCTGCGCACCACCGCGCAAGGCCATCATCTGCGGGTTGATCGACAACCCGCCGACTGCCACCACGGTCTTGAGCTGGGGTGCTGCACTGCGCGCCAGACCTTGCAGCGCCTCGCCGGTCTGCAAGGCGAGCTCGCGGGTTGGCGCCAGGACCAGCGCGCGCAGCAGGCGCGGCCGGCGGGCCAGGTCCGCCGGGTCGGCCAGCAGGCGCTGCAGCAGCGGCAGCACAAACGCGGCGGTCTTGCCAGAGCCGGTGGGCGAGGTGGCCAGCAGGTCGTGACCTTGCAGGATCACTGGCAGCGCGGCGGCCTGGATAGGCGTAGCTGCCGTCCAGCCGGCCTCGGCCGCAGCCGCCACCAGGGCTGGCGCCAGGCCCAGCGCGGCGAAACCGGGCGGTGCCGAATCGGGCAGGGCGGTGGCAGGTGGCAGGCCGGTTGCGGCGGGCAGGGTGGGTGGCAAATTGAGGGGGAATATCACCCAAAGCAGTGTACGGCCCGAGCCTGGCTGACAACGGGCGGACCACGGGCGGCCAGCAGGCCGACAGCGGGCAATCCCCAAGGCTGCCGGCCTGTGGCGTCAAGACAATGGCGTCGAGCGCCCAGGCGCCCCAGGCACTGCAAACGCCTCAACCCGCAGCAGGAGAACCCCGATGTACGCAGGCCCCTACGCCCAGCAGCATGCCGACCGACCGGCCTTCATCATGGCCAGCAGCGGCGCGGCCATGACCTACGGCGAACTCGAGCAGCGCAGCAACCGGCTGGCCCACTTGCTGCGCGACCAGGGCCTGCAGCGGCTGGACCACTACGCCATCTTCATGGAGAACAACCGCCATTTCATCGAGGCCTGCATGGCCGGCGAGCGCAGTGGCCTGTACTACACCTGCGTCAACGCCTACCTCACGGCCGAGGAGCTGGCCTACATCCTGAACAACAGCGAGTCGCAACTGCTGATCACGTCGGCCGACAAGCTCGCGGTGGCCCGGCAGGCGCTGGCCGACTGCCCCCGGGTCAAGCGCTGCCTGGTGGTGGACGGCGGGCCAGCAGCCACCGGCCAGGCCGGTTCTGCCACGCTGTGCGACTTTGACGCCGCCGTGGCCGGCCTGCCCGGCACACCGATTGCCGACGAGGCCCTGGGCACGGCGATGCTGTACTCGTCGGGCACCACCGGCCGGCCCAAGGGCATCCTGCGACCCCTGCCCGAGAACCCGCCCAGCCAGCCGCTGCCGCTGTTCAGCTTTCTGGCCAACCTTTGGCAGTGCGAGCCGGGCATGCTGTACCTGTCGCCGGCGCCGCTCTACCACTCGGCGCCACTGGCCAACGTCAGCCTGGCGATCCGGCACGGTGGCACGGTGGTCATCATGGAACACTTCGACCCGGAGCAGTACCTGGACCTGGTCGAGCGCTTCCGCATCACCCACACCCAGCTGGTGCCGACGATGTTCTCGCGCATGCTCAAGCTGGCGCCCGAGCGGCGCGCGCGGGCCGACCTGTCGTCGCTCAAGATCGCGATCCATGCCGCCGCGCCCTGCCCGGCGCAGGTCAAGGAGCAGATGATCGACTGGTGGGGCCCGATCATCCACGAGTACTACGGCGCAACCGAGGGCCTGGGGTTCACCGCCTGCAACTCGGCCGAGTGGCTGGCGCACCGGGGCAGCGTAGGCCGGGTGCTGCTGGGCGACATCCACATCCTTGACGAGCAGATGCAGCCGGTGCCGCTGGGCACCTCGGGCGAGGTCTGGTTCAAGACCGCCTCGCCGTTTGTCTACTTCAACGACCCCGAGCGCACCGCCCAGACCCGCTCGCCCGACGGCAGCATGAGCACGGTGGGCGACATGGGCTACCTCGACCCCGACGGGTTTTTGTACCTGACCGACCGCTCGACCTTCATGATCATCTCGGGCGGCGTCAACATCTACCCGCAGGAGTGCGAGAACCTGCTGATCACCCACCCCAAGGTGGCTGACGCGGCGGTGTTTGGCGTGCCCAACGTTGACCTGGGCGAGGAGGTCAAGGCAGTGGTGCAGCCGGTGGCGGGCATGGCTGCGGGGCCTGAGCTGGCGCAGGAGTTGATGGCCTTTTGTGCCGAGCATCTGTCGCGCCAGAAATGCCCGCGCTCGATCGAGTTCAGCGTCCAGTTGCCGCGCCTGCCCACCGGCAAGCTCTACAAGCGGCTGCTGCGCGACCCGTATTGGGCGGGACACAAGAGCCGCATCGTCTGAGCCCGGCCTTGCCCGCACCGGGCTCGGGCAAGCCTGCGCGCTATCGCCGACAATCAAGCCCTGCCCCCACGGCCGGCCTGATGCGCCTGGCCCCTGACATGAATGCTCGTTTTCTGCCTGCCGCTGCGGGCGCGCCCGACGCCCAGCCCGATGGCCCGCTGCCCAGCGCCCCGGAGCTGGCGGGGCTGGTGCGGGCCAGCGCGCCCATCGGTCTGCCCGCCCATCTGCAGGCTGTCCCGGGCACGCTGGTGTCGTGCCGTTTGCCGACCCGCTTTGGCGAGTTCGATTTGCACGGCCTGCAAGACCCGCAGACCGGCGCCGAACACGCCGCCATGAGCTTGGGTAGGCTGGGTGACGGCGAGCCGGTGCTGACCCGCCTGCACAGCGAATGCCTGACCGGCGACACCTTGTACAGCCTGAAATGCGATTGCGGCGCCCAGCTCGAAGGCGGGCTGGCGGCAATCGCCCAGGCCGGGCGTGGCTTGCTGCTGTACCTGCGGCAAGAGGGCCGAGGCATCGGCCTGGTCAACAAGATCCGCGCTTACGCGCTGCAGCAGGCCGGCGCCGATACGGTCGAGGCCAACCGCTTGCTCGGTCTGCCCGACGACGCCCGTGACTACAGCATTGCCGTCACCCTGCTGGGCCAGCTCGGCATCCGCCGGGTACGCCTGCTCACCAACAACCCGGCCAAGGTCGAGGCCCTGCAGCGCCTGGGCATCGAGGTGGTGGAGCGCTTGCCGCTGCACATGCCCCAGAATCCGCACAACCAGGCTTACCTGCAGACCAAGTCGCGCCGGATGGGCCACTACGGGCCGGACGAGCCCGTCTGAGGCGCTGCGCCGGCGCCCACAAGTCTCAGGTGCAAGCTCGCCGCGCAGGCCGGGCGGTTGATCGGGCCGAAGATGGGAGCGGTGGCGCGAAATCGCGGTGTCATGGTGGCCGGCGGTGCTCTGCAGGCCTTCCAGCAGTGTCAGCTTTTTTTACAGTTTCGTCAGGCGTTGATCCGGTAAAAACGCTAAAGCCCTGAAAATAAAGGGGATTCAGGATGTGGTACGAAATTTGCTTACTTCGCTGCATTGAATCCAGGTTCCAGTTACGGCTTTTCCAGCTCGACTTCCCCTGTTCAAGGGATGACGTGTTTTTGACCGGCGCCTAGAGTCTTGTGATGGAAGCTCCCATGTGGGTGCTCCAACGTTGGGTCTACCTTTGAAAGGCATTGTTATGTCGCGTACATTGATGGCAACCCCGGGCCGTCGCCTTGGCGCCGCACTGGTGTCCAGGGCCGCGAGTTTCGGCCGATCTCTATTCAGGGCTCCAACATTGGCCGCGATAGCGGTTGCGATGTCAGCGTCGGCTGCGTCCGCAGAGACACTGCTGATGCCCACCCGCGACGCGCGCACCACCGCGCCGGTCGTGGTGTGGGGCGTCACCACACAGGTGCAGGGCCCGGGCCTGCCTTGCTCGCTCGACTTTGGCGATTTGACGCCGGCCTTCAACTGCACCAGTGTCGACCGGTCTTACATCGCACGGGCGCACAACTACGCCAGCCAAGGCACCTACACGGCACGGCTCACCGTGGGTCTGGAGACCACCACCACCACCATCCAGGTGTTCGACCCGGCTGTGTTGGTCGGTGGTGTCGGCGGCGACAACAACCGCAGCCTTGGCATCAACATGGCCATCCAGGATGGTCTGCGCTTCCTGTGGACCAGCCAAATCAGCCGGGCTGGCAATTTCCCGGCTGGCACCACGACATTCTGGAACAACAGCGGCTACCCGTACGGTGACACCTCGCTGGCGGTACTCGGCTTTGAGAACCAGGGTTACAAGATCGCGGCGAATGTGGCGCCAACGGGTATCTTCGAAAAGTATGTCGTGCGTCGCGGGCTCAACTACGTGCTCAGCCAGCTTTCAACGGTTGCGCTGGGCGTAACGCCTGGCGGCAACAATCCTTGCACCATCTATGCAGACTGCGTCGGGCTGCGGCCACCGGGTGACGACGGCTACACGACTGCAATGGCGATTCTGGGCTTCGCCGGCAGTGGCGCGCTGCCGCAAATCAACACCGAGGTCGGCGGCTACACCAACGGAAAGACCTACGGCGAAATCCTGCAGCGCTTGGTCAACGCCATGGCTTGGGGTCAAAACGACTTCGGCAACGGTCGGGGCGGCTGGTACTACAACTTCAACTCCGGGACACTGGACGGCTCCACCATGGGCTGGACAACGCTTGCGCTGCTGGACGCAGCCGCAGCCGGTGCAACCGTGCCTGCCTTCGTCAAGACCGAGTACCAATTTGGTTTCAATTGCGCGCTGAACACCAATGGGTCGTTCGACTACAACGGCGATTGCAATACCTCAGGCGACTTCAGCGGCGTTGGCAGCCCGGCCAAGGGTGGCACTGGCCTGCTGGGCATGTTCTACCTGGGCAACCCGGCCAGCGCACCCGCTACGGTGGGCACGATTGCGAGCTACATCAACGGCTGGTGGTCCGGATCTGGCGGCATTGGCGGAAACTATAACAACTGCGCGGGTGGCGGCGGCAACAAGGGTTGCGCCTATGCCATGTTCAACAACTTCAAGGGCTTGAAGCTCCAGGGCATCACCACGCTGCCCGGAGTGGGGCGGCCGGCAGGTCCGGGTGCACAGCCCGCCAACGACTGGTACGCCGACTACCAGGATTGGCTGGTTGCCAACCAGACCGCTCCCACCACCACGGGCGGAGGCAACTGGGCAAGCCTGCACTTCTCTTGCTGCGGTGATGGCAGCTCGCTCACCGCGGCGATGGCCGAGTTGATCCTGTCGCCGGTGGCGCTGGTTGCACCTGACCCGATCTTGTTCTCTACGGTCGGCCTGAGCCCGTTGACGGCGACCAACCCGGTAGGCACCGACCACACCGTTACCGCCTTCGCCCAGGCTGCCAATAACGCACCTGTGCCAGGCGTGACCATCACCTTCAAGGTTTTGACCGGGCCCAATGCAGGCAAGACGGGCAGCGGCACGACCGGTGCTGATGGCAAGACCAGCTACACCTACCATGACGACGGCGGTGCCGGCACCGACAAGATCCAGGCTTTCATTGGCGCTGTGCTCAGCTCCAACCAAGTGCTCAAGCTCTGGGATCTGGCCTGCGATGTCAACAACGACGGCAAGGTGAGCCCGGCTGACATTTTGCTGATCAAGTCGCGCTTGAACACGGTGGCCACTGGGCCGACCGACAAGTACGATGCCAACCACGACGGTGTGGTCAACGTCGCTGACATGCGCTACTGCCAACTCAGGCAGACCGCAACATCGCCCTGAGCATCGATCGCCTGACGGCAAGCCAGGATCCCGGCGTACCGACGCCGGGATCTTGACCGGGAGCAGCCCGGCCTCTTGGCGTCAGGTTCTATCGCACTTGGTTCCAGTTCAACTTTGATGGAGATTTTGGGTATGAAACGCAATCTTCGGGCGCTCGGCGCCTTGGCAAGTATCGCGGTGGCAGCCGCCACCTGGGTGTCGCCGGCCCAAGCCGATCCGGTCTTGAGCCTGGCCCTCACGCCCGCAGCAAACGTCGCGTTTGGGGGTGCCGTTGGCGTGGACATCTTCGTCAGCGGCTTGACCGGGGCGGTGGGTGCCTACAACTTCGATTTGAACTACGACAGCAGCCGCATGATGTTCAGCTCCTTCTCGGCTGACCCAGACACCAAGATGGGCGATGCTGCTGACCCAGCGCTTGATCTCAGCACCGGCAATACCAGCCCTTTGGTCAATTTCAACGTGCTCAGCGGTTTCTTTGCTCCGGCTGACGAAGTGACGCTGGCAGGCCTGCAAGGCACAGGCTTCAAGCTGGGACATGCCAACTTCACGGCGCTCAGCAATGCGGGTTTCGCCGCCTTCAGCTTGGCCAACGTTTCCTTGAGCGACTACAGCGGCCTGAACGCCATCGCCAACTCCGCAACAGGCGGCCAGTTGTGCGTGAGTGCCCCTGGCAGTGCGGCACCCTGCGGTGGCAGCAACGTTCCAGAGCCTGCTTCGGCACTGTTGGTTGCCGCCGCGCTCGGCGGGCTGGCGCTCTCACGCAGGCAATCCAAAGCGGCCTGAGGCTTTGAGCCTGCCGCCGGGCCTGGAGCCGGGCGACAGCAGGGCAGTGCGCAGTGGGCTGGAGGTTGCCGCCCACTGTGCACTGCCCTTTTTGCTGGTCTGCAGGTCTGCGGCCCGCGGTGTTCGCTCACCCGACTTACTGCTGCCCGGACGGTCTCCACCGGCCATCGTCCACAGGCGCTACATTGCCTTCGCCGGGCTTTGGTGTCGGTGACACGACCTGTGGCGCCAACGGAAGGTACTTGGACCCGCTTTTGCGCGAGGGGTCTTGTGAGGGGATGGCCCTGCCGGCGAGTGGATCTGCCGGGGCGACCAGCACGGGCGCCACCGGCGGGGCAACGCTGACCGTCGGGGGCGGGGGCTGCGACAGACCGAGCGCCACGGCGGAGCCGCCATCACGCGGGCCCAGCGATGCGCCGCGCTCCGACACCTCACGCACCACGGTGTTGCCGTCGACCGTGTCTCCCACGCGAAACATCTGCGCCGGCCTGCCATCGACCGAGATCAGCGCGATCTGCACAGGCCCGCTGAGCATCACGCCGGCCAACTTGAAACGATCACCCGCCGCCATCGCGGCCACATCAGCTACGCTGGGCGCGGCATCCCCGGCGAGCGGTGCTGGCGAATTGCCGCGCAGAGTTGCCGAGGCACTGGCAGCACTGGCAGCACCGGTGCGCGATGGGTCGCTGTTCTCCGGGGCGAACTTGTACAGCGCCCATGCCACGCCGCCAGCAGCAACAGTGACTGCAACCCAAATGAAGACAGTGTGCACGCGAGCAGCCATTACTTGATTATCGCCAAATCCCTTGTTTTCGTGCTTCCGTCGCACGCGCCATGTCAGGTCGCCGAAACATGCACCCTGCCTGTTTGTCGGGCGGCCAAAAGCAGCCTCCGGCAAACCAAGGTGCCCAAACTTCGCGAGTTTTTGGCATACCCGCTGCACACCCAAATCTTGCCTGTTGCCGCGCAGCCTTTGAGCGGTACCGGGCCGGCGTTAAGCCGCTGTCCATCCGGTGATGGCGGTCACCGGCACGATCACCGTCTCGGTGAAGCGATCGAACGGTGCCTGCAGGCGCTGAACAGTTTCGATATCGGGCGCCTCCAGCAGCGAGTAGTTGTGCGACCGGTCGGTCGCAGCCCACTCGCCGCGAAGTTTCACATCAGCCGGCATCGAGGCGTAGAACGCCTTCGCCAGCCCGGCAAGCTCCTGGAACTGCGTGGCGCTCAAGTTCGCTCGCGTGCGATTGGTCAACAGAAAAAGCATGTGCTCAAGCTCCAGGGCAGTGACGGGTGGAGAAATTTGCGCAGTGTCAGGTCGTCGGCGCTCGCGTAGCCCACCCAAATATCGGGCTGTTGACGGGCAACAAATCAGGTGACAAAACACACAGCGTGGCGAGCGTCGATAACCCGGCTGCGCAGGCGTTGCATGGCATCATCGCTCGCCAGGACTGTAAGTTACGATTTGACTGGCCGCATGAATGTCGACCCAAATCGCACAAGAAAGGAATTGCCGACATGACCACGCTCACCGGCTCGCCGGCACTGAAGGTTCAGGTGATGTGCGAGGGCATTCGCTACACCGCCGCCCTCGGGGCTGCGGCAGCGCACTCGATGCCCAACTACTACCCTTACCGATTCAAGGACGGTGAACACGACCCTGGCGGCAAGGGCACGGCGACCATCCCCTACCTGATCAACACGGCGGACGGCACCGAGATCCGCATACTGGGAAACGGCGACTCACCGTGGCATGTGCAAGGCGACAGCCAGCAGGGCTACCAGCTGATCGACGACCGCAGTGGTCGCAGCGTGCCCATCGAATTTGAACCCTTGCGGCCCTGGTTGACGCAGAAGACGGCCGATGGGCTGCCGTTCTCGCAGGCCGGTGTCACCACCCACGGCGACATGCTGGTGATCAATGTGGCGCCGGGCTGCGAGTATTTTTTGCACAAGCAGGACGGCGTTTCGATGCGTTGCACGTTTTGCGCCTACGGTGCGCCAGACGAACGCACGGTCCACCTGGGGCAGAAGACGGGCAGAGTCGAGATTCCGCCGCCAACGCTGGACCGGATGCGCGAGGCGCTCAATGCCGTCACATCGCAAACCGAGATCCGCCACATCTACCTGGTGGGCGGCTCGCTGACCGACGCGCGCAAAGAGGGTGAGCGATTCCTGCAACTCGCCAGGTTCGTCAAGCAGGCCAACACGCGGGGCATCCCGGTCACACTGGGCTCGGGCGCACTGCCAGACGATCTGATTGCGCAATTCCATGCCGAGCAGTTGGTACAGCACGTCTGTTTCAACCTGGAGATGTGGTCGCAAGCGCTGTTCGAGAAGGTTTGCCCCGGCAAGAATCGGTACGTTGGCTACGCGCGCTGGATCGAGTCACTCGAGACCGCAGTGCGCTACTGGGGCCGTGGCAACGTCTACTCGGCCATGGTCGCCGGCATCGAGCTGGAGCCCGAGCATGGCCTGGAGTGGGACGAGGCCGTGCGCATCGCGCTTGAGGGCGCTGAGGACCTGTGCAGCCGCGGCATCATCCCCATCTACTCGCTCGTCTGGCCCGTCGGCGGGCGCCAGCGGTCGGACTACCACGCACGCATCCGCAGCTATTTCGAGACCTTGAGCCGGGGCTACCACGAGATTCGAGAGCGGCACGGGCTGACCGTGTCAGAGGGCTTCATGTGCCACCGCTGTGCGTACATGCAGCTCGAGTGCGACATGGACCGTACGCAGCAGGTGGCCGCATGAGCGATCAACGTGAAACGCCCGAAGATGCCAAGTCGCAAGGCCCCAACCCGTCGGCTATCGTCCGGCTGAGCACGGCGTACTGGGAGAGCCAGACCCTGCTCACCGCGAACCGGCTGCGGCTGTTCGATTTTCTTGCCGACAGTGACCGCTCCGCCGACGAGGTGGCGGCCGGTCTGAAACTCGACCCGCGCAGCACCGCCTTGTTCCTGCGCGCCTGCGTCGGTCTGGGCGTGCTCGCACAAACGGCAGGGCGCTTTCAGAACACGCCGGTGGCGTCGGTGTTCCTGGTGTCGCGCAGCCCGGCCTTCATGGGCAAGGTCATCCACTACAGCGACCAGCTCTACACCAGCTGGGGCCGACTGGAGGACGCGCTGCGCTCCGGCCAACCGGCCTTGCCGGCCCAAAGCTACCTGGGCGACGACGCCGAGCGCACCCGGGGCTTCGTCATGGCGATGCATGACCGTGCTCTGGGCATTGCACGCGCGCTGGTGCCGCTGCTGGACCTGTCGGGCCGCCGCAAGATGCTCGATGTCGGCGGCGGGCCGGGCACCTATTCGGTGCTGCTGACCGAGCGATTCCCCGGCCTGCAGGCCGAGGTGCTGGAGCTGCCCGGCGTCGCTGCCGTGGCGCGTGAGCTGGTCGCTGCGGCCGGGGCAAGTGATCGCGTCAGCCTGAGGGACGGCGATTACCACAACGCCGATTTCGGCTCGGGCAAGGACGTGGTGCTGATGTCGGGCATGTTCCACCGCGAATCCGAGCAGGCCTGTCGCGGCCTGATCGAGCGCGCGGCGGCCTGCCTGGATACCGGTGGCTTGCTGGTGGTGAGCGACGTGTTCACCGACCCGGGCGGCACCCATCCGCCATTCGCCGCGATGTTCGGCCTGAACATGATGCTGACGGCGGCCGATGGCGGTGTGCACGCTGACGCCGACGTGCAGCGATGGATGGCCGAGGCCGGCTTTGGTGAGCTGCGTACGGCGGCGCTGCCGCCGCCGATGCCGCACCGTGTGGTGATGGGCCGCAAGCTGTGATGCAGCGCCGGGCCCTGCTGGCAGCACTGGGCGGCGCCACCGCCCTGGGCCCGCTGGTGGCGAACAGCCAAACCACCGCACAAGCCAACACTCAAGCCAACACCCAAGCCAACACCCAAGCCAACACTCAACCGCGCCCGCCGAGCCCACCGCAGTTGAAGGCGCTGGGCGGCGAGCGCTACCTGGTCGGGCGTATCGTGGTCGAGAAGGCGGCGCACCGTTTCACCGTGCCCGGCCGCGTGCACGCGCTCGGCAAGCCGCTTGAATACCTGGCCACCAGCCCGGGCGCCAAAAAGGCCTATGAGGCACTGCTGGAGCTTGACGCCAGCGGGACCGAAATGAACCTGGCCTGCATTCTCATCGGGCTCGAGCGCGATGCCAGCGTGCCCTCCTGGAAGCCGCTGGGCCAGGCCGGTCAGATCGGCCAACGGGTCACCCTCTCGCTGGCCTGGACCGAGAGCGGCCAGCGGCGCCAGGTGATCGCGGCCGAGGCCTTGCTCGACGCCGAGGCCCGGCCACGCGCCTCGGCGGTTGAATGGGCCTACACCGGTTCGTTCACTTCCAAAGACGGCAGCCAGCTTGCGGCCGACATCACCGGCACGCTGATCAGCTTTGTGAAGAAAGACCCGACCGGCATCATCGAAGCGGTGTCCGACATCAGCCTCGGGCCCTACGGCGCGGTGCGCGGCAGCAGCCTGCTGCCGCCCGAAGCATCGGCCATCGAGCTGATCGTCGAAGCGGTCATCGCCCCCAAGTGATCGCGGCGCGCTTGGCCATGCTGGCACTGTCCATGGTGTTTGTGCTGGCCGCATTTGGCGCAATTTCTGAGCATTGGCAGCCGTCCGCGCTGCGGCTGCTCGTCACAGCGGTGGTCGGGCTGCTCGCCCCGCTGTTCTGGCCTGGCAGTGGCGCTACCACAGCGCGCACTGCCGCCCGCGTCGTGGGCTGGTCGGCTGCGGCTGCGGCCCTGGTTGCCGCTGCGCTGCTGGCCTTTGGCGGCCCACTGCAGCGGGTCGGCCCCGTCATCACCGCCTGTGCGGTGCTGACGCTGATGCTGGTGCTGGTGCACACGCTGCTGGCCGTGCTCGAGCTGCACTGGCGCCGCCGCTCGGTGGATGCGCAGAGCGCTCGCGAACAGGCCAGCCGCACGGCCGCCCTGACGCTGGCCTTGCTGGGCTCGCTGCCGCTGTGGGGCGGGCCGCTGGCACAGCGGCTCGCCGCTGACCATGACTGGCTTGTCGATGCGGCGCTGGGGATCAGCCCGCTCACCCACCTGGCCGTGGCCAGCGGCAACGACTTGCTGCGCAACCCCTGGTTCTACCAGCACTCGAACCTGGCTTCCTTGCAGGTCTCGTACCCGGGTCTGGTCTGGGTTGCCGGGGCCTACGGCTCAATTTGCGCCGTGCTGCTGATCCTGACGCTGGCCGGCCGGCGTCCGCAGGTGCCCACCCTCAACACCACCCGCCCCCATCACCGCAAGGAGTAGTTTCGACCATGAAGAGAAGACATTTGCTGGCCACACCGGCCTGGCTGGCGCTCGCAGCAGTGCCGGCGGTTGCTGCCGGCGCGATGGACCCCGAATTGCGCCGCAGGACGGTGCGGGCGGTGGCCGGCGGCCTGCACTATTTGCGCGGTCAGCAGGCTGCAGACGGCTCGGTGCTGAAGTCGGTCGGCATCACCGCCTTGTCGCTGCGTGCTTTTCTGGAAAGCCCTGAAAAGTACACCGAGGCCGATGGCCCTTTCATCTCGCGGCAGGTCGATTTTTTGATGGCCAACGTCAGGAGCGACGGATCGATCAGCACGTCGCTGCAGTCCACCGCCTACAACACGGCCGTGGCGCTGAACGCCCTCGCTGCGACCAAAAACCCGAAGTACGAGGCCGTGACAGCGGCCGCGCGGAAATTCTTGCTCGTCCACCAGGCCGACGAGGACGAGGGCTACAAGCCCGACCATGCCTTTTATGGCGGCATCGGTTACGGCGGCGGTGAGCGGCCCGACCTGTCCAACGTGTATGTCGTGCTCGAGGGCTTGAAAGCTGCCGCCACCGACCCGAAGGACCCGGTCTGGCAGAAGGCGCTGGTGTTCGTGAGCCGCACCCAGAACCGCAGCGAGAGCAACGACCAGAAGTGGGCCGCCAACGATGGCGGTTTTGCCTACCGACCCGGCTCGAACCCGCCCGAGTACGAAAACGGCACCTCGTCCTATGGCGGCATGACGGCTGCCGGCCTGCTCAGCCTGCTTTTTGCCGGTGTGGACAAGAGCGATCCGCGGGTGCAGGCCGCGTACAAGTGGATGACCGCCAACTACACGCTCGAGCTCAACCCGGGCACGACCAAAAAACACGGCCTCTACTATTTTTACAACGCCTTCGCAAAAGTGATGGCGGCCTACGGCGAGGACAGCTTCACTGACGGCAATGGACAAAAACACAACTGGCGCAATGAGCTCGCGCAAAAGCTGCTGGCCCTGCAAGCACCCGATGGCAGCTGGTCCAACCGCGACTCCAACGCGTGGTGGGAAGACAGGCCGCAACTTGTCACCGCCTGGTCGGTGATCGCACTTGAGCATGCGCTCAAATGACACGGTGCGGCACCGTCTGCTGCAGCTTCTGGCCGGGCTTGCGCTGTGCACCGCCGCGCAGGCGGCCGTGCCGCCGCGCCTTGAGCTGACGGCAACACCTGCCTGGCAGGGCTGGTCGCGCCCCGGTCGATCGACCGAGATCGACATCCGCCTCAGCACCGACACAGCAGTCCGGGCGACGGTCGAGGTGCTGGCCGGGCGTCAGACCGTGCGCAGCGAACTTGAGCTGCAGCCCGGCCGGGTAGCGCGGCTGCACATCCCCGCAAGCCCGGCCGCGACGGGTGCAGTGACGGTCGTGCTGACGACCTCACCCGATGCGGCATCGCCCCCCGGGCCGCCCAGGCCGCCCGAGCCGTCCGAGCCGTACGAGAGGAGAGAGCTGGCCATCGCGCAGTCCGAGTCGCCGCTGCTCGGCGCGGCCCTGGCGGCGGGTGGGCCGGTCGGGCTCGAAGGCTTTCACACCGTCGCCCTCACCGCCCAGGACTTGCCGCGCAACGCATCGGCCTATTCGAGCATCGATGCCTTGATGCTGGACGCGCCGACCCTGGCTGCGCTCGATCAACGCCAACTCGCGGCGCTGCTTGCGCACGCTGCCGCCTGTGGCCGCATCGTGCTGCTGAACGCGGACGCTGGCGTACGCCAGGCGCTGGAGGCTGCGGGGGGCTGCGGCGGCCTCACGCTGATGACGGCCGCGTCGCCGAGCGAAGCCCGACAACTGCTCACATCGTCGCTGGCCGCAGGCGTGTCGGCGGCGATCACCGCGACAAGTCTCGCCGGCTTGTCGCGCCCGGCTCAGGCCACCTGGAACCGGCTGGCCGTCGCGCTGGCGGTGTATTTTGCTGCGGCACTGCTGGTACCGGTGTTCGTCGTTTCCCGCTCGGTGGTGGTGCGGGTGCTGGTACCGGTGACCGTACCGGCGCTCGCCACGGTGGCGGTGCTGGCCTTGCTGCACACCCTGCAGCCGCCGTCGCAGTTGCGGGTGTGGAGCGAGGGCGAATCGGGCGCCCAGGTGGCGCGCTACCAGGCGTGGCAGCAGTTCCCGGGCCAGGCTCGCGAGCGCTTGCGGGTGCCGATTCCGCCGCAGCTTGCGGCGGCCGCGCAAGCCTGTGACCCGACCCAGCCGATGCGTTTCGATTTCGACGCGGCCCGCGGGCAGCTGACGTCTGCCGAGTTCGAGACCCGGCTGTTTCGCCAGGTCCGGCTGTGCTACTCCGGCAGCTTTCCGATGGCCAGGGCGATCGCGACCGAATTGCGCGCCGATGGTCTGCGCGAGGTCCGCAACACCGGGCCGACGGCCTGGCCCGCTGGCCTGCTGCTGGCGCAAGGCAAGGCCGATGCGCTGCCTGCCGTCGCCGCCGGCGCTCGCACGGCCATCGGTGCCTCAGCCAGCCCCCCACCCGGCGACGCCGTAGTGCGGGCCGCGATGGCGCGCATCCGGCCCGATCCTGAAGGCGTCGCCGCACTGTGGCCGCTCGAGCTCGCCGGGGTCGCCGGTGAGTCGATCGACTCGATGGGCTGGCTGCTGGTGTCGGCGGTGCCGCGATGAACCCGCTGCCGGCGCACCGCCCGGCTGCCGTCAGCGGTCTGCTGCTGGCCGCCACCGCTGCGCTGTGGTGGCTGGGCAGCACCCGCCTGGCGCTGGACGATGGGTCGGATGCGGGCCAGCGGGCCGCCGACACGCTGGTCGCGCTGGGGCTCGCCCGCGGCATCGCGCTGGCGCTGTTTGGCCTGCGCGCGGGTGCGTTGCGCGGCTGGCGCGCCGGCGCCATCCAGGCCTTGGGCCTGATCGCGCCGTCATGGCCCCTGGTGGGGCTGGCCTGGAGCGCAAGCACTGCCGCCCTGCTGCAGGTGGCGCTGGTGGAGGGCTTGCTGCTGTTTGCAGGCGCAGTGCTGCCGCTGGTCGGGCGCGGCCTGGGCCGGCTGCTGCGGCGGTCCGATCTGGCCGACGCCGCGGCCACGGCACTCGGTGTGGGATTGGCGGCGGCCCTGTGGTACCTGCGCGGCGTTGGGTCGCTGCCGGTCTGAGGCCCACAGGATGAGCCCCGAAGTGCAGGGCCTGCTCAGCGAAGTGCGCCGGCGCTTGTGGCGCGTGCAGCTGGTTGCGGCGGCCCGCCTGGCGCTGTGGGGCTCGGCCGGGTTGATGTTGCTCGCTGTGGTGCTGCACCTGAGCGCACGCCAGGTGCCCGCCGGCGCCGTGTTGATGGTCATCACCGCGCTGTGGGTTTTGATGCTGGCTTGGGCCGGCACGCGCCGCCCGGCCGACGCAGCCTGCGCACTCTGGGCCGACCGCCACCTCGGCGGCGCGTCGGCTTTCACCACCTTGCTTGAAACCGCACTGCGCGCGCAGGCCGCCCGACACCCGCAGGCCACCCAAAATCTGCAGGCCACCCAAAATCCGCAGGCCGTGCAGTGGCTGGAAAGCTGGGCCACGGCGCGGGTGCCGGCGGGCCTTCGCCGCCTGGCCGAACATCGCGATGCTGCGCCCTTGTCCAGGCCGCTGCTGGCCGTGCTGGTGTGCGCGGCACTCACGGCTGCGGTACTGTCCCTGCCGACCTTCGCGCCGACGCTGCAACAGCAAACGGCCGCGTCCTCGCCGTCCGGCAAGGGTGATCCACAAACGCCACAAGCCCCACAAACGCCACAAACGCCACAAACGCCAGCGCAAGCTGATGCCGACACCGCAAAGGGGGTCGACAGGCTCGCCGCAGCGCTGCGGGCTGCGTCACTGCAGCAGCCGGCCGAGCCGAGTCAGGCGCTTCGCGAAACCGGCCAAGCCCAGGCGGCAGCGCCCGACAAGGTCGACGGTGCGACGCCCGCAGCGCAGGCAGCAGCCAGGCCGACCGCTGAGCCGGCGCCGCGCAGCCTGCCGCCTTCCGGCACAACCGCCGGCGCGGCTGGCCCGACGGCCGCTTTGCCCGCTGCCATGCCACCGGCCCCAGGCACTGGCAACAGCGCTGGCGCGGGCACGGGCAATGAGGCCGGCGACAGCCGTGACGCACGCGGCGACATGGCCGTTTCACCCGCCCCCCGAGGTACGATGCCTCAAGCCAGATCGATGCCGTGGCCCGGACCGGCGCCAAGGCAAGCCGACCGCGCCAGCCTGGGCAGCTACGAGGGCGATGCCTCGACACCGGGCGCAGCGTCAATGCCTGCGCTGGCCGCTGCGGCTGCGGCAACACCCCCCGCAGCGCGCGACGCACCACGGCTGAGCCCGGCCGAGACGAGCTATGTACAAGCATGGATGAAGGCCAACGCACAACGCCGATGAGCACCGATCCCGCCACCGATCCCGCCACCGCCAGCGCCAGCGCCACCGACAACGACTACGCCGACGCGCACCGCCGGCTGCAGGCCTTGCGCACGCTGCTCGGGCAAGTGATCGTCGGGCAAGAGTCGCTGATCACCCACCTGATCACCGCCGTTTTTGCCGGCGGCCATGTGCTGCTCGAAGGCTTGCCAGGTCTGGGCAAGACGCATCTGGCCAAGGCGCTGGCGGCGGCGCTGGGGCTGCAATGGGCGCGGGTGCAATGCACGCCCGACCTGATGCCTGCCGACATCACCGGCGGCGAGATCTACGCCACTGCGGCCGGCGGCGCATCGAGTTTCGAGTTCAGGCCGGGCCCGGTCTTTGCCCAGCTTGTGCTGGTCGACGAGATCAACCGGGCGACGCCGCGCACCCAGGCTGCGCTGCTCGAAGCCATGCAGGAACGGCAGGTCACGCATGCGCTGGTCAGCCACCGCCTGCCCAGCCCATTTTGTGTGCTGGCGACGCAAAACCCGATCGAACTCGAGGGCACCTACCCGCTGCCCGAGGCGCAGCTCGACCGCTTCATGTTCAAGCTCACCGTGCCGTTTCCGGACAGGGTCGCGCTGCGCCAGATGCTCGACGTGTCACTCGACACCGAGCCCTCGGACACGCTGCACAGCGTCGCCGGCGCTGCCGATGTGCTGCGCATCACGCAACTGTGCCGTACGGTGCTGCTGGCCGAGCGCTGCAAGGACGCGGCGGTCGATCTGATCCTTGCCACCCAGCCCGACGCCAGCGGCACTGATTCGTCACTGCGGCGGCACATCCGGTACGGCGCCAGCCCGCGCGCGCTGCAGGCGGTGGTGCGCGCGGCGCGGGTGCGCGCACTGATGGCCGGGCGCGCGCATGTCGATGTCGATGACCTCGAAGCGCTGGCCCTGCCGGTGCTGCGCCACCGCATCTTGCTGCGCTTGGAGAGCGAGCTCGACGGCATGGACGCAGACGCCACGCTGACATCGATCATCAACGCATGGCGAGCGCGACTGTGATGCGCGCTGCGCTGCCCAGCGAGCCGGAGCTGCGCAGCTTCGCGTCTGCGGCCGCGCAGTTGTTGATCGAGCGGCTGCCGCGCGCCAGCGGTGCGCGCGCCGGGTCGCGCCGCGCCGGCATCGGCCTGCAGCATTTTGATCACCGTGACTATGCCCCGGGCGACGAAGTCCGGCATATCGACTGGCGCCAGACGGCGCGGCGGCTGCGGCCGATCTTGCGCCGCTTCGAGTCGGAGTCGGTGACCGACTGGACGTTGGTGCTCGACGCCAGTTCGTCGATGGCGGTTCAGGATGCGGCCAAGTGGCAGTCGGCGGTGCAGATGGCGGCGGCGCTGAGTTACGCGTTGCTGCAGCTCGGCCACCGGGTCGGGTTGCTGGTCTTCGGCGAGCGGGTGCTGGCGCAAGTGGCGCGCGGCCGTGCCCAACACCACTACGCCGCCATCGCCCGGGTGCTGGCCGCACTGCAGCCGGCGCGCCGGGGCGAACGCTCGGCGCTGGGCGTGTGCGCGCAGCACCTGCACGGCGCCGCGTCGGTCTTCGTGATCGGCGATTTTCTGGCCCATGACGAGATGCGCCGCGACCTGGGCGCCATGGCCGCGCGCTGCACCACCTTGCACGTCATGCAGCTGCACGATGCCGCCGAGACGGCGCTGAGCGAGGGGGGTGACGTCGATCTCGAAGATGTCGAGACCGGTGCGCGCATGCCGGTGCGCGCCGACGCGCACGCCAGCCGGCTCGCCAGCGGCGAACGCGCGGCGATGACCCAGCGCTTGCGCAGTTTCTGCAACCGCAGCGCTGTCGCTTTCACCGACTGGGACATCGCGCAGCCGTGGCAGCACACGCTGCTGGGTCACCTGGTCCAGGCGCGATCACGTTGTTGAGCTGGGTCACACCGGTCTGGCTGGTCGGGCTGGTGCTGCTGCCGGCGATTCGCTGGCTGCATCGCGGCGGTCGCCACCGGCTGGCGCTGCCGGTGGCCCATCTGGGTCTGTGGCGAGGCGCGGCCGCCAGCCCCGCCGCAGCGGGCCAACGCCGCCCGCCCGACCCGGCCTGGCGGCGCCGCGCGCTGCTGACTGCCCTGGTGCTGACAGCACTGGCCGAGCCGCAGCTGCCCCGTCAGCGGCCGGACATCACGCTGTGGGTCGATGATTCAGTCAGCCTGCTGACGCGCGAAGCCCAAGGCACCCGCTTGGCCGATGGCTTGGCGCAGGCACGGTCGCTGCTGGCCGGGATGCCGGGCGCCGAGGTTGACGTGCGCACACTGAGCGACCCCTGGCACAGCCTCGGCCCGCTCAGCGACGCCAGCACGGCTATGCTGACCCAGGGTGCCGGGCGCAACCCGCCGCAGCCGCCGCCTGCCGGCCTGCTGCGCAGCGACAAGCTGCAGTGGCTGCTCACCGATGGCACCCAGCCGAGCTGGCTTGGCTGGCCGGGGGGCAGGCGCCCGGACCGTACGCTCTCGGTCGGCAAGTTGACCCGCAACGTCGCGGTCGAGCGCTTCTCAGCGCGACGAAACCTCGACCAACCCGACAAGCTGGACTTGCTGCTCAAGCTCAGCAACGGCGGCGACAGTGTCGAAACCCGCAGCGTTGTCATCGCCAGCGAGGCCGGAGAGCTGGCCAGGGCTGCCCGCCAACTCCAGCCCGGCGCCTCGGTGCTGGTGCTGTTGCAGGTGCAGGCGACAGTCGCGGCGGCCGGCTGGGTCCGCGCCACGCTGCAGCCCGGCGACGCGCTGGCCGAAGACGATCAAATCGCGCTCGACCTCGCCCCGCTTCGCGCCCGCCCGGTGGCGACCGATCCCGCCTGCCCCGCAGCGCTGGTCGCCGCAGTGGCCGCCCACCCCGGCCTGGTGATTGCCGCCTACGCAGCCCCCTACACGGCCAGCAACCCGGCCAACAACCCAGCCCCCAACCCGGCCAGCAGCCCGGCCACCAACCCAGCCGCCAACCCGGCCGCCGTGCTCGACTGCGGCACAGCCCGCAGCGGCGCCCCGCTGCCGACGGTCCGCGTGCTGGCGCAGCGCACGCCGTCGTGGCCGACCGGCGCGGCGCGCTGGTCAACCCGGGTGGCCCCCGCCAGCCGCCTCCGGCTCGATGCCGACAGCCTGCCGGTGGCGGCACGGCTGCAGGCGACGCCGGCGGATGCGGTGCTGCTGGCCATCGGCGACGAGCCGGTGATCATCAGCCGGGGCGGACCCGCTACGCTGCTGGAGACCTCCGTGGACTTTGCCGCGCTGGCCAACCTGCACGGCCCGCAAATCCCCTTGCTGCTGAACCTGATGCTCGAGCAGGTGCTCGGCCCTGGCTTGCTCGATGGCATCGCCCTCACGCAGCGCAGCCCGACGGCGGCGAGGGTGGTGCCGTCGCGGCCCGCAGCCGACACGCCGGGCGAGAGCCCGTCGCGCGAGTCGCGCCTGTTGCGTGGTGCCACCCAGCCGCTGCTGGCCCTGGCTGCGCTGGTGCTGCTGTGGGAAATCGGCGCGCTGGCGCGTCAAGGCTGGCAGCAGCGGCGCGCGGAGGCGTCTCGCCACGGCAGCGCCGCGCACCGGCCGGGCCCGGTGGCACGACCGCTTGCCGCTTCGGGCAAGCCCGCCGAGGTGCCGGTCGAGTGAACCTCAAGGGCGCACGCACCTGGGTCGCGCTGGCCTTGCAATTGGCCGCGCTGGGGGTGCTGGTTGTGGCGCTGCTGGGTGGCTCGTGGCTGGACCCGCGCAGCCGGCCGCGTGTGCTGGTGCTGCTGGATCGGTCCCAGAGCGTGCCGCAGGCGGACGCCGACCAGGCGCTTGCGGCGGCGGTTCGGGCGGCCAAAGCTGCCGGGGTGGGCGAGGTGCAGCTGCTGGAGTTTGCCGGCCGGCCGGCCACAGCTACCGCAGCGAGCGCAGCGGCCTCGACCAGCACCCCGGCCACGGGCCCGGCGGACACGCTGAGCCCGGCTTCGACCCACATCGAAGCGGCGCTGGACGCAGCCTTGGCCGCCCATGCACAGTCGCCCTTTGCCAGCCTCGTGATCATCTCTGACGGCCTGGAGAACGAGGGCGATGCGGCACGCGCCTTGGCTGCGGTGCGGGGGGCCGGGCTGCCGCTGCAGTGGCTGGCGGTGGGCCGTGCACCACCGCCCACCCGCATCGCGCAGGTGCTGGCGCCGCAGCGCGCGCTGGCCGGCCAGCGGATCGACATCAGCGTGCAGTTGGTGGGCCCATCGGTGGGGCAATCGGCGAGGCAATCGGCGGGGCAATCTGCCGGCAAATCAGCCGACCCGTCGGGCCAGCGCCTGCAGGTCAAGGCAACCACCCACGCCCCGGGCGGCGAGACCTGGGTGAGCCGCAGCCCGGCGGATGGCGCCGGCCGGGCAACGGTCAGCCTCGACGCCAGCCACACCGGCGCGCTGCGGGTGGATCTGGCCCTGGAGGACCCGGCAACAGCCCGTGTGCTCGACAGCTTGCCCGACGCCGCGCTGATCGATGTCGCAGCGCCCGCGGCCATGCTGTACGTGCAGGGGTCGGCCGGGCCCCTGGCGCGCAGCCTGGTCAACGGCGGCTGGTCGCTGAAGGTGGTTGCCGCCGCGCAGCTCGATGCCCAGGCCGACGCGCTGGCCGGCTACCAGGCGGTGGTGCTCGATGACGTCGCCGTGTCTGCCGCCAGCCCGCGTTTCTGGCGGGCGCTGGCCGATGCCGTGCGGCAGCGTGGGCTCGGCCTGCTGGTGCTGGGCGGTGAACAGGCTTTCGCGGCAGGCGGCTACCGAGAATCGACGCTCGAGACGGTGTTGCCGGTGTTGTCGGAGCCGGCCGCGCTCGACCAACCGGCGGCCATCGTCTTTGCGGTAGACAAATCAGGCAGCATGGGCCAGGGCAGTGCGGGCGTTGATCGCTTTGCACTGGCGCAGCGCGCGGTGCTGGAGACCGCGCGCGGCCTGACCGAACGCGATGCGCTGGGCCTGGTGGTGTTTGATGTGCTGCCGCGGGTGCTGATCCCGCTGGGCCCCGCCGCTGCTGGCACGCTGGCCCTGGCGCGCGATTGGCAGGCCAGCCCGGGCGGCGGGACCCGACTCGCGCCGGCGCTCGATGCGGCGATCGCCCAGCTTGAGCGCTCGGCTGCGGCCCGGCGTTTGCTGGTGCTGGTGACCGATGGCTTTGTCGATGACGCACCACTGACCGGGCTGCGCGAGCGGCTTGAGCGCTCGCACATCGAGACCATCGCCCTGGCCGTCGGGCCCGACGCCGATGTCGCGGCTCTGCAGCGGCTGGTCGGCGCGGCAACCGGCGCGGGGCAGGTGATTCGGGTGGACCAGGCCGCCGGGCTGCCGCTGGCCATGCGCTCGGGGCTGGAGCGCCGCCGCACAAAGCTGGAGCGCGGCAGCCTGGCCGTGCAGCAGCGGCAGCCCCTGCCGTTTGCGCCCGGGAGCTGGGCCGACTGGCCGGCCGTCGCGGCTTACGCGGTCACCCGCGCCCGACCCGAGGCGGTGGTGGCGGTGCAAAGTGAGCGCGGCGACCCGCTGATCGCCTACCAGCGCTCTGGCCTGGGCCGGGTGGCGGTGGTCACCAGCGGTCTGGGGCGCGGCACGCCGTTGTGGTTGCCGTGGCAGCAATGGCCCCGGCTGGCCGGCGGGCTGGCCGAGTGGATCGGGGGCACGGACGGAGCGGTTTCGCTCACGGTGTCGGATTTGCCCGGCGCGCTGCAGGTTGAGGCCGAGGTCCGCCCTGGCCTGGGCTTGGGCGAGTCCGCTGGCGTGTCCATCGCGGTCGACACGCCGGTGTCCCGAGGGCAAGTGCTGGCCACCGAAGCACTTGCAGCGGGGCGGCTGCGCGCAACGCTGCCCAACGCAGGGCCTGGCCTCTACAGCTTTGTGGTGTCGGATGCGCAAGGGTCCAGGCGGTACCTGCACCTGCGGCGCGATCGGGCCGAGAACGAGGCCTGGGGCATCAACCCGGCCGTGGACACCTGGGTGGCCAGCGGGCTCGCCAGCCGCTGGCGTGCGGACTTCCCGGCCCGCGGCGGCGAAGGGCTGCGCCGGCCCGCCGACCGCTGGTTGATCGGGCTCGCTCTGGCCCTGTTCTTGTCAGGCGTTGTGGTCGACCGGGCGGGGCTGCAGCGCCTGGGCTCGCGGCAAGCCTTGCGCCGGTGGCGTTGGCATTGGCCCTCACGCTGACCCGCAGACGTTGACGCCATCCGCCGCACGCCGGCTGATCAGCCCCACCCGCCATCAGCCCTTACCCGCATTCAGAAAGGCCCGCGCCCAGTCGCCGTGCCGGCCGGTGGCGATGGCCTCGTGCGTGCCATCGGCCGCCACCCGCCCATCGCGCATCAGCAACACCCGGGCCCCCAGCTGGATCGCGTCGGCCGGATCGTGGGTGATGATGATCGCCGCCAGCCCGCCGGCGAGCCTGGCTTTCAGGCGCGCCAGCAGGTCAATCCGGGTGAGCCGGTCGACGTTGCCAAACGGCTCGTCGAGCAGCAGCAGCTGGGCCTCGGCCGCCAGCGCCCGCGCCAGCGACACACGCTGCGCTTCACCGCCCGACAGCGAGGCCACATCGCGCCCGTCCATCGCTGTCAGGCCCATGTCTTGCAGCGCCGCACGGGCCCGTGCCTGGCGGCTGGCCTTGTCGGCCGCGTGGATGGCAAACGCGACATTGCCCACCGCGTCGAGATGCGAAAACAGCGTGGCATCCTGAAACGCCAGCGCCAGCGCCCGGCGCTCCGGTGCCACCCGTACCTTGCCGGCGGCAGACACCTCGCTGCCCTGCAGATGAACGCTGCCGTGGGTGGGCGCGTCGAAGCCCGCGATCATGCGCATCAGCGACGTCTTGCCGCTGCCCGACGGGCCCAGGATGGCCAGCACCTCGGCGCTGGCCAGCTCGAAGGACACCTGCGACACCACCGCCCGGCCGGCAATCACCCGCGACAAGGATTTCACTTCAAGCATGACGCAAGCGCTCCGCTGAACCGACGACCTGACCGGTGCAAGGGCCTCATGCAGCACCGGCCTGCCTGTGGCTATTTTGCCTGTGGCTACTGCCGCGCCGACCGCCGCCGAGCTGGCTGACACGCCAGCCGCACAGCAGCAGCGGCAGCAGCAGCAGCGCCTGGGTGATCAGCACCCACACCGCCGCGCGGTCCATGTTCTGGTGCCGCGAGAAGGCGTAGATCTTGAGCGCCGGCGACGAGTAGCCGAAGGGCTGCAGCATCAGGCTCATGTCGAGCTCCTTGAGCGACTCCATGAACACCAGCGCGCAGCCCAGCAGCAGCGCCGGCCACAAATGCCCGGCAAAGGCCGTGATGCGCGCCCGCACCGGCCCCATGCCGAACACCCGCGCCGCCTCGATGGTGGCCTGCGGCGTGCGGTGCAGCGCGTCGAGCACTGGCAGCATCGCAAACGGCAAGAAACGCAGCGCTTCGGACAGCACGATCAGCAGGCGGCTGTCGCGCATCGGGCCCAGCCACTGGGCGCCCAGCGAGCCGTCGCGGCTCATCATCACAAAGGCCAGCGCCAGTACCAGCGAGGGCAGGAAATAGTTGCTCAGGAACAGCCACGGCACCCGCTCGGCCAGGCTGGAGCGCCCGCCCGAGCGCAGCAGCAAGGCCGTGAGCGCGCACACCGCTGCCACCAGCAGCGCGGTGCAGAGCGAGGTGCCGGCGGCATTGAGCATGTCCCCGGGGATCGCGGCGAAGCGGGTGCGGTCCCACAGGCGCCAGGCCCAGCGCAGCGTGATGACCTCGGGAATCCAGAACCCGGGCAGCGAGCACAGCACGCTCCAGGCCAGCAGCACCCAAGCTGCGGGCCGGGGCAAAGGCTTGCGTGAGGCGGCGGCCAAGGCCGGCGCAACCGGGTTCTGGTTGACCACCCGGGTCGATGCCCAAGCGGCCACGGCCACCAGCGCCACCGAGGGCACGATCATCACCACCGACACGGTGGCCGCCACCGCTGAACTCTGGCTGGCCAGCCAGAGGTTGTGCACGCCCACGCTCAAGGTGTCGATGCCCAGCCGCTCGGCCGTGGCGTAGTCGCCGATGGCCAGCGCAAACACGATCATCAGCCCTGCCGCAGCCGGCACGGCATAGGCCGGCAAATGCACCCGCAGCAGCCGCTGCCAGGGGCCCAGGCCCAGCCCGGCGGCCAGCTCGCCAAACGCGGTCGGGATGCGGGTTGAGGCCACCAGAAAGACCACAAACACATACGACGAGCAGGTCAGCCCGTACTGGATGGCCAGGGCGTGTCGGCTCTGGAAGAACTCGGACGAGAACACCACGGTCCAGATGCTGGCGCTCACCGAGGGCGCGAACAACAGCGGCAGCAAGGCCAGCAGGCTGACCAGCCACCGACCTCGAAAATCAAAGCGCGAGACCGCCAGCGCCGGCACGGCGCCCACGGCAAAAGCCACTGCAGCCGCCTCGAACGCCAGAGACAGGCTCATGCGGGCCTGGTGCGGCAGGCTGGTGCGGCTGAAGTGGGCCAACCAGCCGCCATCAAACAGCACGGGCGCCGCCGTCAGCAGCAAATAGCCTGCCGGCAGCAACGCAAACCCGGCCAACACCAGGGCAAAGGCCAGGCGTGCCAGGTCGGCAGCGCTCGTGCCTGCCCAGGGCCGCCCGGCCGGCCGGGGCGGCGGCGTGGCGGTCTTGTCAGCGCTCAGCGTCGAAACGAATTTCATTGACGAACTTGATGGCCTGTTCGCGCTGGCCTGCCATCTCGTCAAGCGGCACGAAGTCGATCTTGAACCGGCCGTTCACCAGGCCCTGCTCGGCACCGAGCTTGACCATCAACGGATGGACCGCCACATCGGGCAGCACCGAATACTGCTGGGTGCGATCGACGATCAACTGCTGGCCTTCTCTGGAAGCCATGTACTCGAGCAGTGCGACAGCGAGGTCGCGATTTTCGGTGGCCTTGGTCACTCCCGCAGCCGAGCGCATGATGAAGGTGCCTTTGCCCGCCTGGCTGGGAAAGTACACCCCCACCGCATCGGCCCAGGCTTTTTGCTCCGGGTTGGCCGCCATCAACGGGTGGTAGTAGGTGTTCATCAGGGCCACGTCGCACTTGCCCTCGAAGATCGCCCTGGCCTGCTCGCGGTCGTTGCCTTTGGGTGCGCGGGCCAGGTTGGCGCCTATTCCGGAGATCACCGCGCGCGCCTTGGCCTCGCCGAACGAGGCGTAGAACATGCCGAACAACGCCAGGTTGTAGTCATGGCTGCCAGAGCGCACGCAGATGCGGCCCTTCCACTTGGGGCTGGCGAGGTCTTCGTAGCTCGACAGGTCGCTGGGTTTGACCCGCGCCTTCGAGTAGAAGATGACCCGCGCACGGTAGGCATCGACGAAGAAGCGCCCCGCCGGGTCCATGAACTGCGCTGGGATGGCCGCGCTGATCTTGGCCGATCTGATCGGCTCCAGCAAACCGCGTTGCGCCGCGATGTCGAGCAACTCGGCGTCCTTGGTGATCACCACATCGGCCTCGGTGGGGCGGGATTCGAGCCGGTTCACCAGGCCCTGATCCATGAACACGCCGATCACCTTGGCGCCGCTGCGGGCTTCGAAGGCATCCAGGATCGGCCGCAAGGTGCCCTGGTCCGTGCGGTCAGAAATAACCCGCAGCTGCCGCTGCTGCGCGGGGGCCGCTGTCGACAGCGTGATCGCGCTTGCCAGTACCAGCAGGCTCGGCAGCCACCGCTGCGCCAGGCCCGTCCTCTGTGCCAGACCCGTCATGTCACGATCTCTCAAAATCAGTTGCAAACACCAGAAACCGGCGTGCACCGCCAACCTGTGCGTCGGTGCACGGTATTCACCGACCGGGAGTGTGTCATTTGGGCCGTGGGCTCGCACTACCTTGGTCAGGGGGGCTGGCCGGACGCTGAAGCTCCAGAAGCTGCGCCGGCGTGCAAATTGGCGCTTCAGGGGGCGCTTCAGGGGCGCCGCAGTCTGCGCCGCTGAACCCAGACGGTGCCTGCGGGGAGCCTGAGGAGGCTCGGCCGCTCCCCCCCAACCGGAGGGGCCCAGGCGCCGGCTCGCCCGTTACACTCATATTTTGAACTATCCGCCCTCTCTGCAGCCACAAGGCATGCCAATCTGCAACCCCTCGACAACGCGTCGCCAGATGTGCCGGCTGAGGCCCAGGAGCGTGGGCGGTCCGACACCATCGGGCACCCCGCCGGGCCCGACATGACGCCCACCCTTGTGCTGAATGTGGTGGGGCTCACGCCCGGCTTGCTCGCGCATGCGCCCAACTTGCAGGCACTGGCCAAGGCAGGCGCGGTGCGCCCGCTCACCACGGTGTTGCCGGCCGTCACCACCACGGTGCAGTCCACCCTGCTCACCGGCTTGCCGCCCCGCGATCACGGCATCGTGGCCAACGGCTGGTATTTCCGCGATTTGTCGGAGATCTGGCTCTGGCGCCAATCGAACCGGCTGGTGGCGGGCGAGAAGGTCTGGGAGGCTGCCAAGAAGCGCGACCCGGCCTTCACCTGCGCCAAGTTGTTCTGGTGGTACAACATGTATGCGAGCGTCGACTTTGCGGTCACGCCCAGGCCGATGTACCTGGCGGACGGCCGCAAGATGCCCGACATCCACACCCACCCGGCCGGGCTTCGGGATGAGTTGCAGGACAGCCTGGGGGAGTTTCCGCTGTTCCGCTTTTGGGGCCCGGGCGCCGACATCGAGTCGAGCCGCTGGATCGCGCGCAGCGCGCTGCATGTGCTCACCAAGCACCAGCCCACGCTCACGCTGGTGTACCTGCCGCATCTGGATTACGACCTGCAGCGCTTCGGCCCGCGCCACCCGGCCATCCCGGCCCAGGTCGCGGCTGTCGATGCGCTGTGCGCGCCGCTGATCGAAAAAGCCCACTCGACCGGTGCCCACGTGGTGGTGCTGTCCGAGTACGGCATGACCGAGGTTTCGCGCCCGGTCCACATCAACCGCGCGCTGCGCCAGGCCGGCTGGCTCAAGGTGCGGCTTGAACGCGGGCTGGAGCAACTCGATGCCGGGGCCAGCGATGCCTTTGCGGTGGCCGACCACCAGCTTGCGCACGTCTACGTGGCCCGGCCGGAGTTGGTGGGCGAGGTTGCCGCCTGCCTGAGGGGTTTGCCCGGCGTGGAGGCGGTGCTGGACGAAGACGGCAAACGGGCCGCCGGGCTGGACCATGCCCGATCGGGTGAGCTGGTGGCCATTGCCAAGGCCGACAGCTGGTTCACCTACTACCACTTTCTCGACGACTCGCGCGCGCCGGACTTTGCACGCACGGTCGAGATCCACCGCAAGCCCGGCTACGACCCCGCTGAGCTGCTGTTCGACCGCAAGCTCGCGTTTCCCAAACTGGCCGTGGCCGCGCGCCTGGCGCGCAAGGCGCTGGGCATGCGCTACCTGATGGATGTGATCGGGCTGGACGCGACGGTGGTGCGCGGCTCGCACGGCCGCCCTACCGACAGTGAGCAAGACGGGCCCTTGTTCATCACCAGCGCGCCCGATTTGCTCGCGCCGGGGCCGGTGAGCGCGGCATCGGTCAAGCAGTTGCTGCTCGACCATCTGTTCCCCGCCTCGGCCGGAACAGTGGGCCCGCCATGAGCGATGCGATGGCGCCAGGCGAACTGCTGAGCCCTGAGGCAGCGCTCCAGCAGTGGCTGGACGCCCGGCTCGATGCGCCCGCTGCGCAGTGGCTGCAGGGCGCCGTGGCGAGCCTGGCGCAGGCGACGACCGACCGCGAACTGTTCCGCAGCATCAGCCTGGTCTCGCGCAAGCTGGGCAAGGCGCCGCTCGCGCTGGACGCGGCGGCGCTGGCTTGCGCCGAGAAGACCAGGCCGGGCTGGAACCCGTCGTCATGGACACTCGACCAGGCGGGGCGGGTGCGGCTGCTGCTGGCCACTGCGGGTGACAGCGACAGCTTCGTGCGGCGGCTCGACCAGCTTTGCGCCACGGCGGACGTGGACGAACTGGTGGCGTTCTACCGAGGCCTGCCGCTCTACCCCGATGCGCCGCGACATCGTCTGCGCGCCGCCGAGGGCCTGCGCAGCAACATGAAAGTGGTGTTCGAGGCCGTGGCCCACGGCAACCCTTACCCGGCCGAGCAGTTGGCGCAGGACGCCTGGAACCAGATGGTGCTCAAGGCGATTTTTGTGGGCAGCGCGCTGGCCCCGATCGTCGGTCTCGACCCGCGCGCCAATGCGACGCTGGCGCGCATGCTCGGCGACTATGCGCACGAGCGTTGGGCTGCGTCCCGGCCGGTCAGCCCGGAGCTGTGGCGCTGTGTCGGACCGTTTGCAACCGGGCCGCTGCTGGCCGATCTGGGGCGGGTGCTGGAGTCTGGCACCCCGCCGGAGCGCGCGGCCGCCATGCTGGCCCTGCGCAGCGCCACCGACTTGCAGGCGCGCAAGCTGCAAGAAAATCACGCTGGACTGCGCGATGCAGTGGCGGCGGCTGGCACCGACTGGGGATCGGTGCTCGAATTCAAATGACCCAATGGAGAAAGCCATGCGCTTCATCGACCCCCACATCCACATGATGTCGCGCACCACCGACGACTACGAACGCATGAAGGCGGCCGGCATCGTCGCCGTGATCGAGCCGGCGTTCTGGATGGGCCAGCCGCGCACCAATGTCGGCAGCTTTGTGGACTACCTGTCGGGCATCGTCGGCTGGGAGCGTTTTCGCGCGTCGCAGTTCGGCATTCGCCACTACTGCACCATCGGCCTCAACAGCAAAGAAGCCAACAACGAGGCGCTTGCCGAGGCGGTGATGGACGTGCTGCCCCGCTACCTGTCCAAGGAGGGCGTGGTGGCGATTGGAGAGATTGGCTACGACGACATGTCCGCGCTGGAGGACAAGTACTTTCGGGCGCAACTTGCGCTGGCACGCGAGTACGACATGCTGGTGATGGTGCACACACCGCACCGCGACAAGAAGGCGGGCACTTCGCGCAGCATGGATGTGGCGCTGGAGATGGGCCTGGCACCGGGCAAGGTGATCATCGACCACAACAACGAAGAGACGGTTCGCGAGGTGCTCGACCGTGGCTTCTGGGCCGGGTTCACGCTGTATCCCCAAACCAAGATGGGCAATGAGCGCATGGTCGAGGTCGTGCGCCAGTACGGCAGCGACCGCATCTTCGTCGACTCCAGCGCCGACTGGGGCGTGTCCGATCCGCTGGCCGTGCCCAAGACTGCAAACCTGATGCTGCAGCGCGGCATCGCGGCCAAGGACGTCGAAGCGACCTGCTACGGCAATGCTCTGGCCGCCTACGGCCAGAGCGGCCAGATGCTCGAATCGCACTGGCTGACCCCTGAACCCGTTGACCAGCGACACTTGTTTGAAGGCAACTCGGTGCTGCGCGGGCAGACGCCGCAGGTGGGTGACCTGCCTGCCGTGGCGCCGTCCGCCCCGGCCGGGGTGATCGAGTAGGCGTGCCTGTGCAGGTGCGCCAAATTCAAATGTCGAAAATTTCGCCAGCTGCAGGTTTCCAGACCGCCCAGGAGCCCCCGCCATGAGCGCCACGATCACCCCCCTGCCTCGGCGCGACGACGAGCGCTCGGCCGTCTACCTGCAATCGTTCACGGTCAGCTACGAGTACCCGGTGTGCTTCACCGACCACTTGTTTGCGCACAGCAATCCGGTGCTGCGCGACACGATGTTGCGGCGTGAGCCGAAACGGCGCCACCGCTTTGTGGCCTTCATCGACGCCAATGTCGCGGCCTCGTTCCCGTCGCTTGCCCATGACATCGCCAGCTATGCGGACAAGCACGCCGACGCCATGGAGCTGCTCGCCCATCCGCAGGTGGTGCCGGGTGGCGAGCATGTCAAGAACGATCCGGCGCTGCTGACGCGCCTGCAGCACCGGCTGGTGGAGCTGGGCGTCGACCGGCATGCCTTCATCGTGGGCATCGGCGGCGGTGCGTTTCTCGACCTGGTCGGCTATGTCGCGTCATCCACCCACCGGGGCATTCGCCACATCCGCGTGCCCACCACGGTGCTGGCGCAAAACGACTCCGGCGTGGGCGTCAAGAACGGCGTCAACGCCTTCGGCGTGAAGAACCTGCTGGGCAGCTTTGCGCCGCCGTTTGCGGTGCTCAATGATTTTGACTTTTTGCGCACATTGCAGCCGCGCGACAAGATCGCCGGCATCGCTGAGGCGGTGAAGGTGGCGTTGATCCGCGACCGCCTGTTCTTTGAGTGGCTCGAAGCCAGCGCGGCTGCGCTGCGTGGCTGCGAAGCCGGCGCGATGAGCCGCATGATCCGGCACTGCGCCGAGCTGCACATGCGGCAGATCGCGCTCGGCGGCGACCCCTTCGAGTCGGGCAGCGCCCGGCCGCTGGACTACGGCCACTGGTCGGCGCACAAGCTCGAATCGCTCACCGACCACGAGCTGCGCCACGGCGAGGCGGTGGCCATCGGACTGGCGCTGGACGCACGCTACTCGGTGCAGATCGGCATGCTGGCCGCGGGCGGCGAGGACCGGGTGTACGCGCTGCTCAAGCGCCTGGGGTTTCATTTGTGGCATCCGGCACTGGAGTCGCGCGACGCCAGCGGCCAATGGCTGCTGCTGCGGGGGCTGCAAGAGTTTCGAGAGCACCTCGGCGGTGAGCTGACCATCACGCTGCTGCGCGACATCGGCGTGGGCGAAGAAGTGCACCGCATGGAGGCCAGCGAGATCCTGCGCGCTCTGGCCTGGCTGCGGCGCCAGGAGTACGGTGCGTGAACCTGGGCAACGGCGTCCACCTGAGCTATTGCAGCAACATCCATCCGGGCGAGTCCTGGGCCGAGGTGCGCGCCAACTTTGACCGCTACGTGCTGGCGGTGCGCGACCGGCTGCTGAGCGAAGGCGATTTCGGCATCGGCCTGCGGCTGTCGGCACGTGCGGCCACCGAGCTGGCCGACCCAGCGGTGCTGGCCGAGTTTCGCAACTTTTTGAGCCGCAACCGGCTGTACGTCTTCACCCTCAACGGCTTTCCCTACGGCACCTTTCACGGCACGCGGGTGAAGGAGGCGGTGTACCTGCCCGACTGGCGCGACCCGCAGCGCTTGCACTACACCAACCTGCTGGCCGACCTGCTTGCCGAGTTGCTGCCGCAGGCCCTGCCCGGTGAGCCTGCTGTGGAGGGCAGCGTCAGCACGGTGCCGGGTGCGTTCAAGCCGGCACTTGGCGGGCCACAAGACCTGGCCTTGATGGTTGAGCACCTGCTGTGCCACGTGGCGCACCTGCTCGCACTGCGTGCGCGCACCGGTCGGCTGATCGCCCTGGCGCTGGAGCCCGAACCGCATTGCTTTCTGGAGACCATCGCCGAGACCAGGGTCTTCTTCCAGCAGTCGCTGCATGGCCCGGCAGCGGTGCGCCGCCTCACTGAACTCACCGGCCTCGACCCGGTGGCGGCCGCCCGCGCCCTGCATGACCACCTGGGGGTGTGCCTCGACCTGTGCCACGCTGCGGTCGAATTCGAGGACCCTGCCGATTGCATCGCTGGCCTTGCGCAGGCGGGTATTCGGGTGCACAAGATGCAAATCAGCGCCGGCTTGCGGCTGCCCACGCTGGCCGCCGATGCGCTGGCAGCGCTGCAGCGCTTTGACGATCCGGTCTACCTGCACCAGGTGGTGCAGCGCGGGCCCGGCGGCATCAGCCGGTTTGTTGACCTGCCCGAGGCCTTTGCCTCGCTGCAAGGGCCGACCGCAGACCTCGAATGGCGGGTGCATTTTCACGTCCCGATCTTTCTGGATCGGCTGGGGCCGTTCGGCTCGACGCAATCTTTCATCCGCGAGGTGTTGGCGATCCAGCGAGAGCGGCCGGTGTCGGCCCATCTGGAGGTTGAAACCTACACCTGGGGCGTGCTGCCCGAGCCGTTTCGCAGCGGCACGGTCGACGCTGCGGTGGCGCGCGAATTGGCGTGGGTACGCACGGAGCTCGGCGCTTGAACCTGTCGCTTGCATTGCGGCTCAGCCGCATCTCCAACCTGCCCACGGTCTGGACCAACGTGGGGGTGGGTGCGCTGCTCGCCGGCGGCAGCGTGGCCGATCCGCGTTTGCCGCTGCTGATGCTGGCGCTGTCGCTGTTTTATACCGGCGGCATGTTTCTCAACGATGCCTTCGACCGCGAGTTCGATGCGCAGCACCGCCCGGAGCGGCCGATTCCGTCGGGCCAGGTGTCTGCGCGGCAGGTTTTCAGCTTCGGTTTTGGCATGCTGGCGCTGGGCATGGCGGTTGTCGTCGGGCTGGCTCGCGCTTCGGGCGGCCTGAGTGCATGGCAGGCGCCTGCGTCGGCCGCTGCGCTTGGCGCCGCGATCGTGTTCTACAACGCCCACCACAAGAACAACCCGCTGAGCCCGCTGGTGATGGGCTTGTGCCGGGTGCTGGTGGTGCTCACGGCCGCGTTCAGCATGGTGGCCGTTTTGCCGGGCGCGGTGGTGCTGGCCGCCGCCGCGCTGCTGTGCCACCTGATCGGCCTGACCTACATCGCCAAGCAGGAGCACCTGGACCGCATCGGCAGCCTGTGGCCGCTGGGTTTTTTGGCCTTGCCGCTGCTCTACGGGGTCTGGCTGGCCGGGTCTGCGCCGGTGGTCTGGTTGCCGCTGGCCTTGTACGCAACGGTGCTGGTCTTTGCCTTGAATCTGCTGCGGCGCCGCGCCCGCGGTGATGTGCCGCGCGCGGTCGTCACGCTGATTGCCGGCATGTCGGTGCTGGACGGCGTGATGCTCGCCGGGGCCGGTCAATTGCTGCCGTGTGTGCTGGCGATTGGCGCGTTTGCGCTCACCCTGGTGCTGCAACGGTGGGTGGCGGGCACATGAACGGCGCGCCCTTCACCCAAAAAAGCCCCCGAGGCCTGATGCAAAACGATGCTGGATCGCCGTGCAATGGCCAAGCCGGTCGCCTCGCGCCGGTGATCGACCGCAACCGCTGCGAGGCCAAGGGCGGCTGCGTGCAGGTGTGCCCGTTCGGCGTGTTCGAGATCCGCCTGCTTGAGCCGTCGGACCGCACTGCGCTGTCGCTCAGGGGCCGGATCAAAGCCTGGGCGCATGGCAACCGCCAGGCTTACGTCGTTCGCCCGGATGAGTGCCACGCCTGCCGCTTGTGCGTCGAGGCTTGTCCGGAGGCGGCGATCCGCTTGATGCCCCGTCCGGCGGCTTGACCGGCTGAGCCGCACGTCGTTCAGGCTTGCTCCCTGCCGCTTGACCCTGGCGCCCGCCGCGCTGTCACGCCCAAAAACCGCTCGGGCTGTGGGTCAGGTGCTCAAGCCGCCAGCATCAGCAGCGCGATGCAGGTGGCGAGACCTGCGGTCCAGACCAGCGTGCGCAGGCTGCCCAGGTTCATCAGGTAGGTGGCGACATACACCACCCGGATGCCGACAAACGCCAGCGCGAGCTGGTCCACCCGGGCCTGGTCGGCCTGCGCCATCTGCGCCAGCAACACCGCCGCCACAAACAGCGGCAAGGCCTCGAAGCCATTGAGCTGGGCCGCATGGGCGCGCTGTTGCCAACCGGTCAGTCGCGCCTCCCAATCGCGGGGTTGGCGGTTGTCGTAGCGGCCCGCCGACCCCGGGTTGCGCGCCGAGGCGGCCTTGGCCAAACCCACCGTCAGCACCGGCAGGGCACAGGCTGCCAGTACACACCACTTGGCGATGGTCATCGCTGTCCGATCAAAGGATTGAAAGGGCCGATTGTGGCGGGCGGCCGGGCCTGTTGTCACGGGCCGGCGGCCGCGATGTCAGCGCGGCCAACCCGCCGCAGTGGCCTTGTCCCGGTCGGGACAAGTGGGCCGGCAGCCATCCCCTATGGTTCAAAATCGCAGCGCCGGGCAGGTCTGTCCCGCCTTGCCTGGTGTCATCGTCACAGCCGCCCGTCATTCCCCCACACCCTGCGGCCCCCCGCCCGATGAACGCTACGCCCTACCACAGCATCCCCCTGGTCAAAGGCCTGCCCCTGGTCGGCAACCTGCCCAAGTTCCTGCGTGACCCGCTGGGCAATGCCCAGTCGTTGGCGGTGCACGGCAACGTGGTGCGCTCGCGCACCTTCTTCGAGACCGTCACCCTGCTCGGCCCCGACGCCAACCAGTTTGTGCTGCACGACCGTGAGGGCAACTTCACCAGCCGGGGCGGCTGGGCCTACTGGATCGACGCGGTGTTTCCGGGCGCGATCATGGCGATGGACGACCCCCAGCACAAGCACCACCGCCGCATCATGCAGGGCGCCTTCAAGCGCTCAGCGATGGAGCGCTACGTGCAAGACATGGGGCCGGTGATTGCCGATGTGCTGGCCACCTGGCCGACCGGGGCCGGGCACACGCTCAAGGTGTTCCCGCAGATCAAGGCGTTGACTCTCAACATCGCCGCCCGGGTCTTCATGGGCATGGCGCTGGGCGCCGAGGCCGACCGCATGAACCAGGCCTTCATCGACACGGTGGCGGCCTCGCTGGCGCTGGTGCGCCGGCCGCTGCCGCCGCTGGCGATGTGGCGCGGCGTGCGGGCGCGGCGCTGGCTGGTGCAGCTGATGCGGTCCAGACTGGCCGAGAAGCGCGCCACCGAGTCGCCTGACTTGTTCAGCCAGTTGTGCCATGCCCGCAGTGAAGACGGCGAGCGCTTCAGTGACCACGAGGTGGTCAACCACATGATCTTCCTGATGATGGCGGCGCATGACACCACCACCTCGACCCTGACCACGATGGTCTATTGCCTGGCCCGCCAGCCCGAGTGGCAAGACCGGCTGCGCCAGGACGCGCTGGCCCTGCCCGAGGCGCAGCTGCGCTATGCCGACCTGGCCGGCTGCGAGCGCACCGAGTGGGTGATGAAGGAGGCGCTGCGGCTTTATCCGCCGCTGACCTCGATCCCGCGCAAGGCGGCCAGGGACTGCGAGTTTGGCGGCTTCCAGATCCCCAAGGGCACGCCAGTGGGCATCTCGCCGATCCACACCCACCATCTGCCGTCGCTCTGGACCCGGCCGACCGAGTTCGACCCCGAGCGCTTCTCACCCGGCCGTGCCGAGCACCGCCGCCATGCCTACGGCTACCTGCCGTTTGGCGGCGGCGCGCACCTGTGCATCGGCCAGCACTTTGCCGACATGGAGGTCAAGAGCGTGCTGCACCAGCTGCTGCGGCGCTACCGCTTTGGCGTGCCTGAGGGCTACCGCATGCCCTACCAACTGGTGCCGATTGCCAAGCCCCGGGACGGGCTGCCGATCAGCCTGCAGGCGCTTTGAGGCACAGCACAGTGGCCAGCCTTGCCACCTGATTCAACCCGACCCACCGCGATCCCCGCCGAACCACCGACCCACCGACCCGCTGACCCACCGACCCGGAGACACCCCATGCCCCAGACCGCAACCCGACCCGCCCTTGCAACCGTGTCCGACGCCGAACGCCAGGTGCGTGAAGACCTGGCCGCCGCCTACCGACTGGTCGCGCTGTGCGGCATGGACGACAGCATCTACACCCACATCTCGGCGCGGGTGCCCGGCACCGAGGACCATTTCCTGATCAACCCTTACGGCTGGTTGTTCCGCGAGATCACCGCCTCGTCCCTGGTCAAGATCGACCTGCAGGGCCGCATCATCGACGGCTCGACCGAGGACGTGAACCCGGCTGGCTTCACCATCCACAGCGCCGTGCATGCGGCGCGCCACGACGCGGCCTGCGTGCTGCACACCCACACGGTGGCCGGGGTGGCGGTGTCGTCGCTGGCCTGCGGGCTGCAACCCATCAACCAGTGGTCGCTGCAGTTTTACGGCCGTGTGGCCTACCACGACTACGAAGGCATTGCGCTCGACCATGCCGAGCGTGAACGCCTGGTGGCGGACCTCGGCCCGAGCAAGAAGGTGCTGATCCTGCGCAACCACGGCCTGTTGACGCTGGGCCGCAACGTAGCCGAAGCCTTCATCCTGATGCTCAACCTCGACCGCGCCTGCCGGGTGCAGATGGCCATCCAGGCCAGCGGCATGCCACCCCAGCAACTGTCGCCCGAAGTCTGCGAGCACACCGCCAAGCAGTACGAGGGCGGCGCCAGCAAGGGATTGGCCGGCAAACCCGACCCGAACATCCGCGAATGGCGCGCGCTGTTGCGCCGGCTCGACCCCCCTACCGTAACGTCGTACCGGGCTTGAACCGGCGCAGTGTGCCTGGAAGGGGACGCTGGCTTGAGAAGGTCAGAGGGCGACAGCTGCCGGATGCCTGGCTATCGGTAGCGCCCTCAGCGAACAGGGTTTGGCGGACGCAGCACCGCCAGCCGCCGGGCGATTTCGGCCTTGAGCCAGATCGCATCGTGCCCGGGCACCACCAGCTGCAGGCCCTGGGCAAGCATGTCGCGGGCCATCTCGGCGCTGCCGCACCAGATGCCGGTGACTTTGCCGGCCGCCTGCGCTGCGGCTTGAATGCGCCGCATCGCGGCTGCCAGCACCGGGTGGTCGTGCGCTGCGCCTGGGCCCAGGCCGAGCGCGATGCCCAGGTCACTCGGGCCGATGAACAGGCCGTCGAGCTGCGTCACGGCGGCGATGGCTTCTACCGCCTCCAGCCCCGCCTGGGTTTCGATCATCGCCAGGGCCAGCAGCTGCGTGTTGGCGTGTTGCGGGTAGTCGGCTCCGCCCACCAGCAGGCCGCGCGCGGGGCCAAATGAGCGGTCGCCTTGCATGCCGTCTACGGGATAGCGACAAGCGCGCCCGAAGGCCAGCGCTTCGGCGGCAGAGTTGATGAGTGGGCAGATGATGCCGTAGGCGCCGGCGTCCAGCGCACGGTTGATCTCGGCCAGGTTGTTCTGGCTGACGCGCACCAGCGGCACAGCGGTGGTGTGCGTCAGCGCCTGCAGCATGGCCACCATCTGGGCATGGCCGGCCATGCCGTGCTGGCAGTCGATGACCACGGCGTCAAAGCCGCTGCTGCCCACCAGTTCGGCGGCATAGGCCGAATCGATGCTCAGCCAGCCGGACACGGCAGGCTGGCCTGAACGAAACAGATCAAACAGGCGATTGGTCTTCATGCGCAGGGCTCCTTCAGGTCAGCCAGAACGGGGTGCAGCAACGCGGCCGGGCTGCGGCCGTTGAGCAGGGTGTTCGGCAGGGCGGTCGGTGGCGCCGTGCTCACACCGTCATGGCCGGGGGCAGCAGGCTCTTGCGTGCCAGGTGGCCGCCGGCATCCAGGGTCAGGTCGGCTTGGGCGGCGGCTGCGTACACCTCGGCTTCAAAGGTCGGCGTTTTGCGCGCATCACCGGCCACCACCAGCAAGGCATGGGCGTCCTGGCTGCCATGGTTGATGAACTGGCGCCAGCAGCCGGGCGGCATTGACAGCGTGTCCCAGGGGCCCAGGTTGGTTTGCAGGGCCTGGCTGCCCCGGTTGAAGGCCACCGCCAGCGGGCCGTCGGCATGCACCAGCACGGCGGCCTGGTCAAGCTGGAAGGCGGCGCTGCGCTGCCCTGCCGGAACCCTCAGCCATTCGACCGAAAACCCCTGCGGGTCGGTCACGGCGGGACGGTGGTCGCGGTGCTGGCTGATGCCCCAGCCGATCACCGGGGCCACTTGCCAGGCCTGGCCCGGCAAGGCGGTGTCGAGCGTGGCGGCGCGAAAGTCGCGCTGCGCCGGGCGCACGCAGCGTTGCATCAATTCGGTGGCTGACCAATGCCGCAAGGCGGCCACTTCGTCAGCCGGCATCAGGGGCAGAAGCTGGTCTTCGGCCGGCACCGGGCTGCCGGCGGCAACCTCGATCAACTGGTTGTTGCGCCCCAGGTACAGCCCTGTGCCACGGGCACGTTGCATCACGTCGGGGCTCCAGATGATGCCGCCGGTGTCGTCGCCACCCAGCACCGTCATCAAGAAACCATGGCGGTTGCCGGCGTTGGAAAAGCCCCGGAACATCCAGGTCGGCATGCAGATCACGTCGCCCTCTTCGAGCCGGGCCTCGCCCTCGTCGCCCTGAGCGCCCCAGCGCAGCGTGAAGCTGCCTTCACAGGCAATGAAGACCTCGGCCGTGAAGTGCAGGTGCAGGCTGTTGGTGATGCCCGGTGCCATGCCAGCCGCACCGATGTTGAAGCCGTGCGGCTCGCGCAGGTTGATCACCTGGGAGGCGTTCTGGGTGACGCCGGGGCCGACGATGGCGTAGTTCTCCTTGGGCGTGCTGCCGGGCAGCCGCACGTCGATGAAGGCGTCGTCGCACGACACGTATTGGGCGCGACGGATGTGGCGGCGAGTAAGGTCTTCAGGTGTCAGGATCATGATGGTGGCGGGCAGGAGTTAGCCTTTGACGGCGCCTTGGGTCAGGCCCGAGACGATTTGTCTTTGAAACAGCGCCACCAAGATGATGAGCGGCAGGGTGATGCTCACTGCGCCGGCCACGCCTTGCATCAGCAAGGCATCGCTCTCGGCGGTGATGGCGCTGGCTATGGCCGCCGGCATGGTCATCTTATCGGCATTGGTGAGCGCCGAGCTGAGCATGAAGTCGTTGTAGGCCAGCAGAAAACTGAACAACCCGGTGGTGACCACACCCGGCCACATGACCGGAATGATGACGCGCCTGAAGGCCTGCAAACGGGTGCAGCCGTCCACCATGGCGGCTTCGTCCAGCTCTTGCGGGATGTTGACGAAAAAGCTGCGCAGCATCCAGATCGTGAAGGGCTGGTTGATGGCCACCAGCACGAAGATCAGGCTGAGCGTGGTGTTGCGCATGCCGATGGCGTCGAACAGCGCATGGAAGCTGGGCAGCAGCGTGGCATGCGGCAACGCGCGAAACACCAGCGCGACGATCAGCAACCAGAAGCCCAGGCTGCCTCGGTAGCGCGACAAGCCATAGCCGGCCAGACAACCCACGGTGAGCGAGATGCCCACCGTGCCCAGCGTGACCACCACCGTGTTGCCGAAGTTGCGGTAGAACTCACGGTCTATCCACAGGCCCCGGTAGTTCTCCAGCGTCAGCGGTGCCAGCCATTTGAGCGGTGCCGAAAACGCATCGACATACGTGCGCAGCGAGATCACCACCGTCCACAGCACGGGCAGGGCGGCCAGCAGCAGCCACACCGTCAGGCCGGTGTAGAGCAGCGTTTGGCCCAGCTTGCTTTGCTTCATGTCAATGCCTTTGGCGCTGTTCACGCCAGGTCTTGCGCAACAGCGGGATCAGCAAGATGGCGATACCGATGATGGTCAGCACCGACGCGGCGCTGGCCTTGTACGGGTTGTCTTCTTGCAGCAGCACGTGGTAGGTGAGGTATTGCACGCTGGTGGTGAAGGCGCCTTGCGTGAGCACCATCACGGGCTCGAACACCCGGTAGGCGTCCATCAAATGCATCATCAGCACAAACACCAGCAGCGGCATCAAATGCGGCAGCGTGACGTAACGCAGCCTTTGCCAACGGGTGGCGCCGTCGATGGTGGCGGCTTCGAGTGCGTCTTGCGGCACGCCTTGCAGCCCGGCATAGAACACGATGAAGGCAAACGGCAGCACATGCCAGATCCCGTACAGCACCACCAGCATCTGCGCCGACCAGGCCTGCGCCATCCAGAACACTTGCACGCCCAGGCCGCCCAGCAAATGCGGCACCAGGCCGTTGTCACGGAACAGCCATTTGATGGCCAGCGCCCCGACCACCGGCGTGATGATGAATGGCAGCAGCGACGCGGCGATGAAAACCGCCTTCAAGCGCTGGGTGACGCGGTTCATGGCCAGCGCCAGCACCAGACCGCCGCCCAGCACGAAGGGCGTGGTGGCCGCCACGTAGAGCAGCGTGAAGCGCAGGGCCGAGAGGAACTCGGTGGGCTCTGCCGGCTTGGCAGACACAGGGGGCATGGCAGGGGTGGTCGGCGCTGCCGCCGCTTCAGGTGATGCGGTGGGTGCAGCCTCCAGGCCCAGCACCTTGCGGTAGTAGTCCAGCCCCACCCATTCGCAGGTCCGCACCGCCTGGCCGCTGGCGTCAACACGGGCACGCTGGGTGGTGACCGCGTGCGCGCCAAAAGGCCCCGTCTGCTGCAGCGTGACAAGTTCCATCTCAAGCGCGCAATTGCGCACCGACAGCACCACCGTCATCAGCATCGGCAAGGCCAGCAAAACCAGCATCAACACCACCGATGGGCCGACAAAGCCGGCAAAGCTGCGCAGCTTCATGCCCTGCCCCCGGCCCGGATGAAGCCTTTCTCGGTGGCCGAGCGCCGGTAGGCCGCTGCGGCTGCGTCGAGCACGGCCTGCGGCGTGCGCTCGCCCACCAAGGCTTCGGGCAGCAGCTTGCCCACCTCGGCATGCGCCAGGCTGAAGAAGGGCTCGCCAGGCCACACCGGCGCGCCGGCCCGCTGCGCCAGCGCCACGCCCGCGCCAAAGCGCCCGGGCTGGTAGACCGACCGCACCCACTGCCCCAGGTCGTTGCCACCTTTCACGGCGGCCTCGCTCAAGCCTGCCATCAACACCTGGAAGGCAGCTTCGCGCCGGCGCGGGTTGTTGCGGGGCAGCACGGCTGCGTCCCACCACAGGTGCGCGGCCGTGGGGCCGCCAGCACGGGCCGACGGCGCGGCCGCAAACTGCATCTGGCCCCCCACCCTGGAGGCCGCCGGGTCGTCCATGCGAGAGGCGCGGCTGGCCCACAGCACACCCATCGCGGCCTTGCCTTGCTGGAACTGGTTGACCACATCGTCGGCGTTGCTGGCCAACACGTTCGGGGTCATGTAGGGCATGAGCGAGCGCATGACGGCGATGGCCTGCACCCCCAGTTCACTGTTGAACGCCGGCTGTGCGCCACCCGGCTGAAAAAAGCGCCCGCCCAGGCTGGCCAGGATGTTGGTGAACTCGGTTGCGCAGTCAAAGCCCTTGGCAAAACCCTGGGCGATGGGGAAAGTGATGCTGGGCTCGTCACGCTTGAGCACCGCTGCAGCCTGCACCATCTGGGCGTAGTCGGTAGGCACGGCCAGGCCGTGCTTGGCCAACAGGTCGGCGCGGTAGAACAGCGTCTGGGTGTTTTGCAAGAAGGCCACCGCCATCACTTGCCCGTCTACCCGCACCAGCATCTTTTCTTCGAGCTTGTAGCGCGCGCCAAACTGGCCCACCAGGTCGTCCAGCGGCTGCAGCTGCCGGCGGGCGTACAGATTGGCAAACGTGGCCATCGAGACCGCGGCCGCATCGAAGGGCGACAGGCCCTTGGCGCCAAAAGCCTGTTCTGTTTCGATGGCCGCCTGGGGCGTCAGCTTCCACACCACCTTGAAGCCGGGTCGCGTGCAGCTCTCGGCGATGGCCGCCAGGTGGGCCAAGGCCGGAAAGCTGTTGCTGATCAGTTGCACCTCGCCCGTGCTGCCGGTGGTAGCGCAGCCTGCTGAGGCCGAGAGAGCGGCCGGGAGGGCGGCCGGGAGGGCGGCGGCGCGGACAGCCACCGGGCTTGCGGCAGCAACCAGCAGCAAGGTGCGGCGGCGAAGCTTCATGTCGAATCTGCAACCGCAGCGGCCACCGAACCCGTAGCCGCCGGGTTCAAGCGCGCCTCGGTCCTGGCATCAAACAGGTGACAGCGCGCCGCCTCCACTGCAAAGCCGAGTGGCGATCCCATGGCACAGCGAAAGTCCTTGCCGCCCTTGGCCGTGATCAGCAAGTCGCCCAGCTTCAGCGTCACCAGGGTGGCGTCACCCGTCAGCTCAAACGCGAAGACCTCGGCAACGAGGGCGGCCTCGGGGCTGGTGTTGCTTGCGCTTGCGCCAGGGCTGTTGGTCGTACTCGCGCTGGTGTCGTTCGCCAGCACGGTGATGTCTTCCGGCCGCACGCCCAGCACCACCTGATCGACATCGACGCCTGCAGTGGCCTGCGCAAAGCCGGTGACGCGCACACCCGGCGCCGTGAACACACCGCCGGCCAGCCGGCCGCGCACCAGGTTCATGGGTGGCGAGCCGATGAAGCCGGCCACGAACAGGTTGGCCGGGCGCTCGTAGATGTCTTGCGGGCTGCCGATCTGCTGGATGCGCGCACGGCTCATCACCACCACCCGGTCGGCCAGGGTCATGGCCTCGATCTGGTCGTGCGTGACGTAGATGGTGGTCACGCCCAGGCTGTGGTGCAGGTGCTTGATGTAGGCGCGCATGGTGACGCGCAGCTTGGCGTCGAGGTTGCTCAGCGGCTCGTCCATCAGAAACACAGCAGGCTGACGCACGATGGCGCGCGCCAGGGCCACCCGCTGGCGCTGCCCGCCCGAGAGCTCCTTGGGCCGGCGCTGCAAGTAATCCATCAACTCGACCTGCTGCGCCGCCTTGTGCACGGCAGGCTCGATCTGCGCCTTTGGCAGGCCCCGGATCTTGAGCGGGAAGCCGATGTTCTCGGCCACCGTCATGTTGGGATACAGGCCGTAGCTCTGGAAAACCATGGCCACGTCGCGGTCCTTGGGCTCGAGCGTGTTGACGCAGCGATCGCCGATCCACACCTCGCCGGCGCTGGGGTCTTCCAGCCCGGCCACCATGCGCATGGTGGTGGTCTTGCCGCAGCCACTGGGGCCCAGCAGCACCAAAAATTCACCATCGGCAATGTCGAGCGACAGGGGCTCGACGGCGGTGGTCGTACCCCAGCGCTTGGCAATGTGCTTGAGTTGAACGCGGGCCATGGGGAATTGCGCAAGCGCGTCCGGTTCAGGGTGTGAGGAGCTGCATCCACAGCGCCACTTCGTCGATCAGCACCCACTCGCGCAGGATGCGGCTGCGGGCGTGGTCGACCTCGGCATGGGTGATGCCCAGAATCTCCACCGGCTGCTGTGTGGCCGGGCCAAAGCGCCCGCCGCCCGTGTGCTGGCCCACCAGACGCCAGCGCATCGCCACCCGCGGTGTGCGGCCCGGATCGGTGCGCTCGGCCAGGCTGTCGATGAGCAGCGTGGCGCCGTTGAAGGCCGCCGTGTAGCCAAACCAGAAGGCTTCCGCTGCAGCCACGCCCACAGCTGCCTGTCCGTTGGGCAGTTGCAGGGCCACGGCTTCATCGGCATGGCGCTGCAACACCGCCAGATCACCCGCCCACACGGCGCGGTAGGTGGCTGCCAGCAGCTGCGCGCCCGGGGTGTCGTGCAGCGGGTCGTGCCAATGCGCGGGCGGCGCGGGCTGCCACAGCGGCAGCGTGGGAGCGCCCCGGCCGCCAAGCCATGCCCGGGCCAGCGCTTGGGGGCTGCTGCCCAGCTGCAGCGCGATGGCGCCTTGGTCGCGCACCAGCCATTCATGCACGATGCGGTTGCCTGCGCACACACAGTCAGCCACCGTGCGCACCTGCACCGGGCGGCCAGTGGCCGCACCGAAAACGCCGCCACCGCAGTGGGTCATGGTCGATGCAATCCGGTGCGACGACAAGTAGCCCCCCGTTGCATCGCCAGCGCCGACGATGTCCTCGCACAACAGCCGCCGGTCCGGGAACTGGTGCAAGGTTTCAAGCGTGCCGCGTACCACGGCGCCAACCCCCTGGCTGGTGCCGCCTGGGCTGATGACGGCGCAGTCGGCGCTGTAGTAGCGGTGGATGGCGTCGACCTGCCGGCCCTCCCAGATGCGCGCGGTGATGACGCGGATGTAGTCGTCCAGGCTGCTGAATTCGGCATCAAACCCGGGCAAGGCCGGGTTGACCGTGCTGGGTGGGTTCATGATCGCGGCAACCGGGCGGACGAGCGCAGCACCAGCCGGGTGGGCACCACCACATGATCACGGGTCACGGCGTCGTCTTCGAGTTGCTGCAGCAGCATCTGCACCGTGGCTTCGATCATCGGCACGGCGCTTTGCTCAACGGTGGTCAGGCGGTAAGCGCCCCAGGCGGCCTGGGGCACGTTGTCAAAACCGACCACCGACACATCCTCGGGCACCCGCAAACCCAGTGCACCGCGCAAGGTGTCGATGGCCGCAAAGGCCATGTGGTCGCTGGCCACAAACAGCGCGTCGGGCCGCTCAGCGCTGGGCAGCATGCCGCCGAACAGCTCTTGGGTGGCCAACGCGGCGCGTTCGAATTCATAGTTGCCGACCGCGCGTGCCACCACCCGCAAGCCGCGTTCAGCCAGGCCGGCGCGCAAGCCTTCTTCACGGTCCTGGTTGGTGGATGAATCTTCGGCGCCCGCGATGTAGGCCACGCGCTGGTGCCCGGAATCGGCCAGAAAGTGCGCCACCGCGCGGCCGCCGCCCAGGTTGTCCGAGCTGACGGTGCTGATGCTCCCCTTGAGGCTGGTGCGGTTGAACATCACCACCGGGATGCGGGCATCGGCAATTTGCTGCGCCAGCCCCGACGACAACTGCGTGGACGCCATCACGATGCCATCGACCTGGTAGCGCAGCAACTCGAGCAGCAGTTCGTCGGCGTCCTCGGTTTCGGTGATGAAGAGCAACACGTGGTAGCCGTCCTTCTGCAGCCGCTGCGACAGCGTCTCGATGACCACCGGGTAGAACTGGTTCTGCAGGTTCGACAGCACCACCGCGATCATGCGGCTGCGCTGCGAGCTGAGCGTACTGGCAATGGCGTTGGGCCGATAGCCCAGCTTGCGCGCCGCTTCCAGCACCCGCAGGCGCGTCTCAGGGGCGACGCTGGCCCCGGGGGTGAAGCTGCGGCTGACGGCAGACTGCGACACCTCGGCCAGGCGGGCCACGTCGTTGGACGTGATGCTGCGCCTGCCTGAGCCCAGGCCCGGGCCGGGGCGGCCTTTCGACGGGTTCAAGGGTTTGATCATCTGGCAATCCAGCGGCAGTTCAGCCTCTGTGCAGGGCCTGCGACGGGGGCGGCAAAGCAGAGCCCCAGACCCATCCACAGACCCATCCACAGACCCCTGGCGCGTAGCGTTCGAACCCGGCGTGAGAGGAAATCGGTGGGCACGGGGTGGCTGTCCATCAATCGACGCTGATGTTGTTGGTCTTGATCAAGTCAGCAAACTTGACCGTCTCGTCCTGAATGAACTTGCGGAAACTCTCAGGCGACATGGGCTTGGGCGTGAAGCCCTGCGCTGCCAGCTTTGCCGTGGCGCCAGGGGAGTCCAGAACCTCGCCCACTTCCTTGTTCAGCCAGTTGACGACGGCTGCGGGTGTGCCCGCGGGCGCCAGCAAGCCGAGCCAGGTCACCGCTTCAAATCCCGGAACGCCTGACTCGGCCAGCGTCGGCAGATCGGGCCGCAGGCGAGAACGCACGCTGCTCGTGACCGCGAGCGCCCTGGCTTGGCCGTTCTGGGCAAAGGCCAGTGCGGTGCTCATGTTGTCGAACTGCATGTCGATCTGGTTGCCGGCCAGGTCGGCGAGCGACTGGCTGCTGCCCTTGTACGGAATGTGCAGCGCCCGTGCGCCGATGCGGTTGAGCAGCATCAGCATCGTCAGGTGCTGCGATGTGCCGTTGCCGCTGGTGCCGTAGGACACGGCATCGGGCCGGGCCTTGAGCGCTGCCATCAGCGCTGGCACGGTTGTGATGCCCGACTTGTTGCTGGCCAGCAGCACCAGCGGCGTGCTGGCCAACTGGCTGATCGGCGCAAAATCCTTGTCGACGTTGTAGGCCAGCTTTTTCTGCAGCGACGGGTTGACCGACAGCGCCGTCTGCGTGCCCAGCAACAGCGTGTAGCCGTCGGGCTTGGCCCTGGCCACCGCCTCGGTGCCGATGCCGCCGCCAGCGCCGGCCTTGTTGTCGACCAACACTGCCGTGCCCCAGCGCTTGCCGAGTTCTTCAGCCAGCAGACGGGCGATGATGTCGGTGGCGCCGCCGGGCGCAAACGGCACCACGATAACGACGCGCCCGCCCTGCGGGTAGCCGGCAGGGCCCGGCGCAACCGCCAGCGCAACGGCCGGCGTTTGCGCCGCCACGGGGCCGCAAAGCAGGCTCAGCGCAGCGCAGGCAAGCGCGCCAGCGACCCCGCGCAAAAAGTGCGGGCGAGCCGTTGCCCTGGGCGCCGTTGCGGGTGGCGTGGTGCTGTGCATGAGGTTCTCGACCGCGTGGTGGGTTGTTGTCATTCGGCCTGAATGCCGGCGTCCTGGATGACCTTGCCCCATTTGGCGATCTCGGCGCGCTGGAACGCACCGAAGGCCTCGGTCTGCCGGCCATCGGGTTCAACACCCAGGTTGCGCAGCTTGTCTTGCATGGCCGGCATGGCGACGATAGCTGCCAACTCGCGGCCCAGGCGATCGACGATGGCCTTGGGCGTCGCTGCGGGTGCAAACACGCCTTGCCAGGACTGCATTTCGAACTTGGGCGCGCCGGCCTCGGCCAGCGTGGGTATGCCGGGCAGGCTGGCCAAGTGCTGGCTGGAGGTCACGCCCAACACCTTCACGCGCTTGGCGTCGATCATCGGGCGCGCGGCGGCGATGGTCTCGAACACCATGTCGATCTGGCCGCCGACCAGATCGACCATGGCCTGCGAGCCGCCCTTGTAGGGGATCTGCCGCATGCGGGTCTGCGTGATGCTCTGGAACAGCTGACCCGACAGGTGCTGGGAGGTGCCCGCCCCCGCCGTGCCGTAGGTCAGGCTGTCCGGCCTGGCCTTGAGTTCGGCGATCAGATCGGCCACCGAATTGAAGCGGCTGTCTGCCCGCACCACCAACGCATTGCTCACCATGCCCACCAATGCCACGGGCACAAAGTCGGCCAGCGGTTCATAGCCCAGGTTCTTGGTGAAGAAGGGGTTGACGGCATGGGTGGTGATGGTGCCGCCCATCAAGGTGTAGCCGTCAGGTGCCGACCTTGCGACCGACTGTGTGCCCATGATGCCCGACACGCCCGGCCGGTTGTCGACGACGATCGTCTGGCCCAGCCGCTCACCGAGTTGCTGGGCGATCAGCCGCGCCACCCCGTCAGACACGCCACCGGGCGAGAAGGGCACCACGTACTTGATGGGCCTGGCAGGCCAGGCGGGGGTTTGCGCGTGGGCATTGCCTGGCGTGACGGCGGCCAGGCTGGCCAGGGACAAGGCCAAGCCCGTTAGCAGCCAGTGGCGGCGTCGGGTGTTCATCGGGCGCTCCAGAGAGACAAAAAAGTTGAGGCGGCGCGTCATCATGCTGCGGTCCAGCCCCCGTCCACCATCAAGGCTGAGCCGGTGACGAGGGCTGCGGCGTCACTGGCCAGAAACAGCACGGCACCCATCACGTCCTCGACCCGGCCGACCCGGCCCAGCGCAATCTTGCCCAGCACCTGCTCGCGAAAGGCCGGCGTGGCCAGCCAGTCGTGCGTCATTGGCGTGTCGATGAAGGTGGGGCAGACGGTGTTGACGCGGATGCCGTGGGGCCCCAGTTCAAGCGCGAGCGCCTTGCTCATGCCCTCCAGCGCGTGTTTGGTGGCGCAGTAGATGGTTCGGTTGGCGCCGCCCACATGGCCCATTTGCGACGACATCTGCACGATGCTGCCCGGCAGCCCGGCTTGCTTGAGCCCGCTGGCCACCGCGCGGGCCACAAAAAAAGCGGCCTTGGTGTTGAGCGCCAGCAGGGCGTCTACATCGTCTTCGGTGACTTCGTCAAAGGGCTTGGGGCGGTTGCCGCCGGCGTTGTTGACCAGCACCTGAAACGGGCCGTGTTGGTGCGCGTGTGTGGCAAGGGTCTTGGCTACTGCGGCGGTGTCGGTCACGTCCAGTACCAAGGCATGGGCCTGGTCGCCACGCGCGCGCAGGGCCGATGCCGCGGCTTCGATTTCATCGGCACTGCGCGCGGCCAGCCAGACCTCGGCGCCGGCTTCGGCCAGCGCTGCGGCGCACGCCAGGCCCAGGCCGCGACCAGCGCCGGTGACCAGCGCGCGCCGGCCATCCAGGCGCAGGCTGGGCGTGCGAGGCAGCAGGGTGGTGAGGGGCAGGGCGGACATGAGATGGCTTGGCAGCGGCGGTGGCTCAGTCTGCGGCCGGCACCGGCTGATACCAGGGCAGGTCGGGCTGATGGCCGTAGCGGCGCACCCGCAGGTTGGCCTGCTCGCCGTGGCCGGCGAAGTTTTCCATGTGGCACAGGCGCGAACAGACCGCGCCGATGGCGGCACTGGCTTCGTCGGTCAGCACACGCTGGTAGGTGCAGGTCTTCAAGAACTTGCCAACCCACAGGCCGCCGGTGTAGCGCGCGTTCTTGTTGGTGGGCAAGGTGTGGTTGGTGCCGATGACCTTGTCACCGAAGCTGACGTTGGTGCGCGGCCCCAGAAACAGCGCGCCGTAGTTCGTCATGCGCTGCAAGAACCAGTCGGGGTGTCGCGTCATCACCTGCACGTGTTCGCTGGCGATGCGCTCGGCCTCGGCCAGCATCTCGTCGTCGCTGTCGCAGACGATGACCTCGCCGTGTTCGGCCCAGGCTTGGGCAGCAATGCCGGCGGTGGGCAGGTGCTTGAGCTGTCGCTCCACTTCGGCCATCGTCGCGTGCGCCAGCTTTTCGCTGGTGGTCAACAGCACTGCCGGTGAGGTCGGACCGTGCTCAGCCTGGCCGAGAAGGTCGACCGCGCACATCTCGCCGTCCACCGAGTCGTCGGCAATCACCAGGGTTTCGGTCGGGCCGGCAAACAGGTCGATGCCCACCCGGCCGTAGAGCTGGCGCTTGGCTTCGGCCACGAACATGTTGCCCGGGCCCACCAGCATGTCCACCGCCTTCACGCTTTGGGTGCCGATGGCCATGGCGGCCACGGCCTGCACGCCGCCCAGCACCAGGATCTGGTCAGCGCCTGCAAAGTGCATGGCCGTCACGATGGCCGGGTGCGGCGCACCCTGGTAGGGCGGCGCGGTGGCCACGATGCGCGGCACACCGGCCACCTTGGCGGTGAGCACACTCATGTGGGCCGAGGCGATGAGCGGGTATTTGCCGCCGGGCACGTAGCAGCCCACCGCGTTCATGGGGATGTGCTTGTGGCCCAGCACCACGCCGGGCAGGGTTTCAACCTCGACATCCCTCATCGAATCGCGCTGAATCTGCGCAAAGCCGCGCACCTGGGTCTGGGCGAACCGGATGTCTTCGATCTCGCGCGCACTCAGCTGCTTCACGGCCGCTTCGATGGCGGCTTGCGACAGCGTGAAGTCGGCCGGGTCCCACTGGTCGAACTGGCGTGAGTACTGGCGCACGGCGTCGTCGCCGCGGGCCTCGACATCGGCCAGGATGCCCTCGACGGTGGTGCGCACCTTGGCGTCGGCGGCGGCGTGGGCGGCGGCGCTTTGGCCGCGTTTGAGGTAACGGATCATGGTGTTCTCCGGTTTGGCCGGCTTGCAGGCCAGGATGAGGGGGTGTGCCGAGGGGCCGTGCCGCCAGCGTGAGTGTGCGCCAGCGCGCCGTGGGTGCTCACCCGGGCCACCGCTTCAGGCCGGGATTGGCGGCGTAGCGCAGGTCGTCCAGCACATCCAGGCCGGCCTGTTGAAGGATGTGCAGCACATCGATCATCACCCAGTTGTCGATGATTTTGCCGGCCCGGTCGGTGCGGTACCAATCGGCCACCCGCATCTCCACACGCTTGCCCGATGGCGCCAGCCCCAACCACTGACCACCCAGGTGGGTGCCGTACAACGAGGGCCAGCCGGCCGTGACCGCAAAGTGCCCGTCGCCCAGCCGGATGTAGTGGCCGGGCGCGTCGGGGTTTTGAGCGCCGACGGTGGGGTCGCGCGCGATGCCTTCGCGGTCAGGAAAGGCCTGGATGAACAAGGCGCCGTGGTAGTCCAGGAAGCCGCGTTGACCGCGGCTGCTACCAATGCCGGCCGGGCCGTACCACATCATGTTTGGATGCCAGTGCGGGCTGTGGCGGTTGCGCGTGGCGCCCAGGTTCTTCAGCTCGTCGCCCTTGGCGAGGCCGAGCTGCATTTCGCGCACGTTTGCCAGCGTGGTGGCACCGAGTTCAAGGTCCACACTTTCGCCGGTAGCCCCACTGTCACAGGGCGGAAAGGCCCAGGCCTCGGCTGAGCCGGGCATGCGGCGGAACGGGTAGTGCCCGGCCTGGCGCATCAAGTCGACGATGTCGAGCAGCAGGTAGACCTTGGCGATGCGGCCGTCGCGCACCACGGCATTGAGCCCGAAGCGCAGCGCGCACAGGCCCTGGGTGGCCGGGATACCCAGCCATGGCCGGGCCAGATTGCCCATCAGCACCCCCCAGGTGCTGACACAGTCGCGCCCTTCGTATTCACCGGCCAGCACACAGGCCATGCGGGCTTCCCAATCCGGGAAGGCCTCACGCAGCGGGCCCCAGAAGCGGGCAGCGGCTTCGGCGTTGCCGCTCAGATCGTTGAAGGGGTGGAAGACGCGCCAGACGCAGTCTGGGTGGCAGTGGGCGGCGAGCGCATCGTCGATGGCCGCGCCGTCGGCGTCCGACAGGCTTTGCAACAGCGCGGCCAGCAGGCGTTTGTGGTCGGTGTGGGGGTGCATGGATTCAGACGGGTGCGAGCTCGGGCTTGGGCGCTGAGTTGGGCGCAGCTTCGCCAGCGGCTTGTTGCTGGTTGGCGGCAATCGCCGCGCGGGTGGCGTCGTGGGTGGCGCGGGTGACCTTGAGCATGCCGTAAAAGATGGCTCCCACCAGACCCGGCACGGTGGACAACACAAACGCGGCGGCCAGGCCCATCAGCACCGGCGGGTCTACCTGCCCTGGCGTGGCCTTGGCCGGAAAAGCCACCCACGCCAGCACCATGCCGGCCAGCGCCGTGCCCAGTGCCTGGTCAACCCGCGCGAACAAGGTGCGCGTGGCGTACAGCGCACCCTCCTGGCGGATGCCGTAGCGCAGCTCATTCTCGTCGGCGATGTCGGCCAGCGCCGAATACACCGTGGTCGTCATGATGCTGTAGGGCGCGTGTTGCAGCAGCGAGAAGGCGATCAGGATCCACAACAGGCCCGGCGTTTGCGCCGACAGCACGCCGAAGTAGCCCAGCGCCAGCGGAATGGCCGGCCCCACGCAGTAGACGATCAGCGCCAACATGCCGGTCCAGCGCTTGTCGAAGCGCTCATGCAGGCGCTTGACGCAGAAGGCCGCAAACACGTAGCCGGCAAAGCTGCCAACGGCAAAGAAGGCCAGTTGGTCGTTGCGCAGCTGCCAGAAGTAGGTGGCGTTGTAGATCCACAGGCCACCGCGCACGCCGGTCATCAGCGACAGAAAAAACATCCCCAGCAACAGCACGAGATAGTTGCGGTTGCGCACTACACGCCAGACATCGCGGCCCCACTCCCGTGGCCCGAAGGTCGGCGCCGCTGCGGCCGGTTGCACGAGGTACGGAATGCGCCGCTTGGTGACCTGGCTGGAGAAAAACAGGCAGGCCAGCACGATCAGCGCGATCGTGATCGAGAACGGCTGCCAGCGGCTGGGGTCGAGCGCGCCGTTGGGAAACTGCTGGCTGGCGCGGAAGAAGACCAGGAAACACAGCAGCCAGCCGGTGGTGTCGCCGATCCACAGGAAGAAGGTGTTCACGCCCATGATGCTGGAGCGCTCGAGGTAGTCCTGGCTCAACTCGCCGCCCAGTGCCAGGTGCGGCGTGTGAAACACCGTCATGGCCTGCAGCAGCATCACGTTGAAGACCGTCAACCACACCAGCTGCTGCGTGTTTGACAGGCCGTCGGGCGGGTTGAACAGGCCATAAAAAAGCAGCGCTGCGGGCACGATGGACGCAAACATGAACGGATGACGCCGGCCCCAGCGGCTGCGTGTGCGGTCAGACCAGGAGCCCACCAGCGGGTCGAACACCGCATTCACCGTGAGCCCGATGGCCAGGGCCACGCCGATGGCCGCCGGGTCGAGGCCGCGCACCTGGTTGTAAAACAGCATCAGGAACGCACTGGTGGTGGTGATGACCACCGCCTCGGCCGTGCTGCCCAAGCCAAATGCCCACTTCATGCGCCAACTCACCGGGGGTACCGGCGCGGCGGCAAGCTGTTCGGGTCCCTGGCTCACGGCGCAAAAAAGAACGCGAGCGCGGGCTCGGGCAGCGGGTCTGAGACAGCCAGCCGGCTGTGCACCACGCTGGCTTCGCCTGCACGCCTTGCAGTGGCCAGGGCCAGCCGCTGGTGGGCGCGGCGCGGCACGGCGTGCTGCTGCACGCGCAGGCTGTACAACACCGCCGCCTGGTCGCCCACGCTGAACGCACGCATCACCACCGCCTGGCTGCTGCTGGCGGCCGGCGACACGCCGGCAGCGGCAGGGACGGCAGTCTCAGCCAGTGCGGTTGTCGGGCCCAGCGAGGTCGGCGCGACCGCCGCAACTGCAGGCACCGTGAGCGCAGCGCTGCCGAGCAGCAGCAGATCGGGCCAGAACTCTGCTGCCAGGCCCGGGTGGTCTGCCGCATCGCCCACGCAGGGCACACGCAGCTGGCTGAGAAAGTCGTCGCGCGCCACCGGCACGGCGGCTTCTGGCTGGGCATCGGCGGCGGTTGAAGCAACCACCCACAGGCGGGTGAGCACGCCGTCAGCCAAATCGGCGAACACCCCGACGCAGCGGCCGTCATCGGTTTCATCGAGCACAGCCAGCGCCTGCGCCGACAGCAGCAAGTGGGGCAGGGCCGAGAGCACCAGCGGGTGGGTGGCAAACAGACCCAGCGCGTCGGTGCGGCCAAAGGTGGTGTGGCCGAAGGCCTCGACACGCAAGGTGTTGGCCACCGCGTCGGCTGCCGTGGCCTGGCCGACAAGCAGTGCCTTGAGCACCGCCATCAGGCCCGTCGGCGCCTGGGGTGCAAGCGCTGCGTTCATGCTGAGCTCCCCACCGGCAACGAAGCGCCCGAACCGCCCTGCACTTGCCTCAACACCGCGAGTTCGTCGAACACCGTTTGGTCGCGCACGATGCGGCCGTTACGAAGCACGTAATGGCTGCTGCCCGCGACCAGAATCTCTCGGCCTGTCGGCGGCCCCCAAGGCCCCGCGCCGCTGTGCAGGCCGCAGGCTGACCAGCGCAGCGCAACGGCCACTTCGCCGTTGGGCAAAGGCCGCGCGGCCCAGTGTTCGATGGCCAGGTCAAAGCGGCTCAACTGGGCCCGCAACTGCATCAGACAACCCACCCAATAGCCCCGGCCCCAGCCGTTGCGGCCGGTGGGCCACGCCACCTCGATGCTGGGTGACACCTGGCTTGCGGCCTCGCCGTACAGGTCGTCGCACCAGGCGGCGTGCAGCAGACGCGCCGGGCCGTGCGCCGGGTGTGTGCTGTCGGGCCAGGTTTGCGAGAAGCCGCGCACCTTGGCAATCCACTGCTGCCGCCAGGCGTGCCGGGCGGGGTCACCTTGGCGATCCGCTTCAGCCTGCGCCTGTGCCACGGCGGCCGGCGCATGCTGCATCTGCAGTGCCGCGCGGGCGTTGTCGCGGAACAGCCATTCTTCGACGATCAGGTTCTCACGCACCACGCAGTCGGCCACCGTGGTGGCCATTTGCGCGCGGCCGGTGGCCTGGCCGTACGCGGCGTCGGTGCCTTCGAGCGTGGAGCGGCTGGTGATGCGGTGCGATGAGTAAAACAGGCCTGGGGCGTCCTCGCTCCAGATCACGTCGTCGGCAATCACTTGTCGGTCTGCATACGCTGCCAGCGCACCCAAGGTGCCTTGCACGACATTCTCCAGCCCGCTGCTCGGGCCGTTCAAGGTGTGCATGACGCAGGCGTCGGCGTAGTGCGTGCGGCACAAGCCGACGTTTTTTTCTTCCCAGATGCGGTGGGTGCAGCGCACGATGTAGTCGACGATGTCGCTGTACACCGGCTCGAAGCCGACCAGCGCCTGGCGGCGGGGACGCAACGCCAAGAGTTCGGTGGCGGTGCGGCCGGCCGGTGAACGCACCTCGGGCAATTGGTCCCAGGACTGTGGGGGCGTCATAAGTTGCACCGCGCGCGGCACCTTTCGGGTTGGATGATCAGCGGCGGCATGGGCGCGCTCATGCCCACGGACGGTTGCGTCGCAGGTTGCGCACGAGGCTTCCGTAGGCATTGAGGCTGGGTTTGGGCGTCCTCACGAAGGTCTTGCGATCGACCGCCACGAGCCCGAAGCGCGGGACATAGCCCGACGACCATTCGAAGTTGTCGAGCAAGCTCCAGTGCAGGTAGCCCTGCACCGGGAGGCCTGCGGCGATCTCGGCCTCCAGACCGCCGATGGCCGAGCGCAGGTGCTGGATGCGCTGCGCGTCGTCGTTTGTGTTGTTGCCGTGCTCCGTGACGAAGATCGGCACCTTGGCGTGTGTGTAGGCCTCGCGCACCACGGCAGCCAAGGCGCCGGGTGGGGTGGGATAGCCGAACATGTCCTTCATCGCATCAGCGGGTGCGGGCAGGTAGTCCCCGGCGCCGGTTTCGAATTTGTTGTAGGTCTGCACACCCAGGAAGTCGTCGCTCGATGCTGCCGCGTAAAACGGCGCCCGTGCCTCGGCAAAGATGCGTCGGTACAGCGCCTCGCCGCCGGTACCCGGCGTCAGTTCCTGCAGGGCCAGCGTCATGCCGACGCGGGCATGGGGAATCGCCGCCTTGATCGCGTCCCGGCCCTTGGCGTGCGCGGCCAGGCAGACGTCACGCACCTTGAAGCTGTCGCCAAGAAAGTACATGTGGAAACGGTCGGACCCGACAGCCCGCGCCGCCGCTGCACGCAACCCCGGCTCTGCGGCCCAGGGCTTGCGCTGCAAAACCTTTGACGTGACCTGCGCGTTCGGTTCGTTCATCGTGCAGAACCAGTCGACGACGCCTGAGAGCGTACGCGCGGTGGCTTCGGCGTAGCGCGCAAATCGGTCAACTACCGCAAAGTCTTCCCATCCGCCCATGGCGGCGACCCAGCGCGGGCTGCTGAAGTGGTGCAGCGTGACCACAGGGGTGATGCCCGCCTCCAGGCAGGCCACGCAGATGCGTCGGTAGTGGGCAAGCGCAGCGTCGGAGAACTCCCCCGGTTCTGGCTCGATGCGCGCCCATTCAACCGAGAATCGATAGCTGTTGAGCCCTGCCGACCGGATCAGCGCAATGTCCTCACGCCAACGACTCAAGCTGTCACAGGCGTCGCCTGAGGGTTCCTTGAAGTACGTGCCGGGCACATGCTCCATGACCCAGTAATCGCTGTTGACATTGCCGCCTTCGATCTGGTGGCCAGCGGTGGCCACACCCCAAAGAAAGCGAGGACTCGCGCCAACCCGGGTGCGAGCGAGCGCGGGAGTGCTTGCGACCCCGACCCCGGCCAACAAGGCGACACGGCGGTCGAAACCCGCCGGTGTCATGCGCGGTACGCCTGCACCAAAGCGCCGATCTCGTCGAAGATCATCCAGTGCTCGACCACCCGTGCGCCGCACAGGCGCAGGTGGCTCATGCCCATCAGCGCGACAGGCTTGTGCTCGGGGCACGCCCCCAGCAGCGAGCCGGCGCGGCTGGTGCCTTCCAGCCGCCAGCGCACGGCCACGATCACGCCGTCGGTCTCGTCGGAGTGGCACACATGCTCGACATGCATGGTGGCGTCGGGCAGGGCGGCCATGATCATCAGCATCAGCGCCGCCTGGTTGCGCAAGCCGGCGGCCACGCGGCCACCGCCGGCGTGGCAGATGGAATCGGTGCTGAAATACAACGCCAGGCGGTCCAGCCGGCGCTGGTTCCAGAGCTGGTCGAACATCACCCGCGCCCAGGCTTCGACGCTGTCGTCGGCCAGCGCCAACGGCAGGCGCGGCGCCTGGCCCAGCAGGGCGGTGTGCGGTGAATTGACACGCTGATCGACCGGCGCGCGGGCGGCCACCTGGCGCGCCACTTCGTTTGCATCCAGCCCCAGTTGACGCACCATGGCGCCGTTGTCGCGCACCAGCCATTCGGTGTGCACGACATTGCCTCGGGTCACGCAGTCGGCCACAAAGTGGACAGCGATGCGCTTGCCGGTGGCCGGCCCCCAGCCCGAAGGCCCGCGGTTGGTCGAGCGACTGAAGCCCAGGTGCGAGCTGTAGTAGCCTGCGCTGTCGTCACCGCTCCAGGCCACGTTCAGGTGGTGCAGTTCGCCGTCTGGAAAGGCATTGAGCGTTGACACTGTCGAGGCGACCACTTCTTCAACCGAGCGCACCACGCCGTAAGACGAGTAAATGGTGCAGGCGTGGTCATAGGTCTCGTAGATGCGCCCCACCGCGCGGTCGACCCAGATCTCCTCGGTGATGCGGACGATGAAGTCGACGATGTCGGCATAGCCCTCGTCGAAGCCCGCCATGGGCTGCAAGCGGGCCGGCTTGACAGCGCGCAAGACCTGGGGGTCGACTTGCCGCACCCGAGTGACCTGCGGGCGCGGCGGCAAGTTGAACGGCAGCTCATCGAGCCTTGGGTTGGGGCGTGCTTCAGTCATGCGGCAAGGGCTGCGAAAAAATCATCAGGCGGGATGCATGGGGATGCATACGGGTGCAAAGTGTAGCCAATGCTGGCCCTGCATTGGGTCATTTTGATTAGGGTTAGCAGCAATGACTTGCAGCGGTGAATTCGTATGCAATGCTGCTACCTGAAAGTCCCGCCAACGACCTCCTGGAGGATCCATGACTGTCCGTTTGAGCCCCCCCAGCCGATTTCGGTTGCTGTTGTTGTCTTCTGCCGTGCTCAGCACCTTTGCTGTTGCGCCCCCGGCCAACGCTCAAGACACCCCCAAAGCCGGTGACAAGCCCGACCCGGAGGTGATCGTCATTACCGCGCAGCGCCGCTTCGAGCCGCTGCAGGAGGTGCCGCTGTCGGTGTCTGCAATTTCGGGCAGCCAGCTCAAGAACGCCAACGTCACCACGGCCGACCGGCTTGAGCAGCTTGTGCCCGGCCTGCGCATGGGGCGTTCGGGGTCGGACCTGCGGCCCGCCATGCGCGGCACCTACACCGAAAACGTGTCGGCCAACGGTGACCCGCGGTTTGGCATTTATGTGGACGATATCTACCAGTCGCGCACCAGCCAGGTTCCGCCCATCGTCGACCTCGCTCGCGTCGAGGTGCAAAAGGGCCCGCAAGGCACGCTGTACGGTCGCAACAGCTTTGGCGGCAACATCGTTTTCCACTCCGCCGCGCCAACCGACAAGTTCGAAGGCGGCATCGACCTGTTGGCGAGCAACTTCAGCCACACCCGCGCCGAAGGCTTCGTGAACATGCCGATCGCCGATGGCATTGCGCTGCGCGTGGCAGGCTTGGCGGAGAGCTCCAAGGGCTACGTCAAGAACATCGGCACGGGCAACGACTACGGTGGCGAGACGCAAAAGTTCATCCGCGGCACGCTGCGCATCGACCCGGCCTCGGTGCCGGGGCTGAGGGTAGACGTGCGCGCGTCCTACCTCGATCTTGGCGGTCAGGGCCTGGGCGGTTTTGGCTACAAGATCCTGGGCACGCTGGTTGACCCCAGCTTGATCCGCACACCCGGCAGCCCGTTGACCTACAACGGCGTCACCTACCAGTTGCCCAACGGCTTCAACGGCAACAGCTGGACGGGTACGGGCTACCCCATCGACACCCGGTTTCGGGATGGCATTCCGGATGTCAATGGCGCCGACATCGGCATCCCCACCAACAGCGACCCCTACAAGGTCAACTACGCGGGCAACATCTTCCGCAAGGGCTCGCAGCAGCAGTACGGCGCAACCGTCAGCTACGACGTCGGGTCGGTGCGGCTGCGTTCCATCACCAGCTACACCGATTTCGATCTGATCCGCACGGGCGGCAGCCTGACGCCGGTGCTGCTGAATTACGCGTATGCCCAGACCCTGACCAAGACCATCACGCAAGAACTGCAGATCTTGTCGAATGACGACGAAAAGACGCCGCTGAACTGGATTGTTGGCGGCTACTACTTCAATGACACGGCAAGCGACCGCAGTACCGTCATCACCGACCGCAGCTACGTCACCGCCACGGCGCCGGTGGGGCAGCAGTACTACCCCTTCGGCTTCAGCTACCTGCCTTCAGGGACCGGCTTCAACCAGACATCCACGGGCGACACCTTCAGCGCAAATCAGCAAAAGACGCGCTCGCTTGCGGCCTATGGCCAACTGTCCTACACCTTGTTTGACAAGCTGACCTTGACAGGGGGGGTGCGCCACACCCGCGATGAGAAAGATGTTCTGGCATCACGCTTCAACAAGAGCTTGGCCGGGAGTTACTTCAATCTCAGCATCAATGATCCGGTTGACTACCGCTGCGGTGGCTTTGTGGCCGCCAATACGGCTACGGTTGCCGGGCCAACGGCCACGGTGGCGGACGCCTACAACTTTGTGTGCGCCAACAACAGCATCAGCTATTCCACCTACCGCCTTGCGGCGGACTACAAGCTCGACCGTGATCACATGGTGTATGCGAGCTATTCAACAGGCATACACGCCGGCGGCTTCAACACCGGGGCGGTCAACGTCAATGGCGTGCCAACCTTGCTGCCTTTTGCGCCCGAGAAGGTCAGGGCCTTCGAGGTGGGATCAAAGAACACCTTCCTCAACCGGATGGTGACCTTGAATGCCGCTGCCTATGTCAACGACTACACCGACTTGCACGCGCAGACCTCGATTCCCAACCCCAATGCCCCCCTGACCAGCGTGATCGCGCTGGTTCAGAACATCGGCAAGGACCGCGCGGTTGGTTTTGACCTGGACGCTGTGATTCGGCCCGCCAAAGACCTGCGCATGACGCTGGCCTACAACTGGTTGGACGCCAAGCAGCTCGACTACGCCGTCAACACCTTCAACTACGGTGGCGGTGCCAGCCTCTGTGGTGTCACGCCGAGCTGCATCGCGGCCACGGGTGAAGCCAACACCGTGCAAGGCACCCCGTTCCCGAATGCGCGAACCGATCCGAACCGGTTCATCCCTGTGCTCGATGCCAACGGCGCGCAAATCGTCGTGGGCGGTGTGCCTCAGGTTCGCTACGTCATTGCCGGTACCGGGCGCGACGGCACCAAGTACACCTCGCGCAAGGCCTTCTCGCCCAAGCAGACGTTCCAGATCGGCTTTGCCTATGACTTCTCCTTGGGCAGTGCCGGCACGCTGACGCCAGAAGTCCAGACCTACTACAACTCTGGCTACATCCTGACCGATCTGACACCCGACTACGGCAACAACCCTGCCTACACCAAGACCGATCTGCGGCTGACCTACCGCAATGCGGATGGCAAGTTCAGCCTGCAGGCCTTTGTCAACAACCTCGAAGACAAGGCCATCATCACCCGTGCCGTCTACACCAACCACCGTGCCCTGTTGGTGAACTACGCGCCGCCGCGCAGTTTCGGTCTGAATATGGGTTATCGCTTCTAAACACCGCGCTAACCATCGCGCAGGCGGGCCAACAGGTCAACGTCCATCTGCAGCATCAAGTGCGGCAGGTCGATCAAGACCCAGTTCTCGGTCAGCAGCGTGCCGTCGTTGCGCCACCAGTCCATCACGCGCATGTTGATGGGCTCGCCGGTGGCCTTGACGCCCAGGTAGTCGCCCAGGAAAGTGCCACGCACGCTGGGCCAGCCGGTCGAGCCCACGTAAGCCCCTTCGGCGACGCGCGCGCGGTGGCCGCGCGGCAAGTGGTGGGGGCTGCCACGGTCAGGAAAGGCGTGCAGGAACGGCGCCTGGTGGTGGCGCTGGAAGCCGCCCACGCCACGCATGCTGCCGATGCCGCCGGGCCCGTACCACATCATGTTCGGATGCCAGTAGCGCGGCATGTCCATCGAGTCGAGGTTCTTGCCGTCAAAGCGCCACAGCCCGGTGAACATCTCCAGCGTCAGCCGCATGCTTTCGAGCCCCAGCGCCGGGTCGGTGGGGCCTAGCAGCAAGCCGTCGTGCGGGGCCGGGCCGGGTACCAGCCATTCGAGCCCGCTGCTGGGCGGCAGGATACGGCGCCCGGCCTGGCGCGCCAGATCGACGATGTCCAGCAACACCCGCGCCTCGGTGATCCGGCCCACGCCGTCGGGGCCTGGTTGCCAGCGGTAGAACTCACCAAAGCGCAAGGCTGCCGGCTCGCCGGTAGCCGGAATGCCCAGCCACGGCTGCTTGAAAGTGCCCAGGTAGTGGCCGGTGGTCGTGACCCACCACCCCTCACCGCGCAACTCGGGCGGTGCATGGCCCACCACGCCGGGCGGCGGGCTGATCCATTCGCCGCCGAAGAACAGGTCGGTGCGGCGCTCGAGGTCTGGAAACGCCGCCTGCAGCGGCGCGTAGAACTGCTCAGACACTGCCGCAGGCCCGACCAGCTCGTTGAAGGGATGCGACACAAACCAGGACGCATCGGGCGCCAGCTGGTCGCGTAGCGCTGCGGCCGCGTCGGGGCCGGGCAGCCGCTGCAACAGGCGCCAGACATCGCACTTCATTTGTGCCAGCGTGGAATCGGGTTTGCTTGTCATCGCTTGGGGGTCGGTTGCAGGTTCGGGATTGAGGCATGCGGCATGCGGCTTGCGGCTGTCAGCTGCATGGATCGTGCATCCATTGCGTGCGTCCGCTTGTCGGCGCAAAGCCACACGGCAGCGAGCTCAGGGTTTCTAGCAAGTCGATTTTGCGCGGGATTGCATACGCTTGCAATCTTGCCGGCCCAGCGCCGCGCACTCTCAACCCCACTCTGCGCTGTGGCGCCCGGAGAATGACGATGACAAATGCCTCCCGCTTGATGCCCACGCCGCTGTCCCGCGCTGTGGCGTTGGCCTTTGGTGCCTGGGGCTTGATGGGGGCCGGTGCGGCGTTGGCGCAGGCCGCCCCGGCCGCTGCGGCGGCCGACAGCGGCCAGCTCGGCACCGTCACCGTCACCGCCACTCGCCGCATTGAAGACCAGCAAAAGGTCAGCACCTCGGTCACTGCCTTGTCGGCCGAGAAGCTGGCCGAGCGCAACATCTACGACATCTCGCAGCTCGAAGGCCTTTCACCAGGCTTCACTTTTGGCCGTTCGGGCTCCGATGCGCGCCCGGCGATGCGCGGTGTGCGCACCGAGGCCGTGCAGCAAAACGCCGACACCACCATCGGTTTCTTCATCGACGGCATCTACAAGAGCCGGCCCAGCCAGGCCTTGGCCAGCTTTGTCGACCTGGAGCGCGTCGAGGTCCAGCGGGGCCCGCAAGGCACGCTGTTCGGGCGCAACACCTTTGGCGGCAACATCGTGTTGACGACCGCGCGGCCCGAGCTCGGCGAAACCAGCGCCGAAGGCAGTGTGCTGCTGGGCAGCTTCAAGCGATTGCGCGTGGAGGCGGTAGGCAATATCGCGGTGGCGCCCACGGTGGCCTTGCGGCTGGCCGGTGCGGTGGACAAGTCCGACGGCTACGTGAAGAACGACTTCAACCCGGCGGCCGACCTGTTCGACCAGGACTTGCGCTATTTCCGGGCGTCAATGCGCTTCAAGCCCGACAACCGCTTCGACGCCTTCATCAAGCTCGACAGTACCGAGCAGCGCGGCAACGGCGCCGGTGGCTTCAGCTATTTTCAGAGAGGCACCTATCTCAACAACACCTGCCGGCCGCTGCTGAACAGCACCTTTTACGCGCTCAACGGCCGGGGCGGCTTGGCCGACGGTGTGGCCGACTGCACCCGCACCCAAGCCAGCCCAGGGGGTGCCGTTGGCAGCACGGCCGATGTGGGCCGGCCGATCTACAGCCCAGGCAATGTGTGGCGGGTCGAGAACGACTACCAGTCGCAGCTGAAGCTGTCCGACATGAGCTTCACGGCCGATGTCTCCTACCGATTCGATACCGCCACGGTCAAGTCCATCACCGGTTTTTCTGATTTCTCCGTGCTGCGCACCGTTGACCAGGACTTCTCGCGCGAAGCCATTGCCATCAGCTACGAGCGCACCAAGAACAAGAGCTTCTCGCAAGAGCTGCAGGTGTTGTCAGAAGGCGCCGGACCCCTGGGGTACGTGGCCGGCGTCTACTTTTTCAAGGACAAGACCGACAACCTGGCCGTTTTCCAGTCGCTGCGCCGATCGGTGGGCAATGGCACCGCCGACACGGCGGTGTCAGAAACCGAATCCACCGCCGCTTACGGGCAGCTGAGTTTTGCGGTGAATGACGACCTCAAGCTCACCGCTGGCATGCGCTACACGGTAGACAAGAAAAAGTACAAGTTCGCCAACCGCAACTCGGTGGTGCCGGTCAGCGCCAACCTGGCCGACCCGGACCCGGTCTTCACGTCGCTGGACAACCTGGTGGCGGGCTCGGCGGCTTTTGGCAACGCCGGCGTCACCAATTGCGCCGCGACGGTGTTTCCCGCTGCTTCGGGTCCGGTCTTGGGCGCCAACTGCGGCGGGGTGGGCAACAACACGTTTTATGGCGCCACCTACACCCCCGTGGAGTTCAAGCGAACCACAGGCCGCCTGGCCGCCGAGTACAACCTGAGCAAGAGCCAGTTGCTCTACATGAGCTACAGCACCGGCTTCAGCTCGGGTGGTTTCAACGGCAGTCAGGCCGCCTTGAACACCGAGGCCACACGCACCTTCAATCCGCAAGAGGTCGCGGCTATCGAGATCGGCTCGAAGAACCGTTTCTTGAACAACACCTTGCAGGTCAACGTGGCGGCGTTTGCCAACCGCTACACCAACCAGCAAGAACAGCGCCAGGTGCCGGTAGGCCTGACCACGGCGTCGTTGCTGTTCAATGCCGCCAAGTCCAAGGCCAACGGCGTCGAGCTTGAAGGTGAATGGCGTGTCAACCGCCAGCTGACGCTGGGCGGCACCTTGTCGCTGCTGGACGCCAAGTACACCAGCTTCCCGGACGCGCCTGGCCCCATCGCCATCACCCAGCTCATCGACACCCCGGGCACGGCGGCCACGGTCGTGAATGGCGTGACCATCGCGCCGGCCGGGCAAACCCGCGTCTACGCGCCCGGCTACAACTGCGGCTTGATCAACGGCACGGGCGTCAACGGCGTGCCCCAGGCATTTGGCTGCAACCTGACCGGCAACAAGATCCCGTACGCGGCCAACACCTCGGGCTCGGTGTCTGCGGCCTATTCCATTGGCCTGGGCAGCATGGGTAGCATCACGCCGATGGTGGTGGTCAACTTCAACAGCGGCTACTACGGTCAGATTTACAACGTGGAGGCAGAAAAGCAAGGGGCCTTCACCAAGACCGACCTGAAGCTGAACTGGAAGATCAACGACGGCTTGAACATGCAGGCCTTCGTGGACAACGTCAGCAACACGGTGGTGATCAACCGCTTTGTCTGGGGCGGCGGCAGCACCATGCAAAACAGCGCCGCAGCGCCGCGCACCTTCGGCGTGAAGCTCGGCTATCGCTTCTTCTGAGACCCGTCATGCCGTCTTCCCGCACAAGCCCCCACACCACCCGCCTGGCGACCACCCACGTCGGCAGCCTGCCGCGCAGCCAACCCGTGGTCGACCAGATCTTTGCCCTCGAAAAGGGTGAGCCGGTGGACGAAGCCCGCTTCGACGCCATCATGGCCAAAGCCATCGACGACTGCGTGGCGCGGCAGGTGGCTGCGGGGGTGGACATCGTCAGCGATGGCGAGATGAGCAAGATCAGCTACGCCACCTACATCAAGGATCGCTATACCGGCTTTGACGGCGACAGCCCCCGGCGCACCCCGGCTGACCTGACCGACTTCCCCGGTTTCATGGACCGTCTGCGCAGCAGTGGCGGCACGCCCACCTACCGCAGGCCTTGCTGCGTGGGCCCGATTGCGGTCAAGACGCTGGCGCCGCTGCACAAGGACATCGCCCACTTGAAGGCCGCTGCGGCCCGGCATGGCGCGGCGCAGATGTTCATGAACGCGGCTTCACCAGGCGTGGTGGCGCTGTTCCAGCCCAACCAGCACTACGCCGACGACGATGCCTACCTCGAAGCGCTGGCGCGTGCGCTGCGGCATGAGTACCACGCCATCGTCGATGCGGGCCTGATCCTGCAGATCGACTCGCCTGATCTGGGCCTGGGTCGGCACATGATGTTCAAGGAGCTCGATGACGCGGCCTACCTGACGCGCATTCAAAAGCACATCGAGGCGCTGAACTTTGCCCTGGTGGCCTTGCCGGCCGACCGCTTGCGCATGCACGTTTGCTGGGGCAACTACGAGGGCCCGCACCACAAGGATGTGCCACTGGCCACCCTCCTGCCCACGGTGCTGAAAGCCAAGCCGCAGGGCCTGTTGTTCGAGACCGCCAACCCGCGCCACGGGCATGAGTGGGCCACCATCCGCGACATGCAAGCGCTCATTCCGCAGGACAAGGTGTTGATCCCTGGCGTGCTCGACACCACCACCAACTTCATTGAACACCCTGAGTTGATTGCCCAGCGTCTGCAGCGCTTCGTTGACATCGTCGGCGCTGACCGGGTCATTGCCGGCAGCGACTGCGGCTTTGGCACCTTTGCCGGCTTTGGCGCGGTGGACGAGGACATCGTCTACGCCAAGCTGGCAGCCATGGCGCAAGGTGCGCAGCGCGTGACTTGATCCTGGCGAGCGGCGCCAACGCACCGGGCCATCACGCCCCGGCGCCGGCCCGCTGAACCTTAGGCCGCCTGCAAGTGGCAGGCCACTGCCCGCCCACCGCCCATGTCCAGCAGGGGCGGGTCTTCGCTGCGGCACCGGGCGATGGCCAAGGGGCAGCGGGTGTGGAAGCGGCAGCCCGGCGGCGGCTTGAGCGCGCTCGGCACCTCACCCTGCACCACGATGCGTTTGCGCGCACGCTCCACCACCGGGTCCGCCACCGGCACCGCCGACAGCAGCGCCTGGGTGTAGGGGTGCAGCGGCTCGCGGTAGAGGTCGTCGCGGGCGGCGATCTCGACGATGCGGCCCAGGTACATCACCGCCACCCGGTGGCTCAGGTGCCGCACCACCGCCAGATCGTGGGCGATGAACAGGTAGCCCAGACCGAGGCGCTCTTGCAGCTCCTGCAACACGTTGACCACCTGGGCCTGGATCGACACGTCCAGCGCCGAGACCGGTTCATCGCAGATGATCAGGCTGGGCTCCAGCGCCAGGGCGCGCGCGATGCCGATGCGTTGGCGTTGGCCGCCCGAGAACTCATGCGGATAGCGGTCGGCCATGTCGGGCAGCAGGCCCACCGTCTTGAGCAGCGCCGCGATGCGGTCCTGGTACTCGGACTTGTTGCTGGCCATGCCGTGCACTTGCAGCGGCTCACCCACCAGGTTGCGCACCGTCATGCGCGGATTGAGCGAGCCGTAGGGGTCTTGGTAGACCATTTGCATGCGGCGCCGGAAAGTGCCGGTGCGGGCTTGCTGGGTGCTGATGTCCTCACCCTCGAAGACGATGCGCCCGCCGGTCAGCGGCTGCATGCGCAGCACCGCCAGGCCGGTGGTGCTCTTGCCGCAGCCACTCTCGCCCACCAGGCCCAGTGTCTGGCCTGGCGCCAGGCTGAACGACACCCCGTCCACTGCCTTGACCGCACCGGCCGAGCGCCGCAGCAGCCCGCTGCCCGGCAGCGGAAAGTGCACCTTCAGGTCTTCAACCCGCAGCAGGTCACCAGCGGGTGGCCGAACGCCAGCAGGCTCAGCGGCGGTTGCAGGGGTGGCGCGGTGGGCGGCCAGGTTGGTGGCCGCCGAGGTTTCAGACGACAGCATGGTGGCAGGCGCTCAGGTGGCCGGGGGCGGCTTCGCGCAGTGGCGGGCGCGTGGTTTGGCAGAGGGCATCAGCACGGCCGCAGCGCGGCGCAAACGCGCAACCCGGCGGCAAGCGCGCCAGGTCGGGCGGCTGACCGATGATGGGCACCAGGCGTTGGCCGGCGGTGCTGTCGAGCCTGGGGATCGAGGCCAGCAAACCCTGGGTGTACGGGTGGCGCGGGTGGGCATACAGCTCACCGGCCGGCGCCTGCTCGACGATGCGGCCGCCATACATCACGGCCACATGGTCGGCGTAGCGCGCCACCACGCCCAGGTCGTGGGTGATCAGGATCAGCGCTGCGCCGGTCTCGTCGGTCAGCGCCTTGAGCAGGTCCAGGATCTGCGCCTGCACCGTCACGTCCAGCGCGGTGGTGGGCTCGTCGGCAATGATCAGTTTGGGCTGGCAGGCCAGCGCCATGGCAATCATCGTGCGCTGGCGCATGCCGCCCGAGTACTGGTGCGGCCAGGTGTGCAGCCGGCTGGCCGCGTCGGGGATGCGCACCCGCTCCAACAGGCTGCATGCGGCCTCGTAGGCCCGGGCCCAGGGCAACTTGCGGTGCACGTTGACCGGCTCGGCGATCTGCAGGCCGACCGTGAGCGACGGGTTGAGCGAGCTCATCGGCTCCTGGAAGATCATCGCGATGCGGTCACCGCGGATGTCGCGCATCTGCGCCTCGCTCAATTTGAGCAGGTCCTGACCCTCGAACAGCATCTCGCCCGCCGTGATGCGGCCGGGCGGATTCGGGATCAGCCGCATCAGCGACATCGCGGTCACGCTCTTGCCCGAACCCGACTCGCCCACGATGGCCAGGGTCTGACCGGCCGCCACGGTGAACGAGACATCATCGACCGCGGTCAGCTCTCCGCGCTCGGTGCGAAAGCGGGTGGTCAGGCCTTTGACTTCCAGCAGGGGCGGGTTGGCGGGGGGCATGTCGGGTCAGGTTGCGGCGTCAGAAGCCAGCGTTTTTCTTCAGTTCCTGGTCCACCCAGACCCGGGCATGGATGGGCCCGGGGCGGTCGGCGCCGGCGCGCAACTCGCCGCCGTAGTTTTTGACCCAGGGCCACCAGGCGGTGTAGACATAGGGCACCGGCAAGAAGATGTGCGGCGCCTTGTCCAGGATCTCGCGCACCATCAACTTGACCTTGATCTGGCGCACCCGCTCATCGGGCTCGGCATACACCGCGGCCATCTTCTTGTCGAACTCCGGGTCGCTGTGCTGCGACGGGTTCCAGGTCTGCTTGGACACGAAGGTCTTGCGCAGCGAGGTGGTGGGGTTGGTCAGCCCGGCCTGCAAAAAGTAACCTGCCGCGTTGGTCTTGGTGGTCATGGCCGACAAATAGCCCGGGTACTCCAGCACCTGGATCTCCATCTTGACGCCCACCTTGGCCAGGTAGGCGGCAATCTGGGCCAGCAGGTCGTTGTCCAGGCTGGCCGACGAGGTCTGTGTCTTGAAGCTGAAGCCGGTCGGGTAGCCGGCCTCGGCCAGCAGCGCCTTGGCCTTGACCGGGTTGTAGACGTAGAGCTCCTTGACCGAGTCGGGCATGTCGGCCAGCGGCTCGAAGTAGCCGAGGTGGTTGGCATGCATCGGAAAGTTGAGCATCTCGGCGTTGCCGCCGTAGTAGGTCTTGATGATCTCGGCCTTGTTGACGGCCATGTTCAGTGCCCGGCGTACCCGCACGTCGTCAAACGGCTTCTGGTCCACCCGCAGCGTGATGTAGCTGCCGTTGTTGCTGAGAAACTTGTGCCACTGCAGCTTGGGTGCACTTTTTTTCAGCTCGTCCACCGCGCTCCAGCGCACGGATTCCATGATGTCGAGCTTGCCGGTGCGCAACGCGGTGAGCGCGGTGGATTCGTCCTTGATGTAGCGGTAGGTGATGGTGTCGGCAAACGGCAGCTTGTACTTCTCGCCGGCGATGGTTTCACTGTCCCAGTAGGCGGGATTCCTGGTGAAGGTCATCGCGTTGCCCTGCACATAGTTTGTCAGTGCGTAGGGGCCCGTGCCGTTGACGTTCTTCCAGTCTTTGCCGCCGGTCTCCATCACCTCTCTGGGCACGATCGCCGAGTAGTAGCCCCAGCCCCAGCGGTAGTCCCACTCGGCGTTGTAGACCGAAAAGCTCATCACCACCGTGTGCTTGCCAGTGGCTTCCACCTTGCTGATGTGGTCGAAGTACGTGGGGATCTTCTTGGGGCTCTTGTTCATGCGGTCATAGCTGTAGACCACATCGTCGGCCACCAGCTCGCGCGCAGGCATCACGCCCGGCTTGGCCGGAAACATCACGCCTTTGCGCAACTGCACCTCCAGCCGCAACGGATTGTCCAGCAGCTTCCAGCTCTCGGCCAGCTCACCGCGCAGGGCGTCGGGCGGTATCCAGCCGTCGGTGATGAAGTCGTGCTTGCCGCCGTTGCGCCTGGCCTTGCTCAGGTCGGCGGCAAACAGCTGCTCGTAGACCAGCCCGGTGTCCTGGTTGAACTTCCAGGCCCAGTCGGCTGAATCGAAGGTGAGCGGCGCAATCGTGTAATAGGCATTGGCAATGCTGAGCGCACCGCCGTACTGGGGTTTTGCGGACGCCTTGGGCTGGGCCTGGGCAGCGCCGGCCAGGGCCAGGGCCACGGCCAGCGTGGTGAGCGTAGCTGCAACGTTTGCCATCGCGGTCACCCCTCAAAAGCCCATCTTCTTCTTCATGTCCTGGTCCACCCACATGCGGGCGTGGATAGGGTTGGGCCGCTCGGACCCGGCGCGCAACTCGCCGCCGTAGTTCTTGACCCAAGGCCACCAGGCGGTAAAGCCGTACTGGGTGGGTAGCCAGAGGTAGGGTGCCTTTTCAAGGATCTCGCGGTTCAGCAGCTTGGCCTTGATCTGGCGTACCCGCTCGTCAGGCTCGGCGTAGATCTCGGCCATCTTCTTGTCGAACTCGGGCTCGCTGAACTGGGACGGGTTCCAGTACTGGCCCTTCATGAAGTTCTTGCGCAGCGAGGTGGTCGGGTTGGTGGCACCGGCGAACATGTAGTATCCCGGCGCGTTGGTCCTGGTGCCCATGGCCGACATGAAGGCCGGGTACTCCAGCACCTGGATCTCCATCTTGACGCCGACCTTGGCCAGGTAGGCCGCCACCATCGCCAGCAGGTCGTTGTCCACACTGGCCGAGGTGGTCTGGGTCTTGAACGCGAAGCCGCTCGGGTAGCCGGCCTCGGCCAGCAGCGCCTTGGCCTTGGCCGGGTTGTAGACAAACAGCTCCTTGACCGACTCGGGCATGTCTGAGAGCGGCTCGTAGTAGCCGACCCAGGTCGGGTGCATCGGGAAGGCAAGCATCTCGGCCTGGCCGCCCCAGTAGGTCTTGATGATCTCGGCCTTGTTGACGGCCATGTTGAGCGCGCGCCGCACCCGCACATCGTCAAACGGCTTGGTGTCGGTGCGCAGCGCGACAAAGTTGCCGCCCATCGCCAGGTACTTGCTCCACTGCAGTTTGGGCGCGTTTTTCTTGAGCTCGTCGGCCGCGCTCCAGCGCACGGCCTCCAGCACATCTACCTTGCCGGTGCGCAGCGCCGTCATCATGGTCGCCTCGTCCTTGATGAAGCGGTAGGTGATGCTGTCGGCAAACGGCAGTTTGTAGGGCGTGCCGCCAATCGTCTCGCTGTCCCAGTACTCCTTGTTCTTGGTAAAGGTCAGCGAGTTGCCTTGCACGTAGTTGCTCAGCAGGAAGGGCCCGGTGCCGTTGGCGTTTTTCCAGTCTTGCGCGCCGGCGGCCACCACCTCCTTAGGCATGATGGCCGAGTAGTAGCCCCAGCCAAAGCGGTAGTCGTACTCGGCGTTGTAGTACTTGTAGGTGAAGACGACGGTGTGCTTGCCGGTGGCCTCGACCTTGTCGACATGGTCAAAGTAGCCGGCAATCTTCTTGGGGCTCTTGACCAGCCGGTCGTAGCTGTAGACCACGTCCTCGGCTGTCATTTCACGCGCTGCCATCACGCCGGCCTTGGCCGGAAACATGATGCCCTTGCGCAACTGCACCTCCAGGCGCCACGGGTTCTGCTTGAGCTCCCACTTCTCGGCCAGCTCGCCGCGGATGCCGTCGGTCGGCAGGTAGGCATCAGACTGGAACGGGTACTTGCCGCCGTTGCGCTTGCTCTTGCTGAGGTCGGCGGCAAACAACTGCTCGTAGGTCAGGCCGGTGTCCTGGTTGTGCTTCCAGGGCCAGTCGGCCGCATCAAAGGACAGCGGCGAAACGGTGTAGTAGACGTTGCCGATGCTCAGCGTGCCGCCGTACTGCGGCTTTTCAGCGGCGGCGGCCGGGGCTGGGGCCGCCTTGGCCGCAGGCGCCTGGGCCAGTGCGGGTGTGGCGGCGAGCCAGCCTGCCGCGAGCAATGCGGCGAGCAAGGGAGTGGCAGGGTGCGTCGAGGGTGTGAGGCGGGTCATGGGGTTCCTTCATCGGGCCGCTGGGGCCCCGGGGTTGGCAACGCAAGCAGGACGGGTGGCGATACCAGAGCCATGGATCAACGTGATCCACGCATGCGCGGATCGAGCAGGTCACGCAGCGCATCACCAAACACATTGGTGGCGTAGACCACCACCGTCAGGCACAGGCCGGGCGCCAGGGCCAGCCACGGGCCCTGGAACATGTAGGTGCGGCCACTGCCCGACAGCATCGAACCCCAGGTGGGGGCCGGCGGCGGCACGCCCAGACCCAGGAACGACAGGCCCGACTCGGCCAGGATCACCGACCCGACCCGGGTGGTGAACAGCACGATGATCGGCGGCAGCACATTGGGCAGCACATGTTTCCAGAGGATGCGCAGCGACGACGCACCGATCGACTGCGCCGCATGCACGTACATGTGCTCGCGAACCGACACCACGGCCGAGCGCACGATGCGTGAGCCGCCGATGCCCAGCAGCAAGCCCAGCGTGCCGATGATCTGCGGCATGCCCGGCCCCAGCACCGAGACCACCACGATCAGCACGATCAGGTCCGGAAAGCTCATCCAGGCATCGACCACCCGCTGCACCAGCAGGTCGACCTTGCCGCCAAAGTAGCCGCTGACGATGCCCACCGCGGCCGAGATGAACGTGGCCAGTGCGGCGGCGGTGCAGCCGATGATGACCGACAGCTGCGCGCCGTACAGGCAGCGCGACAGCACATCGCGGCCCAGGTTGTCGGTGCCAAACCAGTGCGCGGCATTGGGCGCCTGCAGCCGGTCGAGCGGCGCGATCTCGTTGAAGTCGTAGGGGCTGATGACATCGGCCAACAGGCCGCAGACCACAAAAAACAGCAGCATCACGCCGCCCGCCGCACCCAGCGGTTTGTCGCGGAACAAGCGGGTGAAAAAGCCGTTGCCACGCGGCTTGGACGCGGCAAGCGCGACGGAAATTGGAGCGCTCATAGGGGCTTGCTCGATTTCAGTCGCGAGCGCGCCGAGCTCAGGTCGAGGAGCGGAGCCGTACACCCGTACGGCGAGCACCGCAAGCCCAAGATCGGCGTGCGCAGCAGGAAAGCGGGCAGGCCCATCAACGCATCCTCACCTTGGGGTCCAGAAACCCGTAGCTGAGATCGACCAGCAGGTTGATCAGCATCACCGCCACACCCACGATCAAGAACACGCCGGTGATGATCGGGTAGTCGCGCTGTTGCACGGCTTCGAGCAGCAGCAGCCCCATGCCGGGAATCACGAAGATCTGCTCGATGATCACCGCGCCGCCGATCAGCAGCGGTGCTTGCAGGCCCACCAGCGTGATCACCGGGATCATCGCGTTGCGCAGCGCATGGCGCACGATCACCAGCCGCTCGTTCAGGCCCTTGGCCCAGGCGGTGCGGATGTAGTCTTGCCGCAGCACCTCCAGCATCATGGTGCGGGTCATGCGCATGGTCACGGCCGACAGCGCGGCGCCCAGCACGATGCCGGGCAGCAGCATCTGCGACAGGTTGGCCCCGGGGTTCTCAAAAAAGCCGACGTAATCGACCGACGGCGACCAGCCCCACCAGATCGACGGGAACACCACCACCATCGTGCCCAGCCAAAAGCTCGGCACCGCCAGCAGCAGGATCGAGAAACTGCGCGCCAGGTAGTCACCGGCGGTGTCTTGCCGCACGGCGGAATAAATGCCGATCGGCAGCGCGATCAGCAGGCCAACCAGCATCGCAATGGCGCCCAGCTCAAAGGTGACCGGCAAACGCGCCAGCAGGTGCTCGGTCACCGGCGTGCCCTGCCACAGCGATTTGCCGAGGTCGCCGTGCAGCACGATGGCCGAGACCCAGCGCAGGTACTGCTGCCACATCGGGCGGTCAAAGCCGAGCGCGGCGATCACGTCGTCGCGGCTTTTCTTGTCGGCCGAGACATCGTTCTGGCTCAGCATCAGGTCGATCACGTCGCCAGGGATCAGCCGCACGGTGACAAACACGATGATGCTGGCCAGCACCAGCGTGGGCAGCAAGGCCATCAGCCGGCGCAAGATGTAGGCGCGCATCAGGCGGCGGCCCCAGCTGGGGCGGGCCGGCGGCGATGGCTGTCGGGCAGGGGCAGCGGCAAAGCGGCAATCGGGCGCATGGTTCTCCTGGCGACCAGCGCTGCAGGGCGCCATGTCCAGCGGCGATGATGCGCTGAAATAGAGGCTCAGGTACGCCGTGGTTTTCCCTAGCCGCTGCAGGACTTGTCGCCTGTGCGGCAGGATTTAGAAAACAGGGTTTGTACCGTCGGGCGGACCGTCTGCTACGCTGGCGGGCTGCACTTGTCGCTTTGCCCACGGACCCCGACCATGGCCACCCCTGCCCAGAACGCTGCACCCAGAACCGCTGCAAATGCGGCCGAGAACGTGGCCGAGAACGTGGCCGAGAACGTGGCCGAGAACGTGGCCGAGAACGTGGCCGAGAATGCGCCCGGTATCCCGGCCCGAAGCGAGGCGTCCCAGACCCCGCAAGATGCCACGCCCGAGCTGGCTGCGTTCCGGGAGGAAACCCGCGCCTGGCTGACCCAGCATTGCCCGGCCGAGATGCGCCGGCCCATGACCAGCGAGGACGATGTCTGCTGGGGCGGGCGCCAGTTCAAGTTCAGCTCCGCCGCGCAACAGCAATGGTTGCAAACCATGGCTGCACGGGGTTGGACCGTGCCCAGCTGGCCCACCGCCTACGGCGGCGGCGGCTTGAGCGGCGAGCAGGCCAAGATCCTGGCGCTGGAGATGCGCTCGCTGCAATGCCGTGCACCGCTGCAGAGTTTTGGCATCTGGATGCTGGGCCCGGCGCTGCTGAAATTTGGCAGCGAGGCGCAAAAGCTTGAACACCTGCCAAAAATTGCCCGGGGCGAGATCCGCTGGTGCCAGGGCTACAGCGAACCCAACGCCGGCTCGGACCTGGCGTCGCTGGCGACCAAGGCAGAGGACTGCGGCGACCACTTCATCGTCAACGGCCAGAAGATCTGGACGTCTTACGCCGACCAGGCCGACTGGATCTTCTGCCTGGTGCGCACCGACAGCGCCAAGAAGCACACCGGCATCAGCTTCGTGCTGTTCGACATGGCCTCAGCCGGCGTCAGCACCCGGCCAATTTTGCTGATTTCGGGCAAGAGCCCATTTTGCGAGACCTTTTTCGACAACGTGCGGGTGGACAAAGCCAACCTGATCGGCCAGCAAGGCGCGGGCTGGGACGTGGCCAAGCATTTGCTGGCGCACGAGCGCGAGATGATCGGCAGCATCGGCGACCGGGCTGCGGCCAAGCCGCTGGGCCAGCAGGCTGTTGCCGCCATCGGGCTGGACGCCAGCGGCCGCCTGGCAGACCCGATGCTGCGCGCCCAGATCGCCGAGTTCGAGGCCGACGAGGCGGCTTTCCGGCTGGCGATGGAGCGTGCCGGCGACCTGGGCCGTGCGCGCCAGGGCCATCCTGCGATGTCGTCGATGCTCAAGTACTACGGTGCCGAACTCAACAAGCGGCGCTGGGAGCTGATGATGGCCGTGGGCGGCGCCAACGCGCTGGAGTGGGAGAGTGAGCGCTCCAGGAGCGGCGCTGTAGCGCGCACCTGGCTGCGCACCAAGGCCAACTCGATCGAGGGCGGCACCAGCGAGGTGCAGCTCAACATCATCGCCAAACGCATCCTTGAGCTGCCGAATTGACCCACCCACCATGTCCCTGATCCTGAGCGCCGAACAAACCATGCTGCGTGACAGCGCACGCAGCTTTCTGGCCGAGCAGTCCCCGGTGTCGGCCTTGCGCCAGTTGCGCGACAGCGCGGACGCCACCGGCTTCTCGCGCAGCCTGTGGGCAAAGTTCGCCGAGATGGGTTTCACCGGCGTGCTGGTGCCCGAGGCGCTGGGCGGGCTGGGGCTGGGTCCCGTCGAATCCGGCGTGGTGATGGCGCAGATCGGCCGCCAGCTGTGTGCGTCGCCGTTGCTGGCCTCCAGCCTGGTGGCGGTCACGGCGCTGCGCCAGGCCGGCACGCCGGCACAGCAGCAACAGTGGTTGCCGCAAATGGCCAGTGGCCAAACCATTGCCACACTGGCGGTGGACGAGGGCGCCAAGCACCGGCCGCTCGGTTTTGCCACCACCGCCCGGGTTGACAGCGACGGGAGCGGCAACGGTGTGGGCTGGCTGCTCGACGGCGCCAAGACCCTGGTGCTCGATGGCCATGTGGCCGACCTGCTGATCGTTGCGGCCACGCTGCCCGATGGTGGCGTCGGTCTGTTCCTGGTGGCGCCACAAACCGCCGGGGTGCAGATCGAGCGCACGGTGATGGTCGATGCCCACAACGCCGCCCGCGTCACGCTGCAAGGTGTGCGGCTGAGCGCGGACGCGCGGCTGGGCGGGCCGGACGCCGGCAGTTCTGCCGTGGCCCTCAACGCCGCGCTGGATGTAGGCCGGGCCGGCGCGGCGGCCGAGCTGCTGGGCCTGGCCGACGAGGTGTTCGACCGCACCGTGCAATACCTCAAGGACCGGCGCCAGTTCGGCAAGGCCATCGGCGAGTTCCAGGCCCTGCAGCACCGTGCCGCCCACCTCTACACCGAGCTCGAGATCAGCCGCGCCGCGCTACTCAAAGCCGAGCAAGCCCTGGACGCCGACATCCACCGCGCAGGCGCTGCCGTGGCGGTGGCCAAGGCGCGTGCCGGGCGCACCGCCACCCTGGCGGTGCAGGAAGCGGTGCAGATGCACGGCGGCATGGGCATGACCGATGCCTTCGAGATCGGCTTTTTCATGAAGCGAGCCCGGGTGCTGCAGGAGCTGTGGGGCGACACTCACTTTCATCTCGACGCACTGGCCCGTCGCCGAGGTTACTGAGCCACCGGCCTGATGAGCGACCCTACCGCAACCTTGCCCATGACTTCGCCCATGAACCCAGACACTGCAGCCCCCGCAACCGCCCCCACCTGGCCGGTGATGACCCTGGCCCAGGCCCATGCCGCGATGACGGCGCCTGGCCAGCCCTTCGAGATGGCCGAGGTGCTGGTTGACGGCCGTGCCATGCGGGTCTGGAAAAACGCCCCGCCCACGCTGCGGGACGTGTTTGTCAACAGCCGTGCCGCGTTTGGCGCGCAGACCTTTCTGGTCTACGAGGGTGAGCGCGCCAGCTTCGAGGCCTTTGCCCGCGCTACCCTGGCCTTTGCCGAGCAGCTGGCAGCGATGGGCGTGGTCAAGGGCGACCGGGTAGGGGTGGCGATGCGCAACCTGCCCGAGTGGCCGGTGGCCGTGCTGGCCACCTTGTTGCTGGGTGGCATCGCCACGCCGATCAATGCCTGGGGCACCGGACCGGAGCTGGCCTACTGCCTGATGGATTCGGGTGCCAAGGTGGCGGTGCTGGACGGCGAGCGCTGGGACCGGCTGCAGCCGCTGCTGGCCACACTGCCCGCGCTGCAGCGGGTGGTGGTGGCGCGGCCCACGGCATCGGTGGGCAGCCCTGCCAGCGGCGCGAGCTTCAAAGCCTGCAGCTGGGATTCGCTGATCGGCCCCACGTCAGGCTGGGCCGACCTGCCCGACCGCCCGCTGCCGGTGGTGGACTTGTTCCCCGACGACGACGCCACCCTGCTTTACACCTCGGGCACCACGGGTGCCGCCAAAGGCGCGCTGGGCACCCACCGCTGCAGCGGCAACACCTTGATGGGCAGTGCGTTCTCGGTCGCGCGCAGCTTTGTGCGCCGGGGCGAGCCGCTGCCCGACCCGGCGGCCCGCACGGTGCAAAGGGCGCTGCTGCTGGCGATCCCGTTGTTCCACACCACCGGTTGCCAGGTGATCCTGTTCGGCGCGCTGCAGTCGGGTACCAAGCTGGTGTTGATGCACCGCTGGGAACCCGAGGCCGCGATGGCGCTGATCCAGGCCGAACGGGTTACCTCCGCCGGCGGCGTGCCCACCATCGCCTGGCAATTGATCGAGCACCCGGCCCGCGCCAACTACGACTTGAGCAGCCTGGAGTCGGTGTCCTACGGCGGCGCGCCGGCCTCGGCTGCGCTGGTGCAGCGCATTGGTGAGGCCTTTCCACTGGCCCAGCCCGGCACCGGCTGGGGCATGACCGAGACCTCAGGCACCTTCACCCACCACGGCGCCGAAGATTACCTGCACCGGCCCGACAGCGCCGGCCCGGCGATGCCGGTGGCCGAGATGAAGATTGCGGATGACGGTGGCCTCAGCCTGCCGCTGATCGGCAAGACCACCGAGGTGGGCGAGCTCTGGGTGCGCGGCCCCAACGTCGTCAAGCGCTACTGGAACAAGCCCGAGGAGACCGCGGCCACCTTTGTGGACGGCTGGCTGCGCACCGGTGATCTGGCGCGGCTGGACGACGAGGGCTTTTTGACCATCGTCGACCGCAAGAAGGACATGCTGATCCGCGGTGGCGAGAACATCTACTGCGCCGAGGTCGAGGCGGTGCTGTACCGGCACCCGGCGGTGATGGACGCCGGTGTGATCGGCCAGGCCCACGCCACGCTGGGTGAAGAACCCGTGGCGCTGGTCACGCTCAAGCCCGACATGAGCGCCACCGAGGCCGAGTTGCGGGCTTTTGTGCGCAGCCAGATCGCCGGCTTCAAGGTGCCGGTGCGCATCTTGATCCAGGCTGACCCGCTGCCGCGCAACCCCACCGGCAAGCTGATGAAAAAGACCCTCAAATTGCTGTTCGAGACGCTGGCCTGAGCGGCCGCCGCGTCGACTTGCCGTACCTGATCGCTAACCCTATTTTGCTTTTTTACCCAGAGAGACCCCCCATGAGCAACCCTGTCAGCATCCAAGTCTCGGGCCCGGTGGCCGTGCTCACGATGGACCGCCCGCCGGTCAACAGCCTGGGCTACGACCTGCGCGCCGGCATTGCCGACGCACTCGACGCGGCCAATGCCAACCCGGCGGTGCAGATCATCGTGCTGACCGGCACCGCTCGGGCGTTTTCGGCCGGCGCCGATGTCACCGAGTTCGGCACGCCCAAGGGTGCCAAAGAGCCCAACCTGCGGGTGGTGATCGGCATGCTGGAGAACAACGCCAAGCCGATCGTCGGCGCCATCGCTGGGCAGTGCCTGGGCGGCGGGCTGGAGCTGGCGATGGGCTGCCACTTTCGGGTGGCTTTGGCCGATGCGCAGCTCGGCTTGCCTGAGGTCAAGATCGGCCTGCTGCCGGGCGCCGGTGGCACACAGCGTCTGCCGCGCCTGATCGGGTTGGAGGCTGCGCTGAACATGATCGTCAGCGGCGCGCCGGTGGCCGCCGCCAAGTTTGCCGGCACCGCCCTGGTAGACCGCATCATCGACGGCGACTTGGTGGCTGGCGCCGTGGCATTTGCCGAGGAGGTGCTGGAGAAGAAACTGCCGGCCCGGCGTGCCCGTGACCTCAAGGTCAAAGACCCGCAAGCCGAGGCCTTTTTGCAATTTGCCCGCAACACCGTGGGCGCGATGAGCAAAAACTTCCCCGCGCCGCTGAAGTGCCTGGAGGCAGTGGCCGCGTCCTGCGGCAAGTCTTTCGATGAAGGCGTGCAGGTCGAGCGCGAGGGCTTCTTGTCGCTGATGGCGAGCCCGGAGTCGCGAGCGCTGCGCCATGTGTTTTCAGCAGAACGCGCTGCCGCCAAGATCCCCGGCTTGCCGGCGGACACCGTACTGCGCAAGATCGCCAAGGTCGGCGTGATCGGTGCCGGCACCATGGGCGGCGGCATCACGATGAACTTTCTCAACGCCGGCATCCCGGTCGTGTTGCTGGAGACCCAGCAAGAGGCTTTGGACAAAGGCCTGGCGACGGTGCGCCGCAACTACGAAAACTCGATGAAAAAGGGCAAGTTGAAGCCCGAGCAGGTTGAGCAGCGCATGGGCTTGGTCACCGGCACGCTCAGCTACGAAGCCTTTGCCGATGCCGACCTGGTGATCGAGGCGGTGTTCGAGAACATGGATGTCAAGAAAACCGTGTTCGAGACCTTGGACAAGGTCTGCAAGCCGGGCGCGATCCTGGCGTCCAACACCAGCTACCTCAACATCGACCAGATCGCCAGCTTCACCCAGCGCCCGTCCGACGTGCTGGGCCTGCACTTCTTCAGCCCGGCCAACGTGATGCGGCTGCTGGAGGTGGTGCGCGGTGCCAAGACCGCGCCCGACGTGCTGGCCACCAGCATGGCGGTGGCCAAGACCATCAAGAAGATCGCGATCGTCTCGGGCGTGTGCGACGGCTTCATCGGCAACCGCATGCTGGCGCGCTACGGCGCCGCAGCCCAGGGCCTGCTCAACGCCGGTGCGCTGCCGCAGCAGATCGACGGCGCGCTGCAAAAGTACGGCATGGCGATGGGCCCGTTCCGCATGGGCGACCTGGCCGGGCTGGACATTGGTTGGGCCACCCGCAAGCGCAAGGCGGCCGAGGCCGGCGTGCCGCTCAAGCCCAGCGTGCCCGACCTGCTGTGCGAGGTGGGCCGGTTCGGCCAGAAGACCGGCGCCGGCTACTACCGCTACGAGGCCGGCAAGCGCGACCCGATCCCCGACGCGCTGACCGAAAAGCTGATTGCCGACTACCGCAGCGCCAACGCAATCACGCCGCGCAAGATCAGCGACGACGAGGTGGTGGAGCGCTGCATCTTTGCGCTGGTCAACGAGGGCGCCCGCATCCTGGACGAGGGCATCGCTGCCCGCGCGTCGGACATCGACATCGCCTACTTGAACGGCTACGGCTTCCCGCTGCACCGGGGCGGGCCGATGCTCTACGCCGACATCGTCGGCCTGCCGAATGTCGTGCGCGCGCTGCGCCGGTTTGCCGCCGAGCCGGGTGCCGATGCGTCCTGGCAGCCTGCGCCCTACCTGGTCAAGCTGGCCGACGACGGCAAGACATTCAACTGATCCCGAGGACACAAAAATGATCGACGCAGTCATCGTCTCCACCGCCCGCACCGGCCTGGCCAAGAGCTGGAAGGGTGCTTTCAACATGACCTACGGCGCCACGTTGGGCGGCCACGCCGTGCAGCACGCCGTGGCCCGGGCCGGCATCGACCCGGCCGAGGTCGAGGACGTGATCATGGGCGGCACCTTTGGCGAGGGCACCACCGGCGGCAACATCGCCCGCGCCATCGCGCTGCGCGCCGGCCTGCCTGTCACCACCGGCGGCCTGACCATCAACCGCTTCTGCTCGTCGGGCCTGCAAAGCATTGCACTCGCCGCCCAGCGCATCATGACCGAGGGCTGTCCGGTGATGGTGGCCGGCGGCGTCGAGAGCATCAGCTGCGTGCAGAACGAGGCGAACCGCCACATGCGGGTCGACCCCTGGCTGGCCGAGCACAAGCCCGAGCTGTACTGGAACATGCTGCAAACCGCCGAGCAGGTGATCAAGCGCTACAACATCCCCAAGCTGGCGCAAGATGAATACGGCGTGCGCAGCCAACAGCGCGCTTTTGCGGCCCAGGCGGCCGGCAAGTTCAATGACGAGATTGCGCCGATGACGACCGTGATGGGCGTGGTGGACAAGGCCAGCGGCCGGCTCACCCGCAAGGAGGTCACGATCTCGACCGATGAGGGCATCCGCGGCGACACCACGCTGGAGGCGGTGAGCGCGCTGCGCTCGGCGCTGCCCGGCGGCATCGTCACGGCCGGCAACGCCAGCCAGTTCTCGGACGGTGCCTCAGCCTGCGTGCTGATGAACGGAAAGCTGGCCGAGCAGCGCGGCATCCAGCCGCTGGGCATCTTCCGCGGCTTTGCCATCGCCGGCTGCGAGCCCGACGAGATGGGCATCGGCCCGGTTTTTGCCGTGCCGCGATTGCTTGAGCGCGCCGGCCTGAAGGTCAGCGACATCGGCCTGTGGGAGCTCAACGAGGCCTTTGCCTGCCAGGTGCTCTACAGCCGCGACAAACTCGGCATCCCGGATGAGCTGCTCAACGTCAACGGCGGCGCGATTGCGGTCGGCCACCCGTATGGCGTCAGCGGCTCACGCCTGACCGGCCATGCGCTGATCGAAGGCAAGCGGCGCGGCGCCAAGTACGTGGTGGTGACCATGTGCATCGGCGGCGGGCAAGGCGCGGCGGGGTTGTTTGAGGTTTGCTGAGTTGAGCCGCAGCGCGCCTGCCGTCCGGCTCGTCCGGCCCATGTGGGCTGAGCGGGCTGAGCGGGCTGAGCGGTGGTGGCGCTGGCGGTCAAGCTGAGCGATGCAAAGCTGAAACCTTTCAGGTCCTCGCGGAGACGTTGGATGGGTTTCAGATGGGCACCTTGCGTGAGGGCTGCGAGGTTCGGCGGAGACAACCGTTCGAGTGGTTGCCGCACAAAACGCCGGAAGTGCGCTGTCGAGCCTTTGCTGCCGGCCAGTTCATCAGCATGCTGGCCGCAGAGTTGACATCGCCGAGCCCGTCTGGCGGACCCTCGGCCCGGCCGCTTGGGCGGCTGCTGTGCAGCGGCCGCTTTCGCCCAGGTCTGAATCGCTAAACAGAACGGGGCAGCCGCATCGGATGCCGTGTGGTCCCTGTGCTCGGGAAACGTCTACGTCAGGGAGTTCTGGAACTTGAACGCCAATTTCCCCAGCTACGGCATCAAGGATCTGACGATCAGCAGTTCAAGCGACGGCATCAATTACTTCGCACTGGCCGGCGCGCCCATCACGTTTGCGATGGGTGCCAGCAACGCCAGCGAGCTGGCCGAAATCTTTTC
>JANYKR010000318.1 GCA_025358155.1 Betaproteobacteria bacterium
CCTGGCTGCAGCCGCCGCCGCGTCGGCCGTCAGGCCCTGAGCCGGGTTGCCCGCAGCGCCCAGGATTCACCCGGCAACCGCTGTCGTACTACACCCCACCCCATCTCGCCCACGCTCACCCCGCCGTGCCCAAGACATTGAACGTCGCCGCGCTGCAGAGGGTCTGCACCCTTGACGTCGCCCGCAACCTGGCCGGCGCGGGCCGGCAAATGGCCGAGAGCGGCTGGCGGCGGTGCGCCAGCAGTTGCCGGCGTTGGCGCATGGTCGGCTCTGACTGAGGCTCTGACCGCGGCCCAGGGTTGCACCGCATGGGCCGCGACCACCGCTGTCGTTAGGATTTGGCGGTCAGCCGACCTGCCAATTTGCCAACCCCCCAACCCAGCGAGAACCGCCATGGACACTTACCAACGCCGTCAGTTTTTGAGCCTGGGCGCGTCCGCCGCCGCTGTCGGTCTGTGGCCCGGCGCCGCGCAGGCCGCGATGGGCCCCAACGACAAGTTCGACCTGCTGCTGCGCAACGCCAATGTGCTCGACCCCAGCCAGGGCCTGGCCGGCACGCGCGACATCGGCATGCGCTACGGCCTGATCGAGCTGATCGCACCCAACATCCCGGCCGAGCGTGCCAACCGGGTGATGGACGCGGGTGGCAAGCTGGTCACGCCCGGCCTGATCGACCTGCACTGCCACACCTACCCGTTTGGCTCGGCCATCGGCATCCCGGCCGACGAGTTGGTGGCCCACCAGTGCACCACCACGGTGGTCTCGGCCGGTGATGCGGGCGCCAACAACTTTGCCGGCTTTCGGCGCTTCATCGCGCCAGCCTCGCGCACCCGGCAATACGCTTTTGTGCACATCGCGCTGGCCGGGCTGGCCGGCTTTCCGGTGCCCGAGCTGTTCAACATCGACTACGCCCAGCCCGAGGCTGCGGCGCGGGTGGTGGCTGAAAACGCGGACATGGTGCTGGGCGTCAAGGTGCGCATGAGTGAAAACGTGATCGCCCGCCACGGCCTGGAGCCGCTCAAGCGGGCGATCCAGGCCTGCGAGATGTCGGGCGTGCCGGCGCGGGTGATGTGCCACATCGGCGGCGTGGCCGACCGGGCGTTGATGAGCCAGATCCTCGATCTGTTCCGGCCCGGCGACGTGCTGACGCACTGCTACTCCGGAGCGCCCAACAACGCCGGCGACGGCACCAACATCGTGCAGGACGGCAAGTTGCTGCCGGCAGCATTGGCAGCCAAGCGGCGCGGCGTGATCTTCGACATCGGCCACGGCGGCGGCAGCTTCGACTACACCATCGCCGAGGCCGCCATCGCCCAAGGCTGCCCACCCGACACGATCTCGTCGGACGTGCATGTGTTCTCGGGCAACAGCCCCGGCATGCCCTACCTGCCGTGGGTGATGAGCAAGCTGATCGGGCTCGGATTTGGCCTGCCCGAGGTGGTGGCCATGGCCACCTCGGTGCCCGCCCGAGTGATCAATCGGCTGCCCAAGCACGGCACGCTGCAGGTCGGCGCACCGGCGGACCTGTCGATCCTGGAGCGGGTCGACGGCCCGGTCGAGTTTGTCGACACCCGCAACAACAAGCGCAGCGGCCAGCTGCACCTGCGGCCGGCCGGCACCATCGTTGCCGGTGTAGCCTTCGGTCGGCCGTACCAGGCGCCGTTCAGCGTGCGCTAGGAGGCTGTCGGGCTTGGGGACGGGAGCCGACGCACGCCGGGGTGGGCAGCCCTGCCGCCGCCAGGTGGCGTAGGACGCCAACTACAGCCCCTAGCGGCTGCCGCCGCTGGCGCGGCTGGCGCCCGCACGCGATGCTGTCAGGCAGCCTGGCGGGCGGCACTGCGGCGCGTCGCACCGGGCTTGGAGAGGGCGGGATGGAGGCAACCAGTGTTGCGGGCTTGCTGCTGCTGGCCGTCTTGGTCAGTGGCTACCTGGCGCGGAAGTTGCGCCTGCCGCTGCCGCTGGTGCAGATGGCGCTGGGCGCTTTGATCCACAGCCTGGGCCTGGCCACTGGGGTGCTGGACCCGGCGCTGTTT
>JANYKR010000044.1 GCA_025358155.1 Betaproteobacteria bacterium
CGGCAGCGGCACCTCGCGTTCCTTCTGCCCCTTGCCGATCACCCGCAGCAACCAGCCTTCCATCGCCTGATCGTCTGACGCGTCCGCCGGGTACTCGACCCACTGCAGGTCATCGACCGTCGCGGCCACCACTTCCGACAATCGCAGACCGGTCGCGTAGAGCAGATGCAGCCCAAAAGTCAGCCGCTGGTTCGCCGAGGTCGCCGGCAGCATCTCCAGCTGCGCTTCGATGAACTGCCACTGCGCCAGGCTGAAGCTTCGCCCCGCGTTCACCTTCGGCCCTGAGCTCCGCGGCACGCTGACCGCCGACCACGGGTTGCCCATCAGGTAGTTCTGGTCCACCAGAAACCCGTACAAATTCTTCAGGATCGTGACGGCATGCCGCTGCGCCGAGGCCGACAACGGCCCCTCGAACGGCCGCCACAGCGGTGACCAGCGTTCGCGCCCGCGGTCGCCGCACCAGCGGCTGCGCGGCTGGGGGTCGGCGAGGAAATCGCGGTACAGGGTGCAGTCCTCGTTGCTCATCGAGGACAGGGCCTTGCCCTTGTGCGTGATCGCCCAGAGCAGGAAGCGCTCGGCTTCCTTGCGGTAGGCGCGCTGGGTGTTTGAGAGCGCCTGCAGCCAGTCCATACCCTGCTCGACGCCGTGGTTGCCCATTGCATCGCGCTGGCGCCGGCGCGCCTTGAGGTGCGCCTTCTGCTCGGGGGTCAGGCCGTGCTTGGATCGCAGCCAGGCGAGGATGGCCTGGTAGTCGTTGGTGGCCTTCAGCAGGCACTGCGCCTGCGGGCGCCGGTACAGGCCGCAGGTGCCGTCGAGCTCGGCCGGCACGATGAACTTTTCTAGGGGGCGGATGTCGGTGGCCGGGGACACCACGGCCTGCAGCTCGTGCGCATAGAGCTTGCTTCGCGGCATCGCTACATGCAGGCCGAGCTGCAGCGCGGTGCTGTCCTGGTGCGTGTCTGCCAAGGTCTGGAGCCACTCGACGATGCGCTGGGCCTTGCCCTCCCCCATCGCCTTGATGCTGGCGTGCCACCGCCGGCCGACCCCGTTGATGCGCTCGACCAGCTGCGCGAGCGTGAAGATGTCGGCCGCCTCCAGGTGGCTCGCCAGCGTGGGGTTCAGCCAGGCGGCAACCGAGTCGCCAGCCTTTGGGGACTGGGCCACCAGGCTTTCGAGCCAGCGCAGCGCTTCGAGCTGGCGGGCCATCAGGCGCGCTCGCCGGCGCAGACGCTGTGTCGCGCGCCCATATTCGACCTCGTAGGCGGCGATCTGGTCGGTCTGGCGCTCGTCCTCCAAACCGTTCGCCTCGGCGAAGGCTTCGAGGCTGGGCAGCTCCAGCGACGGGTCGGCGATGCGGGTTGCGTCGATCCGCACCAGGCGTGCCGTGCCGAACCGGTCCTCGCGCTTGGCAGCTGCGGCGAACTCGTCGCGGATCCAGGCGATAGTGGCGCGCACGGTGCGCTGGTCGGTGACCTCGCCTTCGACGCGGAAGTAGCGCTCCCAGCTTTCGCGCGGATCGAGGCCCTGGACCACCGAGCGCATGAAGGCGAAGTGGCCGATGTGCAGCTTGCGCTGGCGCGCGGCGCTGACTTTGGCGTGCGCCTGGGCACCCTGCCCTGCCGACGCGTCTTGAGTCTTCGGCTGGCCAGGCATTGGCGGCAGACCTTCAGACATGACTCATGCCGTGTTCCCAGGCCGCGCGCATCTGGCCCAGCAAAGCTGCCGGCACGCGCGCGTCGTTCTGCGCGGCCTCAAGCGTCTGGCTCATAGCCTGGGCGATGGCCTGCAGCACCCGCGCGGGCTGCGCCACACCACAGACCTTGCGGCCGAAGTCGTACAGATCCTGGGTCGTAGGGTACGCGCGCGACCGGTGCTTGCCGGCGAAGAGCTTCAGCGCCAGGGTGTGGTCTTCCAGTTCGGGGCCTCCGGGGTAACGGGTGTAGGTGTAGATCGAGGTCGTGACGACGTCGAACATCGGCGCCAGCCAGATGTCGGCTGCGTTGCGGTAGAGCACGCCGAAATTCTTCAAGTGTGCGTCGCCGTTGCGCACCATCACCGAGAACGCGACCTGCTGGAAGAAGCGGTGCAAGTTGTCGCTGTGCAAGTGCAACTGGCGCAGCAACTCGGCCACGCGCTGGTAGCTGCCCTGGTATTTGCGGTCCGACAGCACGTCGCGCACTCGCAGGCCGGCCAGCGCGGCGATGTCCTCGAAGCCCAGGCGCTCGACGGCGCCACCCTGCGCTTGGGTTTCGACCATGTCGAACCGGTCCAGGATCAGCATCTGGCCGTCGTCGGACAGCGTGAAACCTGTGACGTCGATGCCGGCGCTGCGAGCCGCGCTCAGGCACAGAAATTCGTTGACGGCCAGGCCCGGGTAGGCCGGACTCGCCGCCTTCACGATCAGCGAAGGGATCGGCACCGTGGGGCGATCGGGCACCATGATCTTTGGCTGCATGCCGGCGATGCCCGCGCCGGTGCCCAGGTACGCGGCGACGAGTTCGTCGAAAACCTCCGGCGTGTAGCGCGTCTTCACCAGTTCACTCTTGCTGATGGCCGGCGGTTGCGCCGGCGCGGCCGCGCCCGGCAGGCTGTAGCCGAGGCGCCCGATGCCATTGCGGCCAACCAGGGCCAGCAAGTGCATCGGGGTCATGGCGCGTTTCGCGAACATCTGGCGGATGCGCATGAACAGGTCGCCCTCGGGCATGTTCTGGTCCATCGGCGGGAACAGGTCCCCGTCTCGCCAGGTCAGGCTCTGCGCAGGCGGCATCAGCAAGGCGACAGCCGACTGCGCGGGACTGGGGTCGAGGTAGCGGAACTCGTAAGTCGAGGTCTTCAACAACTGTCCGGCATGCTCGACATCACCGATCGAGACGGCCAGGTCACGGATCTTTTCAGGGAGCATCGCTGCTGCCCTCGCCGCCGTCCTCGTCATCAAGCTGGAAGCGCCGGGCCACTTCTTCAGCTGACGGCAGCCCGGCGTTTTCCAGGCGCATCACCAGGCCAAGCGCGGCCAGCACGGCCATCAGGGACGACACCGTGGTGTCCTCGCCGGCCTCGAGCCGGTACACCACTTCGCGCACCTTGCCTGCCCGCTGCGCCAGTTCGGACTTGCCCATGCCCAAGGCCTGCCGTTTCGTCTGCAAGGCGCGGCCCAATTCGTCTGGCAAACGAATGTTGTTTGTCATATCTTGCAAAGTATCAGATTTGCGTCTTATATGCAAGTCATAGCTTGCATCGTAGTCACCTGCAGGTACCGAAGGAGACCTGGCGCCGGCCGCACTCGTCGAACGAAGTTAAGTCTTTACAGCCTTCGCTGCCCTTCTCCCCCCCTGGGGGTCGACGAAAGCAAACGTGGAACAGCTTATGGCCACGATCAGATCCCATGAAATGTCATGGTGTCGGCTGTGGAGCCGCGTTTCCCATGACATGGGGTGCGCCCTTCTCGAACCAGTGAGAGATGGTGCGACCGTCCCAGTGCAGGCCGATGTGCCCGACCGCCCGAGCGTTGCGCAGTGACTTTGGTTTGACGACTGCCACGCACTGGCCAAGCGGTCTGCGCACGCTGTCGTACACGATGCCCTGGCTGCCTTGCGAACGAAGCATGCGGGCCAGCTCCTGGCTGGACCCGTAGCTGTCGGGGTCGTAGACGCCGGGCATCGCAGCACCTTGCCCTCGCAGGTCATGCAGCCTGCCCATCAGGTCGGCCTGGATCCAGCGCAGGTCGATGTCGATAGCCTCTTCAGCGGTGCGCGCCAGGAACACGCCGCGGTGATGGCTGACCTCTGCCACGGCGGTGTCCAAGGAATCGGCGGCGCAGTACACCCCCCAGCTGCCATCGCTGAACCGGGAGCCAAGCGGGTTCAGGTGCGAAAAGGCCGCCATGATCAGCGTGGCGCCGGCTCCAGCCACCCTGTCGGCTGGCGGGACGAGGCTGAGTTGGCCCAGTTCCTGGCGCACGCGGGGATTGGTCAGCGCCTCTATGGCGAAGACCACGTCCAGGTCTTCGGGTATTGCGACCTGGTCGTACAGGCCCACCGTCGGGAACCGGCTTGCGATCAACCGGTGGCACGGCAGCCAGGCCAGTGCGTTCACGGCCACGGTCGAGGTCATCAAGCCTTGCCACCCCGCTCGGCGTCCAGGTACTGCCGGACCAGGAAGAGGTCTGCGACCTGACCGCCCAGCATGCGGTTCAACGCCGAGGCCCCGGCCAGGAAGGGCGCGGTATTGGGTTTTCGGATCCACTCGTTGGCGCGCTCGGGCACGGGCAGCAGGATCTGCAGCGCCGCGTAGATGCCAAAGAGGTAAGACAGGCGCTCGAGCACATGCCGGTCCAGAGCTGCCACCCTGCCCGCCTTCCACTGGTACAGCGTGGTGCGAGCCACGCCCAGCAGCGTGGTCTGTTCGGACGTCGTGAGCTTCCAGGCATCGGCCAGGCGCCAGAAGGTACGCAAAGCAGCCTCGGCCGAGGCGGGCGTGTTCAGGTTGACGCCGACCGGCTTGGCGGGCTTGGGGTCAAGGGCGGCGCTCAT
>JANYKR010000016.1 GCA_025358155.1 Betaproteobacteria bacterium
CGATTAAAGCGCGATCAAGCCCCTTTGACCCCCTCGTCCCTGCCATCTTGAGCCTCGACCCCCAGCCAAGTTCGTCGCCGCGCCTCGCCAGCCGCAGCGCCCCGCGTGCCCTGCACAAAGGCCAGCAAACCCGTGCCACCATCCTGGACGCAGCGCTCAGCCTGGCCTCGCACATGGGCCTGGAGGGCTTGTCCATCGGCGCGCTGGCCGAGGTCACGCAGATGAGCAAGTCGGGCGTTTTTGCCCATTTCGGTTCACGCGAGGAATTGCAGATCGCGGTGATCCGCGAGTACCACGCACGCTTTGAAGAAGAGGTGTTTTTCCCGGCCGTGAGCGAGCAGCGGGGCCTGCCGCGCTTGCGGGCCTTGTTCGAGCGCTGGGTGCGGCGGGTGTCGGTCGAGCTGGATTCGGGCTGCATCTACATCAGCGGCGCGGTTGAGTTTGATGACCGTCCCGGCCCGGTGCGGGACGCGCTGGCTTCAATGGTGCAGGCCTGGCAGACGGCGTTGGAGCGCGCGATCGGCCTGTCGGTCGAGGCCGGCCATTTGCAGCCCGACACCGACTCGCTGCAGATGCTGTTCGAGATCCACGGCCTGATCCTGGCGCTGCACCATGACGCCCGGTTTTTGCGCCTGCCGGGCGCGGTGGACCGGGCGCGGCGGGCTTTTGACCGCATCGTGCAGTTTTACCTGATGACCGATGCGCCGGTCGGCGAGCCGCTGCTGGAGCGCTGAGCGCCTCACGGTCGCTGTTGCGGTTTTTCTTTCAATTTTTCTGGCCCAGGAGCGCTTCCATGCCCCAGTACACCCCTCCCTTGCGTGACATGCAGTTCCTGTTGCACGAGGTGTTTGACGCCGCCTCCGTGCTGAGAGCCTTGCCCGCCCATGCCGAGGTCGATGCCGACACCCTGAACGCGGTGCTGGAAGAAGGTGGCAAGTTTGCCGCCCAGGTCACCGCGCCGATCAACCTGTCGGGCGACGCCGAGGGTTGCACGCTCGATGCCACCAGCCATGCCGTCACCACGCCGCAGGGCTTCAAGGATGCGTATGCCCAGTACGTGGCGGGCGGCTGGCCGGCGCTGAGCTGCGACCCGGCTTACGGCGGACAAGGCCTGCCGTTGACGCTCAACCTCTGCCTGTACGAGATGTTGAACTCGGCCAACCAGGCCTGGACGATGTACCCCGGCCTGTCGCACGGCGCCTACGAGGCGCTGCATGTCCACGGCACGCCCGAGCAGAAGGCCAGCTTTCTGCCCAAGCTGACCAGCGGTGAATGGACCGGCACGATGTGCCTGACCGAGTCGCACTGCGGCACCGACCTGGGGCTGCTGCGCAGCAAGGCCGAGCCGCGCGGCGACGGCAGCTATGCCCTCACCGGCGAGAAGATCTTCATCTCGGCCGGCGAGCACGACCTGGCCGCCAACATCGTGCACCTGGTGCTGGCCCGCCTGCCGGATGCGCCGGCCGGCAGCAAGGGCATCTCGCTGTTTGTGGTGCCCAAATTCCTGGTCAAGGCTGACGGCAGCGTCGGTGAGCGCAACGGCCTGTACTGCGCGGCGATCGAGCAGAAGATGGGCATCCACGGCAATGCCACCTGCCAGATCGTGCTCGACGGCGCGGTCGGCACGCTGGTGGGCGCGCCGCACAAGGGCCTGGCGGCGATGTTCGTGATGATGAACGCGGCGCGCCTGGGTGTGGGTAACCAGAGCCTGGGCCTGACCGAGGTGGCCTACCAGAACGCGGCAGCCTATGCCCGCGACCGCATCCAGATGCGCTCCTTGTCCGGCATCAAGGCGCCTGACAAACCGGCCGACCCGATCATCGTGCACCCGGATGTGCGCAAGATGCTGCTGACCGCACGCGCCTACGCCGAGGGCGGCCGGGCGATGGCGATCTACACCTCGCTGCAACTCGACGTGCTGGTCTCCACCGACAACGATGACGAGCGCCGCGATGCCGAAGACACGGTGGCGCTGCTGACGCCGATCATCAAGGCCTTCACCACCGACAACGGCTGGATCGCCACCTCGCACTGCCAGCAGGTGCTGGGCGGTCACGGCTACATCCATGCCAACGGCATGGAGCAGTTTGTGCGCGATGCCCGCATCAACATGATCTACGAGGGCACCAACACGATCCAGAGCCTGGACCTGCTGGGCCGCAAGGTGCTGGGCGACAACGGCGCCAAGCTCAAGAAGTTCGGCAAGCGCATTGCCGAGTTTGTCGATGACGAAGGCACCGACGAGGCGATGCAAGAGTTCATCAACCCGCTGGCCGACCTGGGCGACAAGCTCACCAAGCTGACCACCGAGCTGGGCATGAAGGCTTTTGGCAATGCCGACGAGGTGGGTGCGGCGGCGGTGGACTACCTGCGCGTGGTCGGTCACTTGTGTTTTGCCTATTTCTTTGCCCGCATGGCGCGGGTGGCGTTGGATGCGCAGAAAAAGGGTGACAAACCGGTCGATCCGTTCTACACCGCCAAGCTCGCCACGGCGCGCTTCTACTTTGCCAAGCTGTTGCCCGAGACCGCCATGCTGATCCGCACCGCGCGCGCTGGCGCGGCGCCGCTGATGGCGATGGACGAAGCCCTGTTCTGATCAACCTGAGGAGAGAGACCTGTGAAAAAGACCTTCATCGCGCTGGCGCTCGCCGCTGCTGCCGGCACTGTGCTGGCCCAGACCAACCCGGTGGGTTTGTGGAAAACCATCGACGACGATGGCAAGACTGAAAAATCGTTGGTGCGTATCGTCGAGACGGCGGGGGTGGTCAGCGGCACGGTCGAGAAAATCTTCGACGCCACCAAGGCGAACGATGTTTGCCAGAAGTGCAGCGACGAGCGCAAGGACAAGCCCGTGGCCGGCATGACCATCATCCGCGGCGCCAAGAAAGGCGACGACGGCGTCTGGACCGGTGGCGACATCCTCGACCCCAACAACGGCAAGGTCTACAAGTTGCACCTCAAGCCGGTGGATGGCGGCAAGAAGCTCGAAGTGCGCGGCTACGTCGGCATGCCGCTTCTGGGCCGTACCCAGACCTGGGTTCGCGCCGAGTAGGCCGCACTGGCCGCCCGATTCGCCGCGCGCCGGATCGGATGCGGGCGCAGCCGATCTCTCAATTCACCGGAGTCACCATGAATCGTTTCAACGTCCGCAAGGTCGCCGTGCTCGGCGCCGGCGTGATGGGCGCGCAGATTGCCGCCCACTTGGTCAATGTCGGCGTGCCGGTGTTGTTGTTTGACCTGCCGGCAAAAGAAGGCTCGAAAAACGGCACCGTGCTGAAGGCGCTGGACGGGCTCAAGAAGCTCAAGCCGAGCCCGATCGGTGTCGCGTCCGACCTGGCGCTGATCCAGCCCGCCAACTACGACGAGCACCTCGGCCTGCTGGCGGGTTGCGACCTGGTGATCGAGGCCATCGCCGAGCGGCTGGACTGGAAGCTCGATCTCTACACCAGGATCGCACCGCACCTCAGCGCGCACGCCATCGTGGCCAGCAACACCTCGGGCTTGTCGATCACCCAGCTGGCCGCGGTGCTGCCGGCGTCGATCCAGCCGCGGTTTTGCGGTATCCACTTCTTCAATCCGCCGCGCTACATGCAGCTGGTCGAGTTGATCCCGGCGCCCAGCACCGATGCGGCCGTGCTCGACGAGCTGGAAACCTTTGTCACCCGGTGCCTGGGCAAGGGCGTGGTGCGGGCCAAGGACACGCCCAACTTCGTGGCCAATCGCATCGGCATCGCTGGCATGCTGGGCACGATCCAGGAGGCCCTGAACTATGGCCTGACGTATGACGTGGTGGACGACCTGACCGGCAAGAAGCTGGGTCGCGCCAGCAGCGGCACCTTCCGTACCGCCGACGTGGTGGGCATCGACACGCTGGACCATGTGGTCAAGACGCTGCAGGACAACCTGGGGCCGGACGACTCCAACGACCCGTTCTACGCCAGCTACGCCACGCCGCCAGCGGTGGCGCGCTTGCTCGCCGACGGCGCGCTGGGCCAAAAGAGCCAGGCCGGGTTTTTCAAGAAGGTGGGCAAGGACATCCTGCGCTTTGACTTGGACGCCAATGACGGCAAAGGCGGCTATGTGCCGGCCGGCGCCAAGGCCGATGCCGTGATCGACCGCATCCTCAAGAAGCCGGCGCCCGAGCGGCTCAAGCTGCTGCGCGAGTCCAGCAACCCGCAGGCCCAGTTTTTGTGGGCGATCCTGCGCAACGGCTTTCACTACGCGGCAGTGCACCTGGCCGAGGTGGCCGAGTCCGCCCGCGAGGTGGACCTGGCGATGCGCTGGGGCTTTGGCATGAAGCAGGGCGTGTTCGAGTTGTGGCAAGAGGCCGGTTGGCAGCAGGTGGCGGGCTGGGTCAAGGACGATATCGATGCCGGCAAGGCGCTCTGCAGTGCGCCCTTGCCGGACTGGGTTTTTGACGGGCGCACGGGTGTGCACACGCCCGAAGGCTCGTGGAGCGCCGCCCAGAGCAAGCTGCTGGCGCGCTCAGGCCTGCCGGTCTATGCCCGTCAGCACTTTCCCGAAGCGCTGGCCGGTGAAGGCGCCAAGCCCTTCATCACGGCCGGCACCGAGATTTTCAAGAACGACGAGATCCGGCTCTGGACGCTGGACGGCGAGGTCTTGATCGCCAGCATCACCAGCAAGATGCATTTGATTGGCCCTGGCGTGATCGAGGGCTTGCTCAAGGCAGTGGAACTGGCCGAGGCAGGTTACGACGGCCTGGTGATCTGGTCGGGTGACGAGCCGTTCTCGGCCGGCGCCAACCTCGAAGCCATGCTGCCGACCTTCATGAAACTGGGCGCGAAGGGCATTGCGCCTGAGATCAAAAAGCTGCAAGACGCCTTGCTGCGCCTGCGCTACGCCGGCGTGCCCAGCGTGGCGGCGATGCGCGGCCTGGCGCTGGGCGGCGGCTGCGAGATTGCGGTGCACTGCGCCAGGCGGGTGGCGCACATGGAAACCTACGTCGGCCTGGTCGAGGTGGGTGTGGGCCTGGTCCCCGGCGGCGGTGGCCTGACCTACATCGCCCGCCGTGCTGCCGAGGCAGCGGCGGCCGTCGACAGCAGCGACCTGCTGGCCTTTGTGAAGGACGGCTTCCAGGCGGCAGCCACGGCCACCGTGGGCACCAGCGCGCTGGAGAGCCGCAAGCTGGGCTACTTGCTCAAAGACGACGTGATCGTGGCGCACAAGGACGAGTTGCTGTTCATCGCCATTGCCCAGGTCAAGGCGATGGCCGCCAGCAACTGGCGCGCGCCACTCAAGGGCTTGTTTGCAGTGGCGGGCCGCTCCGGCATCGCCACCATCAAGGTCCAGTTGGTGGGCATGCGCGACGGCGGCTTCATCAGCGCACATGACTTCCATATCGCCAGCCTGATCGCCGACGTGGTGTGCGGCGGCGAGGTCGAGGCCGGCGCGCAAGTCAGCGAGGAGTACCTGATGGCACTGGAGCGCAAGCACTTCTGCAGCCTGCTGGAACACCCGAAATCGCAAGAGCGAATCATGGGTTTGCTGCAGACCGGCAAGCCGGTTCGAAACTGATCGGAGCGTGACATGAGCAAACAATTGCAAGACGCCTACATCGTTGCGGCCAGCCGCACCCCGATCGGCAAGAGCCACCGTGGCTTTTTTCGCAACACCCGGCCAGACGACCTGCTGGTCTTCGCCATCCAGGCCGCGCTGCGCCAGGTACCCGGGCTCGACCCCAAGGCCATCGAGGACGCCATCGTCGGCTGCGCCATGCCCGAGGGTGAGCAGGGCATGAACATCGCCCGCGTCGGCGCACTGCTGGCCGGCTTGCCCAACTCGGTGGGCGGCATCACCGTCAACCGCTTTTGCGCGTCGGGCTTGAGCGCAGTGCAGATGGCGGCCGACCGCATCCGCGTCGGCGAGGCCGACGTGATGATCGCCGCCGGTGCCGAGAGCATGAGCATGGTGCCGATGTCAGGCAATAAACCGTCGTTCAACCCGGCAGTGTTTGCCAAGGACGAGAACGTCGGCATCGCCTACGGCATGGGCCTGACCGCAGAGAAGGTGGCGCAGCAGTGGAAGGTCAGCCGCGAAGCGCAAGACGAATTTGCGTTGCAGAGCCACTTGAAGGCACTGGCCGCCCAGCAGGCCGGCGCCTTTGCCGACGAGATCACGCCGGTGCAGGTGCTCGAGCGCACGCCGCATCTGGCGCCGGGTGACGCCTTGGGCGAGGTTGACATCCGCGCCCGCACCGTCAGCCTGGACGAAGGCCCACGCGCCGAGACCACGCTGGAGGCGCTGGGCAAGCTGCGCGCCGTGTTCGCGGCACGGCTTGACCCGGCGGGCAAGCCCACCGGATTTGGCAGCGTGACGGCAGGCAACAGCTCCCAGACCAGCGACGGCGCAGGCTGTCTGATCCTGGCCAGCGAAAAGGCCGTCAAGCAGTTTGGCCTGACGCCGCTGGCCCGCTTCGTCAGCTTTGCCTCGCGCGGCGTGCCGCCCGAGCTGATGGGCATCGGCCCGATCGAGGCGATCCCCGCAGCGCTCAAGAGCGCCGGTCTGAATCTGGCTGACATGGGCTGGATCGAGCTCAACGAGGCGTTTGCGGCCCAGGCGCTGGCGGTGATCAACACCGTGGGCCTGAACCCGGACGTGGTCAACCCGATGGGTGGCGCGATTGCGCTGGGCCATCCGCTGGGGGCCACCGGCGCAATCCGTGCCGCCACCGTGGTGCATGCACTGCGCCGCCACAAGCTCAAATACGGCATGGTCACGATGTGCGTGGGTACGGGCCAGGGCGCGGCCGGCATATTCGAGCGGGTTTGAGGCCGCCTGATCACAAATGGCAAGACTGGAGACCCCATGAGCATCCGCACTGCCACCTTCAACAAGGTGCTGACTGTCGAAATCGCCCGTCCCGAGAAGAAAAACGCGTTGACCCAGGCGATGTACAGCGCCATGGCCGATGCGCTGGTCGCCGCCAACACCGACGCTGGCGTGCGCGCGGTGCTGATCACCGGCCAGCCGGGGGTGTTCACCTCGGGCAACGACATCGAAGACTTCATGCAGCGGCCGCCGGCCAGCGGTGAGGGCGCACCGATGCCGCCGGTGATCCGTTTCATGCAAGCGCTGATGGATTGCGAAAAGCCGGTGGTCGCCGCCGTCACCGGTGCGGCCGTCGGTATCGGCACGACGATGCTGCTGCATTGCGACCTGGTCTACGTCAGCGATGAAGCCCGGCTGGCGATGCCTTTTGTCAGCCTCGGCCTGGTGCCCGAGTACGCCAGCAGCCTGTTGTTGCCGGCGCTGCTGGGCCATGCCAAAGCGGCTGAAAAATTGATGCTGGGCGAGCCGTTTTCGGGCAGCGACGCGGTGGACTGCGGCCTTGCCAACGCGGTGCTGCCGGCGGCTGAGGTAGTCAACCATGCCCGGCGAATGGCCGAGCGCTTCAACAACCTGCCGCCGCAGGCGGTGCGCGAGACCAAGCGATTGATGCGCGAGCCGCAAAAAGCCCGCATCCGCGAGGTGATGGCGGCCGAGTCTGCGCTGTTCGGCGCCCGGCTGCGCAGCCCCGAGGCGATGGAGGCGTTTCAGGCTTTCTTTCAGAAGCGCAAGCCCGATTTCAGTCTGTTTTGAGGGCTGAACCCGTGGCCGCCGCTGGGCTGCTGGTCGGCCTGGCCTGAGTCGAGTTTGGCCAACGTCGCACTGAAGCTGGCCCTGTCGCCGCTGCTGCTGGCCCAGGCGCTGCATACCCGTTGGCGTCTGCCCAAGCTGCCCGAAGCCGCCGGCCCGCGCCAGGGCCTGGTGACCGCAGACGGCGCAGTGCCCGTGGCCCGACTGGGCCTGCTGATCGTCGGCGATTCATCGGCTGCGGGCGTTGGCGTGGACCGGCAGGACGACGCGCTCGCCGGCCGGCTCAGCCAGGCACTGGCACGGCGGCTCGGGCTGGCGGTGCAGTGGCAGCTCTGCGCCAGCTCAGGCGTGAGCACCGCCGGGGCGGTCCGATTGCTGGCGGATGCGATGCCGGCCGACGTGGCGGTGGTGGTGACCGGCGTGAATGACGTGGTGGACCAGGTGCGACCGGCCGCCGCGCTGAGCGCACGGGCCGAATTGGTCGCCGCGTTGCGCCAGCGCACCGGCGTGCGCCACGTGGTGCTGACCCCCGTGCCGCCGATGCACCGGTTCTCGGGCCTGCCGCAGCCCTTGCGCTGGCTGGCCGGGCGCGATGCCGCCGCGCATGAGCGGGCCTTGGCCGGCTGGGCCGCACGGCAGGCCGGCCTCAGCCATCTGCCCTTCGATCTGCCGCTGCACGACCCGGCGATGCTCGCGCGCGACGGTTTTCACCCCGGCGCCCCGCTCTACCGGCTGTGGGGCGAGACCCTGGCTGAGCACATCGCCACGGTGGTCTGGCCACTGCTTTGAGAACCCCGGCGCGAGCTCACTCTTTCGGCACGGGCCGGGGTTTGCCTTGGCTGTCGATCGCCACATAGGTCAGGTTGGCTTCGGTCACCTTGACGCACTGCAGGTTGGCCGGATTGCGTTCGGCAAACACCTCCACATGCACAGTGATCGAGGTGGTGCCGACCCGTACCACCCGGGCGTAGAAGCTCACCAGGTCGCCCACCGAGACCGGCTGCTTGAAGATGAACTCGTTGACCGCCACGGTGGCGATCCGGCCCTTGGCGATGCGCGAGGGCAGCACGGCGCCGGCCAGGTCCATCTGGGCCATCAGCCAGCCGCCGAAGATGTCGCCGTTGCCGTTGACATCGGCCGGCAACGGCATCACCCGCAGCACCAGCTCGCTGCCGTCAGGCAAACTCAGGGGGCCGGTCAGTGTCTGTCGGCTGCTGGGGCTTGCGGAGTCGCTCATCGGCATCACCTGGGTAGCTCGTTAGCGCCTGATTCTTTCATGCGGCCGGTGTCCGGCTGCCACCTTCAGTTTGTAGCCCCTGCCGATGCGCCATTCCGCCGCCGCCCAAGCCCTGCCCACACCCACCGCACCGGGCGATGCCCGCACCGACTGGCAGACCCTGCGCAAGCTGCTGCCCTACCTCTGGCAGTACCGGTGGCGGGTCGGGCTGGCGCTGGCTTTTTTGTTGCTGGCCAAGGTAGCCAATGTGGGTGTGCCGGTGCTGCTCAAGCACCTGGTCGATGCGCTCGACCTCAAACCCGGCGACGCCCGCGCGGTGCTGGTGGTGCCTGCCGGTATCTTGCTGGCCTACGCAGGACTGAGGCTGTGCACCAGCTTGTTCACCGAGCTGCGTGAGCTGGTTTTTGCCAAGGTTTCGTTTGGTGCCTCCAAGCAGATTGCGTTGGAGGTGTTTGGCCACCTGCATGCGCTGAGCCTGCGGTTTCATCTCGAGCGCCAGACCGGCGGCATGTCACGCGACATCGAGCGCGGCACCCGTGCGCTGCAGTCGCTGGTGTCATATTCGCTCTACACCATCGTGCCCACGCTGGTCGAGGTGACGCTGGTGCTGGCCTTTCTAGGCATCCGCTTCGACATGGGCTATGTCTGGATCACGCTGGCCGCGCTGTCGGTCTACATCACCTTCACGGTGACCGTGACCGAGTGGCGGTCGCGTTTTCGGCGCGAGATGAACGAGGCCGACTCCAAGGCCCACAGCCGGGCCATCGACGCCCTGTTGAACTACGAGACTGTCAAGTACTTCAACAACGAGGCCTTCGAGGCGCGGCGCTACGACGAAGGGCTGGAGGCCTACCGCCAGGCCCAGGTCAAGAGCCAGAGCACGCTGTCGATGCTCAACACGGGGCAACAGTTGATCATCGCGCTCAGCCTGGTCGCGATGCTTTGGCGGGCCACGCAGGGCGTGGTGGAGGGTCGATTGACGCTGGGTGATCTGGTGATGGTCAACGCCTTCCTGATCCAGCTCTACATCCCGCTCAATTTCCTGGGCGTGCTCTACCGCGAAGTCAAGCAGAGTCTGACCGACCTGGACCGCATGTTTGTGCTGCTCGAGCGCGAGCGCGAGGTGGCCGACGCCGCAGGTGCACGCGATCTGGCGGTGAGCGACGGCACGGTGCGCTTCGAGAACGTGAGCTTTGCCTACGACCCGGCCAGGCCCATCCTGCACGGCGTGAGCTTCGAGATCCCGGCTGGCAAGACCGTTGCGGTGGTGGGCGCATCGGGTGCCGGCAAGAGCACGTTGGCGCGACTGCTGTACCGGTTTTATGACGTGACCGGCGGCCGCATCACGCTGGACGGCCAGGACATCCGGGCCGTCACCCAGGCCAGCGTGCGCCGGGCCATCGGCATCGTGCCCCAGGACACGGTGCTGTTCAACGACACGGTGGGCTACAACATCGGCTACGGCCGCACCGGGGCCAGCACGGCCGAGGTGGAGGCCGCGGCGCGCGCCGCCCACATCCACGACTTCATCAACAGCACGCCCAAAGGCTATGCCACGATGGTGGGCGAGCGCGGCCTCAAACTCTCTGGCGGCGAAAAGCAGCGGGTGGCGATCGCCCGCACGCTGCTGAAGAACCCGCCGGTGCTCATTTTTGATGAGGCTACCTCGGCGCTGGACTCCGCCAACGAGCGCGCCATCCAGGCTGAACTCCAGAGCGCCGCACAGGGCAAGACCGCATTGGTGATCGCGCACCGGCTGTCCACGGTGGCCGATGCACACGAAATCGTGGTGCTGGACGGCGGCCGGGTGGCCGAGCGCGGCACCCACGCCGACTTGCTGGCCCGTGGTGGGCGCTACGCCGAAATGTGGCGGCTGCAGCAGGCAGACGATCAGGCTGCCGAGCCCGCTTGAGGCAAAAAAAAGCCCGCTGTGCAGCAGGCTCTCGGGCCGGGCAGCGCCTCAGGCCTGGCGGCTGCGTCGCGATGCCAGTCCAGCGCCGGCCAGTGCCACCGCCAGCAGGCCAAGACCGGCGGGCTCGGGCACGGTGCTGCCCGAAGTGGTCTCCAGCCGCAGGTTGTCGATTGCGAAGGGGCTGTCTCTGCTGCCTTTGAACAGGACATGGTCGATCGGGCGGTGGTCTCCGAAGATATCCGCCAGATTCAACATTGCCCAGCCAGACCAATTTCTGCCGAGCAGGGTGAGGGACTTCGATGTGCCAGCGGTATCGACGGCGTTGGCTATGAAATCAGCTTTCGCGGCCCAATCCAACGAGATATCGGTGTATGCCCTGCCGGCGTCAAAAGTGATGGTGAAGTTGAAAAAGCCGGTCGAGCCGTTGAAGGCATTGCTGACAAAGCCATGATTGCCCGAGCGCAGTGGCGGCGGACTGACATTGTTGTTGGCCAAGCCGTTGTGCTGGGCGATGGCGCCTGCACTGAAGGCCACTCCATTGCTCGCCAGGTACGTGTCACCAACAGGCGTACCCGCACTGTTCGCAGCCGAGCCGAGCGCCTCAAAGTCGAGGATCACCACTGCGGCCTGAGCCGACCCCAACAGCGCCGCTGCAGCAAAGCCCAGCGTCAGTAGCTTAATTTTTGATGCCATCTTGTTCAATGCCTGTCCGGGTGGAAAAACTCACCTGCAAACCAGTCTGGGTGAGTGAATCAATATAAATCCGACTGTAGCGAAGCTGCTGCGCGTGCGGGATGAACTTGTCCCCTCTGTTCAGGGGGGGTGTCCCCTGTTGACCCCTTGAATGGTGGGTGGTTTGGCGCTATTAGACTGCCGAGGTGGAAACCAAGTGGCTCGAAGACTTCATCAGCCTGGCCGAGACCCGCAGCTTTTCGCGGTCTGCCCAGCTCAGGCATGTCACCCAGCCCGCGTTTTCCCGGCGCATCCAGGCGCTTGAAGCCTGGGCGGGCATTGACCTGGTGGACCGCTCGTCGTACCCGACCCGCTTGACTTCAGCGGGCGAGACCTTGCATGCCCAGGCATTGGAGGTGCTGGTGGCCTTGCAGTCGGCGCGCAACCTGATGCGCTCGCACCGCGCCAGCGGCCAGGACGTGATCGAGTTTGCGATCCCACACACGCTGGCCTTCACGTTTTTTCCACACTGGTTGATGGCCTTGCGCGGGCGCTTCGGCAGTGTCAAGACGCGCTTGATCGCGCTCAATGTGCACGACGCTGTGCTGCGCCTGACCGAGAGCGGCTGCGACCTGCTGATTGCGTACCACCATGCATCGCAGCCGCTGCAACTCAGTCCGGACCGCTACGAGATGCTGTCGCTGGGTCATGAAACTGTCGCGGCCTTTGCCAAGGGCGATGCCGAGGGTCAACCGCTGTTCCGGCTCGGGCCAGGCAGCGTGCCGACGCCCTTGCTGGGCTATGCGGCCGGTGCGTACATGGGCCACATGGTCGAGCAGATCATCCGCCAATTGCCGGTGGCACCGTCGCTGGAGACGATTTACGAGACCGACATGTCCGAGGGCCTGAAGGCGATGGCGCTGGAAGGGCATGGCCTGGCTTTTTTGCCGGCCAGTTCGGTGCGCCAGGAGTTGCGCAGCCGACGCCTGGTGCCCGCCGCACCACCCGGAGTGGGTGAGCTGACGATGGAGGTGCGCATTTACCGCGAGCGCACCGAGGTGGCGCGTCACGCCAAACCGGCTGCGCAGGCGCTGTGGGACTTTCTCAAGCGGCCTGATTGAGCCGTGTCGCGCCGAGCTGTTGGCGCTGCAGGCGGACGGGTCTTGGGCGAACGGCGGGTGTTTCCCAGGGATTTCCCGAACGGGTACGAATCGTGCTGACATCGCCATGCAACAAGCGCATGACCCCCGGATAAACAAGCATGTCATCTGCCCGGAACCCCGCCCTATACTCCGCCGCCCCTGAGATTTGCGGGGAATTCTTGCCGTCAATTCTGGAGAATTTTACATGATCAAAACCCCCCTCAATGCCGTGCTTGGTGGCTTGCTGGCACTCGGTGCCCTGGTCACCACACTGCCGGCCCACGCCGGCAAGACGCTCGACACCATCAAGCAGCGCGGTCAACTCGTCTGCGGGGTCAACCCCAGCCTGCCGGGCTTTGCCGCTGCCGACAGCCAGGGCAACTGGTCCGGTCTGGACATCGATGTCTGCAAGGCACTGGCCGCCAGCGTGCTGAGTGATGCCAGCAAGATCAAATGGGTGCCGCTCAACGCCGCCCAGCGTTTTGCCGCGCTGCAAGCTGGCGAGATCGACATCCTGTCGCGCAACACCACCTGGACGTTGACCCGCGACGCCTCGCTGGGCATGCACTTCACCGGCGTCACCTACTACGACGGCCAGGGCTTCATGGTGACCAAGAAGTCCAAGATCACCAGCGCCAAGCAGCTCAAGGGCGCCACGGTTTGCGTGCAGTCGGGCACCACCACCGAGAAAAACCTGAGCGATTACTCCAAGGCCGCCGGCCTGGCCATGAAGTCCGTCGTGTTCGAGACCCAGGAAGCCACCAACAAGGCCTACTTCGCTGGCCGCTGCCAGGCCTACACCACCGATGCCTCGGGCCTCGCGTCGGTGCGCAACAAAGAAGCCGGCAACCCTGAAGACCACGTCATCCTGCCCGAGCTGATCTCCAAGGAGCCGCTCGGCCCGTCGGTGCGCCGCGGTGATGACGAGTTCTTTGCGATTGCCAAATGGGTGGTGTTTGCGCTGATCGAAGCCGAGGAGTACGGCATCACCCAGGCCAATGTCGACGACCTCAAGGCCAACAGCAAAGACCCGGTGGTTCAACGCATCCTGGGCACTTCTGAAGACACCGGCAAGCTGCTGGGGCTGGACAAGGACTGGGCCTACCGCGCCATCAAGGCCACCGGCAACTACGGCGAGATCTTCGAGCGCAACGTCGGCCCGAAGTCTGCCCTGAAGCTGCCGCGCGGCGCCAACAACCTGTGGAGCAAGGGCGGTTTCATGTACGCCCCGCCGGTGCGCTGAGCGCCTGGCGGCCTGACCTCCCCACGGCAAACCAGCCCGCAAACCCCGATGACGGCCACTGCCCCGCCTCCAAAAGTTCGCCAGTGGACCTGGCGCAGCAAGTCGTTCCGCGCCGTCATCTACCAGATCGTCGCCGTGGCGCTGGTGCTGGCGGCCGGGGCCTACCTGGTGCACAACACCTTGCTGAACATGCGGGTGCGGGGCATCCAGAGCGGGTTCGACTTCATCAGCCAGCCCGCGGGGTTCTCGATCGGCGAGAGCGTGATCCCGTTCGACTCGTCCGAGAGCTACGGCAAGGCTTTTCTGGTCGGTTTGTCCAACACGCTGCGGGTGGCGTTGATCGGCATCGTGCTGGCCACGCTGCTGGGCACGCTGGTGGGGGTGGGGCGGCTGTCGCGCAACTTTTTGGTGCGCGCGGTTTGCAGCACCTACGTTGAAATCTTCCGCAACGTGCCGCTGCTGCTGCAACTCTTCATCTGGTACTTTGTGATGACCGAGTTGCTGCCACCGATCGAGGCGGCGATGCAGCCGCTGCACGGCGTGTTCTTCAGCAAGAACGGCCTGCAGTACCCGATCCCGCACTGGGCGCCCGGCCATGCGATGACGCTGGCGGGGCTTGGCCTGGGCGCTGTGGGTGCCTGGCTGTGGGCGCGCAAGGCCAAGCAGCACCAGTTTGCAACCGGCCAGAGCCGGCCGGTGGTCTGGCCGGGCCTGGCCATCATGATCGCCGCGGCGCTGCTGGGCTGGCTGGTGGGCGGTGCGCCGGGTGCGCTGGACGTGCCCGAGAAGACCGAGCTCAACATCGTCGGCGGCGGTTCGGTCACGCCAGAATTCTTGACCATGCTGATCGGGCTGACGATCTACACCGCCTCCTACATCGCCGAGATCGTGCGCGGCGGCATCCAGGCGGTGCCGTTTGGCCAGCATGAGGCGGCTGCGGCGCTGGGTCTGTCAAACCGGATGGAGACCCGGCTGGTGCTGCTGCCGCAAGCGCTGCGCGTGATCATCCCGCCGCTGACCAGCCAGTACCTCAACCTGACCAAGAACTCATCGCTGGCAGTGGCGGTGGGTTACCCCGACCTGGTGTCGATCTCCAACACCTCGCTCAACCAGACCGGCCGGGCTATCGAGTGCATCGCGATCGTGATGGCCTGCTACCTGACGCTGTCGCTGCTGACGGCCGCCGTGATGAACGCGTACAACAAGCGTTCGCTGATCAAGGAGCGGTGAGCCCATGTCGTCGATCGCATCGCCTGCTGAGTTTGTGTTTGCCCCTGTCGCCAGCCGGCCACCGCCGCGCTCAGCGCAAGGTGTCTTGGCCTGGCTGCGTGCCAACCTGTTTGACGGTTGGCGCAACACGGCAGCCACGCTGGTCGTGCTGGCCTTGCTGCTGTACTTCGTGCCGCCGCTGCTGTCCTGGGGGGTGTTTCACGCGGTTTTTGCGCCTGACAACGCCGCTTGCCGCGCAGCGGTTGAGCACGGCGCGTGCTGGGGCGTGATTGCCGAGAAGTACCGTTTGATCCTGTTTGGGCGCTACCCGTTTGCCGAGCAGTGGCGGCCGCTGCTGGCCTGTGTGCTGCTGGTAGCCCTGCTGGTGGCCAGCTGCTACCGGGGCTTTTGGAGAAAGAGCCTGCTGCTGGCCTGGGTGGTGGTGCTGGCGGTGTTTTTTGGGCTGATGTTTGGGGGCGTGGCCGGCCTGACGCCGGTCGAGACCGCACGCTGGGGCGGGTTCCCGCTCACGCTGCTGCTCTCAACCATCAGCCTGGTGCTGGCGTTTCCGCTGGCGGTGGCGGTCGCGCTGGGTCGGCAGTCCAAGATGCCGGGCATTCGCACGATCTGTGTGCTGTATGTCGAGCTGATCCGGGGCGTGCCCCTGATCTCGGTGCTGTTCATGGCCTCGTTCATGTTCCCGCTGTTCATGCCGCAGGGCACCACCATCGACGTGCTGCTGCGGGTGCTGGTGGGCATGACGCTGTTTACTGCGGCCTACCTGGCCGAGGTGGTGCGCGGCGGCCTGCAGGCGCTGCCCAAGGGCCAGGTCGAAGCGGCGCAGTCGCTGGGCCTCAACCCCTGGCAGACCACCCGCAAGATCGTGCTGCCGCAGGCCCTGCGCCTGGTGGTGCCGTCGATCATGAACACGTTCATCGGCGCGTTCAAGGACACCTCGCTGGTCACCATCGTCAGCCTCTACGACCTGACCGGTGCGTTGCAACTCGCGCTGGGTGATTCGAACTGGCGTAAGTTCTTTCTGGAAGGCCAGCTGTTTGTAGCGGCGATCTACTTCGTGTTCTGTTTTGCGATGTCGCGATACAGCCGCTGGGTAGAGGGCCATCTCAATACCGGTACCCGCCGCCAATGAAGTTGCCGTCACTGACCCCCACCTCACCGGACTGCGGCGCCCCATGACCAACCCTGCGACAGCCTCCATGACGACAACCGCCCCGATCATCGAGTTCAACGGCGTCAACAAGTGGTACGGCGAGTTTCATGTGTTGCGCGACATCCAGCTGCATGTGGCGCGCGGTGAACGCATCGTGATCTGCGGGCCGTCGGGCTCGGGCAAGTCCACCCTGATCCGCTGTGTGAACAGGCTCGAAGAGCACCAGCAAGGCCATCTGATCGTCGACGGCACCGAGCTCACCGACGACATCAAGGCCATCGAGAAGGTCCGCAAGGATGTCGGCATGGTGTTTCAGCAGTTCAACCTGTTTCCGCACCTCACCGTGCTGGAGAACTTGACGCTGGCGCCGATGTGGGTGGGCAAGGTGCCCAAGGCCGAGGCCGAAGAGCGTGCCATGCAGCAGCTCAAACGGGTGCGCATCGCCGAGCAGGCCAAGAAGTACCCGCTGCAGCTCTCGGGCGGCCAGCAGCAACGGGTGGCGATTGCCCGGGCGCTGTGCCTGACACCCAAGATCATGCTGTTTGACGAGCCCACCTCGGCGCTTGACCCGGAGATGATCCAGGAGGTGCTCGACGTGATGGTCGAGCTTGCCGGCCTGGGCATCACCATGCTGTGCGTCACCCACGAGATGGCTTTTGCCAAGGCGGTGGCGAACCGGGTGATCTTCATGGACCAGGGCCAGATCGTCGAGCAGGCGCCGCCGCATGAGTTTTTCGACAACCCGAAGAGCGAGCGCACGCGGGACTTCCTGTCCAAGATCCTGACGCACTGAGCGGGTATCGGCCGATGTCCGGCGCGGCGCCCACCGCCGGTGGCTCGGCGATCGACGCGCCCGCCGATGCCTCGGCGATCGACGCGCCCGGCGACGCTCGGCCCAGGCCCCACGCCAACTGTTACTGGCTGCTGCCCGGCGCGCTGCTGGCGGGGCAACATCCGGGCTTGGCTGATGCCGTGGCGCAGCGGGCTGCGCTCCATGCACTGCTCGACGCCGGCATCCGCCAGTGGCTGGACCTGACCACGCAGGATGAGCCGCTGCCGGATTACCGCGCTGCGCTGGCCGGCTGTGCCGCGTCTCGCGGCCTGGAGGTGCAAGTGCAGCGGCTGCCGATCGTCGATTTCTCGGTACCCAAGCCTGCGCTGATGCGCCGCATTCTCGACACCTTGCACGCCTCGCTGCAGGCAAAGCAGCCGATTTATCTGCACTGCCACGGCGGCATTGGCCGCACCGGCACCGTGGTGGGTTGTTGGTTGGTCGAGCAGGGCTGCACGCCTGAGCAGGCGCTGACGCTGCTGGCCCGCAAGTGGCAGGTGATGGAAAAGCGCGTCAGGGCGCCGGCGTCGCCCGAGACCAACGAACAGCGGGATTTCATCCTGAACTGGACGCCTGGCGCCGGCAGTTGACGCGACGGGCAGGCCAGCCTGGCCGCGCAACGACGATGCGAAAATCAGGTCATGACCGCCTCAACAGCCGCACCCTCAACAGCCGCACCCGCAACAGCCGCAACAGCCGCCACGCTGACCCTCACTCGCCCCGACGACTGGCACTTGCACCTGCGCGATGGCGCGGCGATGGCGGCTGTGCTGCCCTACACCGCGCGCCAGTTTGCCCGGGCCATCGTGATGCCCAACCTTAAAGCCCCCGTCACCACGGCGGCGGCGGCGCTGGCCTACCGCGACCGCATCCTGGCCGCGCTGCCCGTCGGCCTGGACTTCACCCCGCTGATGACGCTGTACCTGACCGACCGGCTGGCCGCCGAAGAGGTTGACCGCGCCAAGGCCGCCGGCGTGGTGGCGGTCAAGCTCTACCCGGCTGGCGCCACCACCCACAGCGATGCGGGCGTCACCGACATCCGCAAGTGCTACCCGGCGCTGGAGGCGATGCAACGCGCCGGCCTGCTGCTGCTGGTGCACGGCGAGGTCACCGACCCGGCGGTGGACTTGTTCGACCGCGAGGCAGTGTTCATCGACCAGGTGATGGTGCCGCTGCGGCGCGACTTTCCGGCCTTGAGGGTGGTGTTCGAGCACATCACCACCCGAGAGGCGGCGCAGTACGTGGCCGGCGCTGGCGCCCACACCGCCGCCACGATCACCGCGCACCACTTGCTGTTCAACCGCAACGCGATCTTTCTGGGCGGCCTGCGCCCGCACTACTACTGCCTGCCGGTGCTCAAGCGCGAAAGCCACCGCCAGGCGCTGGTGGCCGCAGCCACCTCGGGCTCGGACCGGTTCTTCCTGGGCACCGACAGCGCGCCCCACGCGGCTGCACTTAAGGAGGCCTCGGTCTGCGGCGCCGGCTGCTTCACGGCTTTGAGTGCGCTGGAGCTCTACGCCCAGGCCTTTGATGCGGCGGGCGCACTCGACAAGCTCCAAGGCTTTGCCAGCCATCACGGCCCGGACTTTTACGGCCTGCCGCGCAACACCGGCACAGTCACGCTGGCACGCCAACCCTGGGTGCTGCCCGAGGCGCTGCCCTTTGGTGAGGCCCAGCTCAGGCCGCTGTGTGGCGGTGAGACCCTGGCCTGGCGTCAGCAGGATTGAGCGTGATGTCGCTGCGGGCCTGAACTTGCGGTCGGTCAGCAAGGCAATCACTACCCCGGTGCCGGTGAGCGGTGTGCCCGTGATCGAGCTTGACCGGCCATGGCTGGCGCCGCTGCGGCCAGCGCTCGACCTTGCACTGCTCGCTTGGCAACAGGCCGCTGCGCAGGCCAGCCCGGTGGCACAGGCCTTGAACCAGGCGCCGGTGACGACCCCCGCCCCGGTGTCACCGCGCTTTGTGCCGCAAACCGATTTGCCTGCCGGCGAGGCCTACGAGGCCTTCATCCACCGCACCGCCCGGGTGCCCACCCGCAACAACCTGCATGACTTCTTCAACGGCCTGGTCTGGCTGCACCAGCCGGCAATCAAACATCGGCTCAACCACCTGCAGGCGACGGAAATCAGCCGCGCCGGCATCGGCACCGTGCGCGGGCCCCTGCGTGACGCGCTGACCCTGTTCGATGAAAACGGTGCGGTGCTGCAGGCGCCCCAGCCGCTGCTGGCCGCGCTGCGCCAGCGCGACTGGCCCGCGCTGTTCATCACCCACCGCCCCCGCTGGGCCGAGGCGCGGCTGACGCTGGTAGGTCATGCCCTGCTGGAAAAGCTCAGCACCGCACCGCGCAAGACGCTGACGGCGCACGTCTTGCTGGCCGACCCGCTGGCGCTGGACGCCGCCGGCTGGGCCACCAAGCCGTTCTGGCCCCTGCCCGTGCTGGGTGTGCCGGGCTGGTGGCCGGACAACGAAGACCTTGCGTTTTACAGCGACGCTACCGTGTTCAGGCCCCGACGAGTCCCGCCAGTCAGCCCGCCAAACCCAGCGCAGCAAAACCTGTCAACCCGGTCGCTGCCCTGATCGAGACTTTTAGCGGCTGCCCGCTGCAGCCGCGCCGGCGGTGCGCTGACAGGTCAGCCGGCAGATACTTTCGACACGTGCCGCCGGGCCACCCAGAAGATGGCGCCCTCGGCACCGTAGCGCTCCGAGTGAACGATGTCGGCATCCAGGTTGAAGGCATCGCCCGGGCGGAGTTGCCGGGTGACCTCATTCACCGTCAACCACAGTTCGCCTTGCACGACCAGTGCGTCCACATCAAACGCGTGCGCATGCGCGCCCACAAGCGCGTTCGGCGCCCACTTTCGCTCAAGCACCTCATCAAAGCCGCGCGCCAGCGCTGCGGCCTCAAAATTCTGAAAGGTCATGTCGGTCATGGTCGATCCCTTGAATGCCAAAAAAATTGGGCCCTGTGAGCCATCCAAGGCGCAACGAACCCGCTGAGGATTGATGTTCGAAGCGCACGTGGTTGGCGTAGCTTAGCCTGGATTTGGGTCAACTGACCGCACGCCAACCCACAGTCAAGCCAGGTCGAACCGGTCGAGATTCATCACCTTGTTTCAGGCGGCAACGAAGTCACGCACGAACTTCTGCTGCGAGTCGCTGCACGCGTAAACCTCAGCGATGGCGCGCAGCTGCGAATTTGAATCGAAAATCAGATCGTCCCGGCTGCGTGTCCACGTTACTTCGCCGGTCTTGCCATCTTGGAACTCGAACATCGTCTTCGCCTCATCCACCGCCTTCCAGGCCGTGTTGATGTCGAGCAGGTTGACGAAAAAGTCGTTGATGAGGGCGCCGCGCCGCCGGGTCAGGACACCGGCTTTCGACCTCCCTACGTTGGCGTTTAACACCCGCATGCCGCCCACCAGTACCGCCCTCTCCGGCGCGCTCAGGGTCAGCATCTCGGCCTTTTCTACCAAAGAGTCCTCGGCAGTGCGGCGATGTCCGTCGGCCAGGTGGTTGCGGAAGGCGTCGCCCGTGGGGAACACCCCTCGCGGCCGTTGAGCTCGAAGTACACCGACGATTCATCCCCACGCCCGTGGGGAACACGCCGTGCGACCCATGAAACGTTCGGTGTGGGGCGGTTCATCCCCACGCCCGTGGGGAACACCCGCGCATCGGTGTTGTGCTTGTAGGCCGCCTCGGTTCATCCCCACGCCCGTGGGGAACACCAGCAGCACGGTGCCGACATCGC
>JANYKR010000021.1 GCA_025358155.1 Betaproteobacteria bacterium
GCCCCTCGATCAGCGCGCTGACCATGGCGCTTGCGGACACACCGTTGACGTCGCTGACCACCGCGCCGAGCTTGATGCCGCCGTCGTCCAGGATCTTGTGCAGCCGATTGACCTCGCTGGCGCACATCGCGCTCAGCTTGCGCCGGTAGCGCGAGACCAAGCGCAACTCGCGCAGGTCCTTCGGAGGAATGAAGCTGGCCTTGACCAGGCCGAAGCACGCCAGCACGGCCAGCCACTCGCTGTCGGCCATGTCGGTCTTGCGACCAGGGACATGCTTGATGCGGTGGGCGTTGACCACCCAGGCGTTGATGCCGGCACGCTCGAGGTGGGCAAACACGCTTTTCCAGTAAATCCCCGTGCTCTCCATGACCACCAGTTCGATCTGCAACTCGGCCAGCCACGCCGCCAGATCCCGGCAGTCACGCCGGAACCCACCAAACTGGCGCGACTGGCGTTGCATCGCGCCGTCGGGTTGCTCTATCAGGACCGTCACCACGTGCAGCATGCGGTGAACGTCGATGCCGGCCACGCGCCGGTGCAAGGCTCGCAATCCAAGTTCTTCCATGTTGAGGCTCCTGTGGGTAGAGTGCCAAGAGGCACACAGGGCGACCACCTGTGCGGCCGCCAACTCAGCGCTGGCGGCCGTGGGCTGGAAGACTCCTCGAATCGAACTCGATTCGGGCCTCTTTACCGTCCGTGCTGCGATTCGGTCCACCGCAATGGACCACGCCGCGCAACAGTCGGGGGTTCAAGCCAGCCCGGTGGAGGTCCGGTTAGGCGGCGGGGTCGGGCCTTCATTCGTATTGCGACCTCCATCGCCCCGTGTGCCACCTCGCATCCTGCGCCATCCTGGGCTTTCATGCGCGGGGGCGAGATTCCATTCGCATGAATGGTTAGGTGTCGTTAGGCGTCACAAACGATTGCCTCACCAGTCCGTTATCCTAGAACGGATCCAACTTTTCCACGGCTCCTTACCAGTAAGGCGCACCACTCGGATAGCATGGCGCTTCCTCATAGAAAGAACCAAAAACATGCCCACCTACGCGATATGGAACAACAAAGGCGGCGTTGGAAAGAGCTACTTAAGCTTCCAAGTTGCGGCCGAGTATGCAAGGGTCCATCCTGAGCGCCGAGTGCTGGTGATCGATCTTTGTCCGCAAGCAAATTCATCCTCGATGCTCTTGGGGGGCATGCTTGATGGCGAAGCCGTTCTCAATCAGATCCACTATGCCAACCCGCGACTCACAATCTCAGGCTACGTTGAAGACCGGATCTTCAGCCCTTACGTCAATCCGCGCAGCGGGGCAAGATATGCAACCTCTGTGAGCGCGTACAACAACGCTATTCCCCGCAACTTGTTCCTTGTTGTTGGTGATGAACAACTAGAGATTCAGTCCTCGCGCGTTAGCGCCGCAACTTCCCCTGGCCCGCAGGACGCCTGGCGAATTGTCCATACGTGGATAAGCGACCTCATTCAAGACATCTCAGAGTCCTGGAACAACGAAACGTTCACAGTCTTCATAGATTGCAATCCGAGCTTCTCCATCTACACTGAGCTTGCCCTTTCCGCATCTGACCGCCTGATCATTCCTTTCTCGGCGGACGGCTCCTCAAAGCGTGCAGTGCGTGCAGTTCTCGCGCTAATTTTCGGTGTAACACGTCAACCTGGGCAACAACAATCAGAGTACTTCATTAACTCCCAACGTTTTCGCATGTCGCTCCCTGAGCTGTACATGTACGTTGGAAATCGATTGACACAGGCAAATCAGACTTCCGCTGCGGCTTTCAAAAGCGTCGTCAACGAAATCGGTGATGAAATCTTTGCCGTATGGCAGACAAATTCAAACTTGTTCTGCGTTCATCCAGGCGGCGCCCCCATTCCGACTGGCAAGCGCGCTTTCAAGGCGATGTTCCAGTACGAGGTGAATGATGCGAATACCGCTTCAGTAGTCTCGAGTACATGTGGAATACCGATTTCAGGTTTGACCTCGGGCGCCAAGATAGTTTTGGGAAAAACGGTCATTGTCAATCAGACGCAGCTTGATAAGCAGGTCCCAAATATTCAGGCGCTTGCACTGGCAATTGAGTAGTCGCAAGACCGGATGCACTGACGCCTAACCATTCTACAAGGACTCCCCCGATGGTCAAGAAGGCTATTCGGTATTCATTTGTATTTCCTTCAAAAACCGGCTGTTTGGCTGTTGAGTTGGTTTTTCGGAGTTGAATCCTTCGATGACCTGGACGTGCGAAGTGGGAGATGCGGTGCGACAGAGAACAGACTGCACATCTACAAACGGCCTTGTTGCGCGTGGGTGTTGCGC
>JANYKR010000033.1 GCA_025358155.1 Betaproteobacteria bacterium
CTGGTGCCGTAGGCCACCGTGTAGCCGACGAAGAAGTACGCGATGGTCGAGACCGAAAAGTCCACCAGGATCTTGACCAGCGCATTGACCTGGTTCTTCTTGCGTACCGTGCCGAGTTCGAGAAAGGCGAAGCCGGCATGCATCGCCAGCACCATGATGGCGCCCAGCAAAATGAACAAGGCATCGGTGCCCTGCTTGACTTGATCCATGGGGTGAGTCCTGAAAATTGAGACGCCAGACCGGCGCATCTGCCCATCGACGCACCACGAAAAATCAAACCGCACCAGCAGAGCAATATTCAGGCCTAGTTTGGTGCGCACGCCGAAACCGTTTCGCACGATTTTGGACGCCTGTATCGCACCAAATCGGCGCACGACGCACCATCCAAGTGCAGTCGAGACTCCAGTACCGTCGCTATGCTGGCCGCATGACCGAAGCCTTCAAACTGCTGATCGACCCTGCTGCGATCACCGCAAATGGGTTGCTGGACAAAAAGCACCCGATCCAGCCGATCACCACCCGTCGCTACCACGCCGGCACCCAGGCGGTGGATCTGCGCATCAACGGCGTGACGCAGGCGCTGGCCACCTTTGAACTGCGGCTGGTTGGCGCTCAGCACAGCAGGGCCGCGGTTTTGAAGTAGCCCAAGCCCGACGCTGCGCTGGATTGGCGCTTCAGGCCCCGGGTCGGCGGTACACCAGGGCCTTGAGCGACCGCTGCCCGGACACATCGGCAAATGCGGCCGGATTGGCCAGCCGACGCTCGAACACCAAATCCGGCGCTTGCGCAGCCATGTGGTCCTGCAAAAACGCCGGCCCCAGCTCGGGCGCGTTCAGGCACAGCAGGGCGCGACCGCCAGGCGTGAGCAAGCCGGGCAGGCGCCGCATCAGCCGGGGGTAGTCTTTTGTGGCGACAAAGCTGCCGAGCTGGTAGCTGGGCGGGTCAACGATGACCAGGTCGTACGGCCCGCTGCGCCCGATCCGGCCCCAGCTGCTGAAGATGTCGTGCGGCAAAAATGCTGCGCCTGCTGTCAGGCCATTGAGTCGGTGGTTCTGCTGGCCGATGGCCAGTGCGCCCCGGCTCATGTCGACATTGACCACCTGGCCTGCCCCTGCCTGCAGGGCCACCACCGAAAACGCGCAGGTGTAGGCAAACAGGTTCAGCAGCGTTTGGCCCGGCCGGGCCGCCAACTCGGCCCGCAGCCAGCGCCGGCCCTCGGCCATGTCCAGAAACAGCCCGTGGTTCTGGCCTTGCAGCAGGTGCACCAAGAACCGCGCGCCGCCCTCGGTCACGGCATGGGGCTGCGGCACGGTGCCGGCCATCAGCCGGCTGCTGCTGCGGCCCTCATGCCGGCACTGGTAGACCCAGTTCAAGGGCAGATCAGGCGCCAGTTGCTGCCAGCGCTGCTGCAAGGCGTCGCCAATGGTGGCCAGCTCGGTGTCGGTGGCCGGCGCAAAGCTGGTCAGCAACCAGACCGGCGGGTAGGCGTCCAGCGCCCACTGCTCGCAGCCGGGATGCAGCCCACCCCGGCCATGAAAAACGCGCCGGGCGTCGCCGGGCAGGGGCAAGGAGGCGATGGTCGACAGCAGGGCATGCATGGTTGGAACCCTCCTCAGCGGCGGGGTGCTCAGCGCGGCGGCAGCAGACAGGGTTGAGCGATGGCAGCGGCTGCGCTGCGGTCATCGCGGGCCAGATTGTCTCCGGCCCGTTTCCCCACCCAGAGATCGGCCAGCGCCGGGGTGTGTCGGCCGGGCTCGGGCTGCAAATCAGCACTCGCATCAACGAAGTGGCGGCGGCGCAGCACATCGGCGGGCCCAGCTACCGCAAGCCGGCAACATCGTCGAAAGGGACGATTGAGCCCCCCTGGTGCGGCCCCTAGAGTGCCGCGCAGGAGACTGCGATGGCCTTGCTCGAACCCCGTCAACCCCGGCATTCGCCCGTGCGATGCAGCTGACTCAGCCGCTGCACCAGGCGCGGCTTGAAAAGCCCGACGCCACGGCCCTGGTCTGCGGCCCGCGCCGCTGCAGCTTTGCCGCGCTGGTCGACCGGGTAGCCCGCCTGGCCGCCGTGCTGCGCGCCCAGGGCCTGCAGCCCGGCGACCGGGTGGCCATGCTGGGCCACAACAGCGACCACTACGTGGTTTTTTTCTATGCGGTGTGGTGGGCTGGCGGCGTGATCAACCCGGTCAACATGCGCTGGAGCGCCCGCGAGATCGCCTACTCGCTGGACGACTGCGACACCCGCATCCTGCTGGTGGACGAGCACTTTCACAGCACGGTGGCCGGGCTGCAGACGCTCAGCCGCAGCCTGCGGTGTCTGCTGCACTGGGGCAACGGACCCACGCCCACCGCAGGCGACTTGCTCGACGGCCCGCAACTGGCAGCCCTAGCCCAGCCGGTGGCCGACGCAGGCCGTGGCGGCCAGGACCTGGCGGCCGTGATGTACACCGGCGGCACCACCGGCCGGCCCAAGGGCGTGATGCTGACCCATGCCAACCTAGTGCTGAACCTGCTGGCCGCCAACCAGGCCGCCACCCGGCCGGTGGACGCGGTGGGCATTACCGTCGCCCCGATGTTTCATGTGGGGGGCATGGGGTTGGCGCTGCAGCTGATGCAGCGGCTGTGCCGCCAGGTCATCCTGCCCGGGTTTGACGAGCTGGCGCTGCTGAGCGCCATCGAAGGCGAGCGGGGCAGCGAGACGTTTCTGGTGCCGACCATGCTCAAGCGCCTGGTGGAGCATCCCCGCTTTGCCGAGTTCGACACCACCGCGCTGCAACTGGTGCTGTACGGCGCCGCACCGATCGACGAGTCGCTGTTGGCACTGGCCCAGCGGGCCTTGCCGGCGGCGGGCTTTTGCCAGCTCTACGGCATGACCGAGCTGTCACCGGTGGTCACCGCCCTGCCCGCCTGGTGCCATGCACCCGGCCAGCCGGCGGCCCGGCTGCGCTCAGCCGGCCGGGCCGTCACGCTGGCCGAGGTTCACATCGTCGACCCGCAAGGCCAGCCGGTGGCCAACGGCGTGGTGGGTGAGATTGTGTCCAGGGGGCCTTGTGTGATGGCCGGCTACTGGAACCAGCCCCAACAGACTGCCGCCGCGTTGCAAGGCGGCTGGATGCACACCGGCGACGGCGGCTGGATGGACGACGACGGTTTTGTCTACGTGGTCGACCGGCTCAAGGACATGATCGTGAGCGGCGGTGAAAACGTCTACTCGGCCGAGGTCGAAAACGCGATAGCGCTGTTGCCCGCTGTCAGCATGGTGGCCGTGATCGGCGTGCCCGACGAGCGCTGGGGCGAGCGGGTGCATGCGATGGTGGTGCTGCGCCCCGGGCTGGCGCTCGATGCCGAGACGCTGATCAGCCACTGCCGCGAGCAAATTGCCGGCTACAAATGCCCGCGCACGGTGGAGTTCCGCAGCGCGCTGCCGCTCTCGGCCGCTGGCAAGTTGCTCAAGCATGAGCTGCGGGCGCCGTTCTGGGCCGACCGCAGCCGTGCGGTCAACTGATTCTTCACCCTCTCAGGCCAGCCGCCATGCCCCAGCCCCCTCGCCTGCCCGAGCACATCACCCGCCGGCTGCGGCTGCCGCTGATCGCCGCGCCGATGCTCAATGTCTCGGGCGTGGACCTGGTGGTGGCGGCCTGCCGCAACGGCGTGATCGGGGCCTTCCCCACGGCCAACGCCCGCAGCACCGCCCAGCTCGACCAGTGGCTGAGCGAGATCGCCGCCCGGCTGTTTGCCGCGCCCGAGGAGGCTGCGCCCTGCTGCCCCAACCTGATCATGCGGTCTCCCCGCCTGGCCGAAGACCTGGCCTGCCTGCTCGCCCACCGGGTCGAGCTGGTCATCACCAGCGTAGGTTCACCCGCACCGGTGGTGCAGGCGCTGCACGGCATCGGCTGCCTGGTGCTGGCCGATGTGGCCACGCTGGCGCACGCCCGCAAGGCCATCGCTGCCGGGGTCGACGGCCTGGTGTTGCTGTCGGCCGGTGCCGGTGGCCAGACCGGCTGGCTCAACCCGCTGGCTTATGTGCGGGCGTTGCGGGCCGAATACGATGGTTTGCTGGTGCTGGCCGGCGGCATCAGCGACGGCGTGGCCCTGCGTGCGGCCCAGGTGCTGGGCTGCGATCTGGCCTACATGGGCACCCGTTTCATCGCCACCCGCGAAAGCCTGGCCGACGATGCGTACCGGCAAATGCTGGTGGACTGCAGTGCCGATGATGTTCTGCTGACCCGCGCCTTCACCGGCCTACCCACCAGCATGCTGGCACCGGCCATCCGGCGCGCCGGGCTGGACCCGGCCCAACTCGACGAGCAGGTCAGCCCGGCCACCGCAGCGCAAATGTTTGGTGGCTCGTCCCGCCAGGGCAGTGACATCGCTGCCGCCGCTGAAGGCCCACGCCGCTGGCGGGACATCTGGAGCGCCGGCCACAGCGTCTCGGGGGTGCGCGCGGTGCTGACGGTGGACACGCTGGTGGCCCAGGTGGAGCAGGAGTTTCACGGCGCGCTGGCCTGAGCGGGCCGGTCAGGCGCGGGCGCCGAGCCAGAGCCCGCCGGCCAGCCGCAGCCTCACAGGTTCAAGAACCGCACTTGGCTGGCCTTGACCACCTTGTTGCCCGCCGTATCGGTGAGCACCGTGCCGCGCACGTCCAGCACGCGGCCGTTCGCCAGGTCGGCGGCCGTGCCGTCGCTGAAGATCGCGGCGCTGGCGTCGATGCGTTGACCACCGACGCGGAAGTTCGCCGCCGAGACAAAGTCACCCAGTGCACCTACAACCCGAACACCCGAGGTCTCGGCCTTCTCGATCTCGATCCAGGTCGCGGTCAACAGCTTGCTGGCGCCATTGACCGGCCCCTTGACCAGCACCGCTACCCCGTTGGCCAGATCAGCCACACTGCCACCCTCGAACACCGTAGCTGGGCCGAACACCACGGCCAGGCCACCGGGCAGTTTGAATCCGCTGCCCGACAAATCGGACAGGCGGCCGCCCAACACCGAGGCCTGTGGCGCCAGCGCCTCCAGAAACACCAGCTTGCTGGCGAGCAACACAGCGTCCGCGCCGGGCGTACCGGTCACCTCCACCCGCACACCATTGGCCAGCTTGGCGGTGTCGCCGCCACTCAACACAGTGGCCTTGCTCAGCTTGATCGCAACGCCCAGGAACTGGAAGGCCCCCGTGCTGGCATTCAGGTCGCGAATCTCGCCCTTCAACGTCACCGGTTTGTCGACCGGCGGCGCCTGAAACACCACGCTGTCCGCCTTGAGCACCTCGCCGCTGATACGGCCATTGACCTGCAGCCAGGCACCATTGCCCAAGTCGGCCGCCGTGCCGCCGGAGAAGCTGACCCCTGCGCCGCCAGCATCGACCAAGGCACCGCGCAGCTTGAAACTGCCCGCCGAGACAAACTCGGTGACCGGGCCCTTGAGCGAGGCCAGCACGTCGGCCGAGGTCTTGAGCAGCCGCAGCGTCTTGGCCTTGAGCACGCCGTTGCTCACCGTGCCCGCCGCGCTGACCAGCACCCCGACGGCCAGGTCGCCAACCACACCGCCGTCGAGCGTGGCGGCACTGGCATCGATGCGCACCCCCGAGACCGTGAAGTCGGCCTGCGAAACAAAGACCATGATGCGCCCGCCAACCTCCAGCGCCGCACCGTCGCCGGGCAGGATCACCTTGACGGTTTTGGGCTTGAATCCGGCCGCTGTGGGTGCGGTATCGCCGTAGGCACTGAACATCTGGCCGTTGGCCAGTGCCACGCCTGTGGGCAGCAACGTGGCGGCGCTGAAGTTGAGTGTCATGTCGTTGAGCTTGAAGGTCTTGGCCACGCTGTCGAGCTGGCTGATCAAACCGCCCAGCCGCACGCCTGCAGCGGCCTCACTGCGCGGCTTGCGCTCGATGCGGGTGGCAGTGAGCGCCTTGCTGGCATCGAGCGAACCGTGCACTTCGACCTGGTCCGCCACAGCCAGCCCGGCCAGGCCGGCCACGCCGTCAAACACCGTCGGCGTGGCACCCGAGCTCATCACTTTGACAGTCTGGCCGTAGACCATGAAGCTGGCACCGGCGAGGTCCATGCTCCCAATCGGTCCGGTCAAGCCTGCGCTGATGCGGGCATCGAGCAACTGGCCATCCTTGGTGTTGCCCTCGATGCGCATGCCCAGCTTGAGATCGGTCAATACGCCAGCGGCGGGTGCATTGGGGTCGTTGCCCCGCAGCACCGAGGTGATCGAGTCGTCGTACTTCTTGCCATCCAGAATCACACTGCCAAAGCCGGTGATCGTGCCCGACACCGCCAGGCTGGTGGCCGGTGGCGCACTGGCGCTAGTGCTGGGGGCAGCCGGCGCCAGCGCCGTATCGGCACTGCCACCCCCACCACCGCATGCGGTCAACACGGCGACGGACAGTGTGGCCACGGCCACTGCCACTGCCAAACGGGGATATCGATCAAGGCGCATGGCGGGTCTCGGCTGTAGGTTGAAGGTTTGAGGCGAGACCGGACTGTGGTTCAAACGGCGTCCGAGCGGGCGTGACAGATTGCGCAGCCGAACGGCCACTTGCAGCTGGTTGCAAGCCTTGCATTCAGCGCCTTGGGCGGCGCTGGACGGCGCCCCGGCCGCCGGCCTGGGGTGGGTCAGGGCAGGGCCATACCGCTGCCAGGCCAAGCCGCATCGCGAAGTCAGGGCGCGCTGTGCCATCCCCAACAGCGGCTGGCAGGCCACAAGAGTCAGGTCAAGCGATCACGCCTGCGGGGTTGCGCCCAGGCCGGACTGTGGAGCGCCGAAGCAGAGCCCACATCCCCCGACCACTGCGCCCGCCAGATACCGCCCGCCAGCGCCCATGCCCATGCCCATGCCCATGCGCTTGCCGCAACGCCGGCCAGATGCCGGCTCCGCGCCGGTCGGATCTCAGGCGGCCGGCCGCTTCATCTGGCAAGACGTGGGCTGGGCACTGATGTAGGAGTCCCAGACCACCTCGGACCGGAAACCGTAGCCCGTGCCCTCGGCGTCGTACTTCACGCCCTTGCTGCCTTGCTTGGCCCAGATGCCCAGAAACAGCGGCGCCTGCAGTTGGTGGTCGGCCTTGCGCATCTCGACGTCGCCCACCGGGCTCTTGTACTTCATGCCCTCCAACGCAAAAGCCACCTTCTTGGTGTCGGTGGACTTGGCAGCGCGCATCGCCGCCCTGAGCATCTGCATGCTGTTCCAGTGCGCGGCAAAGATGAAGTCGTCGTTGGTCTTTTTCTTGTAGTCGACGTAGATCTTTTCCAGCTCGGGCGTGGGCGCGTTGTGGCCCCAGTTCCAGATCACGCCAACCTTGTTCTCACCCCACGGCCCCATCTGCGCGGGCGTGCCGGGGTTGTTGGCGTTCATCGTGAAGAAGTTGATGTTGAGCCCGCTGTCGCGCGCGGCCTTGAACAGCAGCGTCAGGTCGCTGCCCCAGTTGGAGGTGATCACCGTGTCGGCGCCCGAGGCGCGGATCTTGGCGATGTGGGGCGCAAAGTCGCGCACCGAGGCGATCGGGATGAAGTCGTCACCGACGATCTGGATGTCGGGGCGCTTGCGGGCCAGGTACTCCCGCGAGGCCTTGGACACCTGCTGGCCGTGGGTGTAGTTCTGGTTGAGCAAAAACACCTTCTTGATGTCGGGCCGCTGCTGCTGGAAGTAGGTGCTCAGCGCCTCGATCTTCATCTCGCTGGTCGGGTAGAAACGGAAGTGCCAGAAGCTGCAGCGGTCGTTGGTCATGCCCGGGTCCATCGCCGAATAGTTCAGGTAGAGCGTGGCTTTCTCGGGCTCACGCTCGGCCAGCTTGTTGACCGCCTCGATCAAGGCAAAACCCACGCCCGAGCCGCCGCCCTGAGTGATGTAGCGGATGCCCTGGTCGGTGGCGGCCTTGAGCACGGTGATGCTCTCTTGCGGCGTGCCCTTGCCGTCGAAGGGCACGATCTCGAACTTCGGGTCGGCGGGCGCGGCCTTGGCGTTGATCTGGCTGACCACCTCACGCAACTGCGCCAGCGAGCCCTCGCCGGCCCGGGCAAACGGGCCTGAGAGCACGTCGATGAAAGCGATCTTGACGGTTTCTGCGGCAGCGGCAGGCCCTGTCGCCAGCAACGCCAGCAGGGCGATGGACGAGATTTTGAAGGTTCGAGCGACGGGCATGGCGATCTCCAGCGGGGTGTAGGCAAAGCGAGCCGGATAGCAGCCAGCACATGGATCGTAGAAGCGCAGCCCGGGTGAGCCGGTCGCCAAGGCGACGGGAGGGGCAAGGGTCATCCCGGGCAAGCAAGACCTGGGCAACTGCTTATGCTGCGCCGACCCGCAACCGCCCTGCCGGCGCCACCCCGATACACCTGCCCAGCCCCCGATGACACGACACAAATTGCTGACCGCCGCCGCCCTGACCCTGGGCGTCACCCTCACCAGCCTCAGCGCGCCGGCCAGCGCGCAGGGCTTCCCGACCAAGCCGATCCGGCTGGTCGTCACGTTTCCGGCGGCCGGCGCACCCGACATCCTGGCCCGGTTGTTTGCCGACAAGGCCCAGTTTGGCCAGCCGGTGGTGGTGGACAACGTGGCCGGCGCTGGCGGCAACATCGGTGCCGACAAGGTCGCCAAATCACCGCCCGACGGCTACACCCTGGTGATGGGCACGGTGGGCACGCACTCGATCAACGGCGCGCTCTACCCCAAGATGTCCTATGACATGGTCAAGGACTTCACGCCGGTGGGCCACGTGGCCAGTGCGCCCAACCTTCTGGTCGTCACCAACGACTTGCCGGTCAAGAGCGTGGCCGAGCTGATCACCTACCTGAAGGCCAACCCGAACAAGCTCAGCTTCGGCTCACCCGGCATCGGCAGCTCGGTGCATGTCTCGGGTGAATTGTTCAAGTCGCTCACCGGCACCACGATGCAGCACGTGCCCTACAAGGGCCGGCAGTTTGCGATCCCCGACCTGGTGGGCGGCCAGATCCAGCTGATGTTCGACAACATGCCCTCAGCCTTGCCGATGGCCAAGGACGGCAAGATCCGCGCGCTGGCCGTGACCACCGCCAAACGCTCGGCCGCCGCACCCGAGCTGCCCACCGTGGCCGAGACCGTGCCCGGCTTCGAGGCCACCACCTGGTTTGCAATGTTTGCGCCGGCCGGCACGCCGCCGGCAGTGGTGGCGCGCATCAACGCCGAGATGCAGCGGATCTTCAAGCTGCCGGACGTGGTGGACAAGCTCAAGACCCTGGGCCTGGAGCCCTGGATCTCGACGCCCGATGAACTGGCCAAGTACCAGGCCAGCGAGATCGTCAAGTGGGCCAAGGTGGTGAAGGACTCGGGCGCCAAGGCCGAATAAGCTGACCAACGGAGCTGACCAACCCAGCTGACCCCCGAGCAGCGGTGATCAAACCTGCTGCGCAGCCCGGTTAAAACAGCGTCAAGCTGACCCAGTAAAACACCGCCGCGACAAAGGCCGAGGCCGGGATCGTAAAGATCCACGCCCAGACGATGTTGCCGGCCACGCCCCAGCGCACCGCCGAGGCATTGCGCACCGCACCCACGCCGACGATGGCGCCGGTGATGGTGTGGGTGGTAGACACTGGCACGCCCATCGCGGTGGCGATGAACAAGGTGATCGCCCCGCCCGTCTCGGCACAAAAACCGCCCACTGGCTTGAGCTTGGTGATGCGCTGGCCCATGGTCTTGACGATGCGCCAGCCACCAAACATCGTGCCCAGGCCGATGGCGGTGTAACAAACCCAGATCACCCAGGATGGCGGCATCGAGTCGCCGGCGCCCACGTAGCCGGCGGCGATCAGCAGCATCCAGATGATGCCGATGGTTTTCTGCGCATCGTTGCCACCGTGGCCCAGCGAGTAGGCGCCCGCCGACACCAGTTGCAGCCGCCGGAACCACTTGTCGACCCTGAGCGGCGATGAGCGCCGGCAGACCCAGGCCACCAGCACCATCATCAAGCCGCCCAGCGTGAAGCCGAGCACCGGCGAGATGAAGATGAACACCACCGTCTTCATCACCCCGGCGCCGATCAACTTGCCGGCGCCCGCCTTGGCAATCACCGCGCCGACGATACCGCCGATCAGGGCGTGTGAGCTCGACGACGGGATGCCGTAGAACCAGGTGATCAGGTTCCAGGCGATCGCGCCGATCAGCGCGCCGAACACCACATGGTGGTCTACCACGCCCGGCTGCACGATACCTTTGCCGATGGTGGCCGCCACGTTGAGGTGGAACACCGCAATGGCCAGCACGTTGAAGAACGCCGCGAACAAGACCGCGCGCTGGGGCTTGAGCACACCGGTCGACACCACCGTGGCGATGGAGTTGGCGGCGTCGTGAAAGCCGTTCATGAAGTCGAACGCCACCGCCAGAATGACCAGCAGCACGACGACCCAGAAGTTGATCTGAAGGGCATCCATGGGCTAGTGCCAGTGGCCCGGGATCAGGAGTTCTCGAGGACGATGCCCTCGACGATGTTGGCCACGTCCTCGCAGCGGTCGGAGATCGACTCCAGGTGCTCGTACACCGCCTTCAGCTTGATCAGTTCACGCACCTCGATGTTGTCGCGGAACAGTTTGCTCATGGCCGAGCGCATCACCCGGTCGGCGTCGCTCTCCAACTGGTCGATCTCCTCGCAGGTCTTGAGCGCATCGGCCGCCACGGTGGACTTGCTGAGCTGGGGCAGCAGCGTGATCACATGCTGCACCCGCTCGCAGCACTTGGTCGAAATCTCGCCCAGGCGCAGCACGTCCTCGCTGACGCTCTTGAGGTCGTAGAGCTGCATCACCTCGGCCGAGTCCTGCAGCAGGTCGAGGATGTCGTCCATCGCGTTGATCAGGCTGTGGATCTGCTCGCGGTCGATCGGGGTGATGAAGGTCTTGTGCAACAGGCGGTGCACCTCGGCGGTGACGCGGTCAGCCTGCTTCTCGGCATGGTCAACCTCGGCCGCGTACTTGGCGCGCAAGGTCTCGTCGCTGTAGTGCTGCACCAGGGACATGAAGGCGCGCGCGCCGGTCACGATGTGCTTGCCGTGGTCGTTGAACAGCTCGAAGAAGTTGCCTTCTCGGGGCAGCAGCTTGCCGAAGAACATGGGAGAAACTCCAGGGTGATCGGCGGGTCAACGCGGCCGGTATCTGTCGCAAAACGGTCATCGTCTCGACATGAAATGATTGTATGCGGGCCCTGTTGTCGGCTCCGTGCGCTGCCAGCTCCGTGCGCTGCCAGCTCCGTGCGTTGCCGGCGCAGGCCAGGCTGCACCGGGCAAGGTTCAGCTGCGAAAGATGAAGAACACCGCGCCGACCCTGCACAGGCCGGCCCACAGGTAGTCGAGCTTGAGTGGCTGGCCCATCGTGGACACCGCAAACGGAACAAACACCACCAGCGTGATCACCTCTTGCGTGATCTTGAGCTGGGCCAGGCTGAAACCCCCGGCATAGCCGATGCGGTTGCCCGGCACCTGGAGCAGGTACTCGAACAAGGCGATACCCCAGCTCACCAGCGCGGCCACGTACCAGGCTTTGTCGGCCTCGTACTTGAGGTGGCCGTACCAGGCCACCGTCATGAACAGGTTGGAGGCCAGCAGCAGACCCGCCGTCTGCAGCACGACAGGGAGGCTGATGGAGACGGCGGGGTTCATGTTGAAGGCAGCTTTTCAAGAATTTGGGGGGCGGTGCCGGGCAGCCAGTCGGCCAGCGGCCCCAGGCCGGGTGCGGCCAGGTCGGGCGCCAGGTCCAGCAGCGGCCGCAGCACAAAGGCGCGCAGGTGCAGCCGGGGGTGCGGCAGGGTCAGAGCCGGCGTGTGGAGCACCGCAGCGCCGTGCAGCAGCAGGTCCAGATCGAGCGTGCGCGGCGCATGGCGGTGGGGCCGCTCTCGGCCGAAAGCCTGCTCGATGGCCTGCAAGGCCAGCAACAGCGCAAGCGGCGAAAGCGTGGTGTGCAACTCGGCCACGGCATTGATGAAGTCGGGCCCGGCAGCATCGACCGGCGCAGAGCGGTACAGCGCCGAGGCGCGGCGCAGCCCGCAGCCGGGCAGCCGGCCCAGCGCAGCCAGCGCCTCGACCACGCTGTGGCGGGCGTCACCCAGGTTGGCGCCAACCCCGACAAAGGCGGTCACAGCAGGCCTGTCGGCTTCAAGACCGGGCTGCAGGCCCGTCATCCGCATCGCCTTGGCCAGGGCCGTCGGCTACAGCCTCACCGTCCGCCGCACCTGCCCCCACACCCGCAGCCGCACCGGCCGGCTTGCGGCGCCGACGGCGGCGCTTCCGGGCGGGCGCTGCGGGGTCGGCAGTGCCCTCGGCAGCGTCGAGCTCAGCGTCGACAGCTTCTTTTGCCTGGGGTTCGGGGTCGGCATCGCCGCCGGCTGGGTGGTCGTGCGCCGCAGCGTCGGCCGCCTCGCCAGGGGTGGACCGTGCCGCCGGCTTGCCGCTCCGGGCCGCTGCGCCTTTGCGCGGGCGCTGGACCTCGCGTACAGCGGCCAGCAAGGCCTCGCGGTCCTCGTCGCTGCCCATCGAGAAGTCTTCCCACCACTCGGCCAGCTCGGTCGGTGCCTCGCCCACATCGGCGCGCAAGCGCAGAAAGTCGAAGCCCGCGCGAAAACGCGCCTGTTCGATCAGCGAGTACGCGGTGTTGGACTGCCGGCGCTCGAAGCGCGGCTGCATCATCCAGATCTCGCGCATGTCCGCGCCCAGCTTGCCCCGGCCCGAGATGTCGCCGATGCGGGCATCGAACACCGCATCCACCGCCTGCTGCAGGGCTTGCACGGTGTGCTCGCCGTCCGCCTGGCGCTGGGTCCAGCCGGCCAGCACGTCATGCCAGAGCAGACAGGCCAGCAAGAAGCTGGGCGCCACCGGCTTGCCCTCGCCCACCCGGCGGTCGGTGTCGGCCAGAGCCTGGCGGATGAATTCCTGCTTCTGGCCGTGGTCGAGTGGTGAGCCGCGCGACTCGTCGAACACCGCGTCCAGCACCGGAAACACGCTGCGGTGCAGGTTGTAGCGCTTGAGCGTGGCGATGCTGGCCAGCGCATGGCCGGTCTGCAGCAGCTTGACCATCTCGTCGAACATCCGGGAGATCGGCACGTTGGCCAGCAGCGGCGCGGTCTCGGCGATCGGTGAGCCGGTGCTGGGCTCGAACTCGAAGCCCAGCTTGGCGGCAAAGCGCATCGCCCGGATGATGCGCACCGGGTCTTCGCGGTAGCGCGTGGCCGGGTCGCCGATCATGCGCAGCAGCTTGGCCGCCACATCGGCGATGCCACCGTGGTAGTCGATCACGAGTTGCGTGGCGGGATCGTAGTACATCGCGTTGATGCTGAAGTCGCGCCGGGCCGCGTCCTCGATCTGCGGGCCCCAGACGTTGTCGCGCAGCACCCGGCCGCTGGCATCCACCGCATGGGCCGAGCCGGCCAGTGCCGCCTTGCTGGTCTTTTCGTTGCCGGCGACCTGGGTGGCCTCGCTGTTGTCCATGTAGGCACGGAAGGTCGAGACCTCGATCACCTCGTGGTCGCGGCCCCGGCCGTGGATCACGTGCACGATGCGAAAGCGCCGGCCGATGATGAAGGCGCGCCGGAACAAGCCCTTGACCTGCTCGGGCGTGGCGTCGGTGGCGACATCGAAGTCCTTGGGCCGCAAGCCCACCAGCAGGTCGCGCACCGCGCCGCCCACGACGTAAGCCTGGAAACCGGCTTGCTGCAGCGTGCGCACCACCTTGACGGCGCGCTCGTCCACCAGCGAGGGGTCGATGTGGTGCTGCGAGACTGGCACTTCAACCCGTTTGCCCGCCGGCATGACGGGTGCGGCCGGGGCCGCCGCGAGGGCCACCGGCGCGGCTGCAGCCGCGGCCACAGCGCCAGCGGCGGGCTTGCCGAGCAGGCGGGAGATGAATTTTTTGATCATTCGAACAACCTCAGGATGCGCCAGCCGCGCTCCAGGGCAATCGCCTCGAGCGCTGTGCTGGGGTTGGTGGCCACCGGCTCATGCACGATCTCGAGCAGCGGCAGGTCATTGGTGGAGTCACTGTAGAACACGCTGTGCTCAAACCCGGCCAGGGTGTGGCCCAGGCTGCGCAACCAGTCGTGCACCCGGGTGATCTTGCCCTCGCGGAACGAGGGAACACCGTGGATGCGGCCGGTGGCCGCGCCACTGGCGTCGCGCTCCAGGTCCACCGCCAGCAGGTGCGCGACACCCAGCGCCTCGGCGATGGGCCGGGTGATGAAGTCGTTGGTGGCGGTGACGATGGCCACCAGGTCGCCGGCGTCACGGTGCCTGGCCAGCAGCGCACGCGCCGGTGCACTCAACTGAGGCGTCATCACCTCGGTCATGAAGCGCGCACTCGCCGCCCGCTGCTCGGCCAGCGGGCGGTGGCGCCAGGCACTGGTGGAGAACTCGACGTACGCGTCGATGTCGAGGCAGCCCGCCAGGTACTCGCGGTAAAACTCGTCGTTGTGGCGGCGGTGTGATTCAGCGTCCACCCAGCCCAGGGCGATCATGAAATCGCCAAACGCGTGGTCGGAGTCGCCCGGGATCAGGGTGCCGTCGAGGTCGAACAAAGCCAGGTTCATGCGGTGCTGCCCTCCTCGGACAGCATTTTCTTGAGCAACGGCACGGTCACCGAGCGCTGCTCGGCCAGCGCAAAACCATCGAGCCGGACCAGCAAGTCCATCAGGTGGCGCATGTCGCGCGGCAAGTGGTTGAGCAGGTAGTCCATCACCTCATCCGACAAGAAGATGCCGCGCCGGTCGGCCTCGCGGCGCAGTGCAGCGCGGGTCTCGGCCTCGGCCAGCGCTTGCAGTGCAAACACATGGCCCCAACCGAGGCGGCTGCGCAGGTCATCGCGCAAGGCCAGGTCCACCGGCGGCAGGCGGCCGGCCGCCGCCCATTGCACACCGTGGGCATCGGCTTCGACGAACAGGGCAAACGCCGCCCGGCTGCGCTCGGCATCGAGCGCGTCGCAGCGGTCGACCACGACCAGGCGCCAGGCTTCGTCGAGCGCCCAGGGCAGTGGGTCTGCGGCGTCGAACCAGCCGACGCGGTCGCCATCGCTCTGAACCTGGGTCGCCAGGGCCCTCAGCAGCCGGGTCTTGCCGGTGCCCGCATCGCCCCACAAATACACCGGCGCGGCTGCCACCGGGCTGTTGCCCAGGCTGCGCAAATGGGCCAGGGCAGCGGCGTTGCGGCCGACCACCAAGCCGTCAAAGCCATCGGCGGGTACCGGCAAGATCGGCAGCGGCAGTTGCCTCACGGGCAGCACCGGCGGGCGCCGCCACGGCCCACCGCGAGTGGCGGTGGCAAGCCCTGCGCCGACGCCAACGGCGCCAAAACAACGCGAAAGTTCGCCCAGTTGCGCATACCGCATTGTAGAAGGCGGGTCAATGCCGACCGGGCGCGCCGCCCGCCCTCAGTTCGGCCTGCAAGCCGGCGAGCCGCTCCGCCAGCGGCCGGGCATCTTCGGCCTCGGGTCGGGCGGAAAGGTAGGCGCTCAGGTCGTCGGCGGCCTCGACCGGTCGGCCCAGTTCGGCCCAGACCAGACCGCGGTCTCGGCGCTCCTCAAAGGCCTGAGGCAGCAGCAGCACCAGGCGTTGCTGCACGGCCAGCAGGCGGGGCCAGTCCTCCGCTGTGCGGTGAATCTCCTTGAGGTTGAACAGCAGCCGGGCCAGCACATCACGCGGCGGCGCGGCCTGCAGGAACAGGCCGAGCGGGGCGTCGAAGTCGCCCTCCAACCCATGCCGGGCCCGGAACGGCGCGAGACGCTCGTCGAGGTCTTCGCGCGAGAGCGAGCGGCCATTGACCGGGTCGATCACCACCTCGCCTTGCGGCATGCGCAGCTTGACCAGGAAGTGCCCCGGAAACGACACCCCGAAGGCGGCCAGCCCCAGCTGGGTGGCCAGTTCGATGAAGAGCAGCGCCAGCGTGATCGGTATGCCGCGCCGCGAGGCCAGCACCTCGTGCAGGAAGCTGTTGCGGCGGTCGTAGTAGTTGTTGACATTGCCGGCAAAGCCCAGCTCACCAAAAAAATAGCGGTTGAGCGCTTGCAACCGGCTCAGCGCCGAGGCGTCCGCCGGCAGCCGGGCCTTGAGCCGACCGGCCAGGCGGTCGATATCGGCGAGCACGGTCTGGGCGTCGGGCGCTACCGGCTCGTCATGCGCCACGCAAATCGCTGCCTCCAGCAGTGCAAAGCCTGCGTCCTCGGCCACCAGGGTCGAGAAGTAGGCCAGTGCACTGGGCGCGGCGAGCAGAAGGTGCTTCACGGTGGCGGTTGGGGTCAGTGAACGGTAGGCGAAGGTGGCGGCAATGGCACCGGCTCAAATCTGGCGCATGAAGCTGCGCCGCCGGATGCCCAGCAACGCCAACAGGCCGAAGTAGAGCGCCGCCGCCGACGCCAGCGCAAGCGCCATGGCCCCAGCCCGCAGGGCCTCGTGGCGGCCCAGGCCCAGCCAGTCGATCTGGCGCGCCACGGTGGCCATCAAGCCGCCCATCAGCGCGCTGGCCAGCACCACGCGCCAGGCAAAGCCCAGCCAGCCCGGCGCGGGCTGGTACAGGCCCCGGCGCTTCAGGCCCCACAGCAGCAAAGCGGCATTGGCGTTGGCCGCCAGTCCGATGGACAGCGCCAAGGCCGCCACGCCCATGCCGAGGCCCCAGATGAACATCGCGTTGAGCAGTTGAGTCAGCACCAGCGCGACGATGGCCATGCGCATCGGCGTGCGCATGTCTTGTTGCGCAAAGTAGGCCGGCGCCGCCACCTTGATCGCCACCAGGCCCAGCACACCCACGCCCCAGCCCATCACCGCCAGCGTGGTCATGGCCACAGCCCGGGCATCAAAAGCACCCCGGTGGAACAGCGTGGCCACCATCGGCTGGGCAAACACCAGCAGCGCCACCGCGCAGGGCAAGGCCAGCAGCAGCACCAGGCGAAGGCCCCAGTCCAGCAGGCCGGAATACGCACCCTGGTCGCCCACCGCCTGGGCGGCGGACAACTGCGGCGTCAGCACCACGCCCAGCGCCACGCCCAGCAGCGCAATCGGCAACTCCATCAACCGGTCGGCATAGACCAGGGTTGACACCGCGCCTGTGCCCAGGTGGCTGGCGATCTGTGAGTTGATCATCAAGGAGACCTGCGCCACCGACACCCCCACCAGGGCCGGCGCCATCTTGGCCAGGATGCGCCGCACGCCCGGGTGAGCCCAGGCTGCGCGCAAGCGGGTCCAGCCCAGGCCCAGCCGCGGCAGCATGCCGATAGCCGCCAGCGCCGGCGCCTGGATCAGCAACTGCAGCACGCCGCCCAGCATCACCCCCAGCGCCAGCGCGTAGATCGGCTCGATGCCGTGAGCCCGCAACACCGGTACGCCGAGCAGCGCGGCGCCGATCACGCTGAGGTTGAGCAGCACCGGCGTGAAGGCCGGCACGGCAAACTGCCGCCAGGTGTTGAGCACGCCCGAGGCCAGCGCCACCATCGACATGAAGCCGATGTACGGGAACATCCAGCGCGTCATCGCCACCGCCGCGTCCTCGGTGGCGGGATCAAAGCCCGAAGCCAACAGCCAGACCAGCAAGGGCGCACCCGCGATGCCCAGGCCGCAGACCACCAGCAGCGCCCAGGCCAGCACCGTGGCCACCGCGTCAACCAGCGCGTGGGTGGCCTCGTCGCCCTCGGCTGCACGGGTGGCGGCGATCAGCGGCACAAAGGCCTGGGCAAACGCGCCCTCGGCAAACAGCCGCCGCAGCAGGTTGGGGATGCGAAAGGCGATCTGGAACGCATCCATCATCGCCGAGGTGCCAAACAGCGCCGCGCCGATTTGCTCGCGCACCAGGCCGGTGATGCGGGACAGCAGTGTGAGGGCGGATACCGAGAAAACGGCCTTGGACAGGTTCATGCGGGCACGGAGAAGTGCGGCGGCGCGCACGGTGAGGGCAGTCGGGCCGGACCGGCAGGATCTGCTGTCAGACTGAGCAATCCACATTATAGGAAGTGGGTGCGGCCTGCTTTGCCACTGATCAGCACCGATGCTATACTCACAGGCTAAGTCTGGATCAAGCACCGCCGAAGCATTCCAAGAATCGGCAGTCAGTTCAGCCCCGAATTGCGCCTCAAATTCAGTTTCAGCCACAGTTTTAGGATCAGCAGCAGCATGGCCACCTCCTCCAAAGCCAAAAAGAAAACCGTCCGCCTGGCGTCAGGCCGCAAGCGCGCTCGCCAGGACGTGGTCCTGAATGCCGCCAACACCTCGCTGCGCTCGAAGTTCCGCACCGTTGTCAAGAACATGCAAAAAGCGCTGGACAAAGTTGCCACCGGTGGTGACAAGGCTGCCCCGGCCGAGTTGTTCAAGCATGCGCAGTCGGTGATCGATTCGATCGCCGACAAGGGCATCTTCCACAAGAACAAAGCCGCTCGCCACAAGAGCCGCCTCTCGGCCAAGATCAAGGCTTTGTCAGCCACTGCCGCTGCCTGACTGACCCACTGAGTGCGCTGAAAGCCCGCTCTGGCGGGCTTTTTTCATGGCGCCAGCGGGTCCGGCAACAAACAGGCCTCGACCACCTGCAACTCGTTGTCGCGCGCAAAGTGCATCACAAAGTCCCAGGCCATGGGTTCGATGTCGCGCAAGGCCTCGCTGACTATCACGCACTTGATGCCGTCGATCACCCGTGGCACGCAGTAAGGCGAGTAGCCGATGTGCGCACCGATGCCGCCCGCACCCGTCTTGGGCCGGAAACTCGACAGCGCGCCGGCCAGCCGTTCGGACCAGTCACTGGGCCGAAAGGTCTTGCCCGCCAGGGTGATGCCCTGGATGAAAAACTCGCGCGGTTTGGGGGCAGACATGCAGGCCGGGGATGGGGAAACAGGCGCTGGCAGAGCCCGGGTCGAGGCCGGCGGCTGCATCAGCCGTGGCGCCAACATCGGGAAAACCGCTATTGTGCCGTGGAAGTGCTGCGCTGCAGCATTCATGAGTTGCCCCCCTGCCTGATCGATGTGCATTCATCGGCACGTACCGGTCTGCACTTTAGAATCGCGGCTTACAGCCGGCGTCATGCCCGAGGTGGCAAGTCGCCGGCTTTTTCGTTGTTGGACCGCCAGTCTGGAGCCTGTTGATGACCTCCCACGTGATGAACACCTATGGCCGGCTGCCTTTTGCGCTGTCACATGGCCGAGGCTGCCGCGTCTGGGACACCGAGGGCCGCCAGTACCTCGATGGCCTGGGTGGCATCGCCGTCAACACGCTGGGCCATGCCCACCCCAAACTGGTGCCTGCGCTGCAAGACCAGATCGGCAAGATGATCCACTGCAGCAACTACTACGCTGCACCCATGCAAGAGGCGCTGGCCGCCAAGCTGTGCGAGCTGTCGGGCCTGGATGCGGTGTTCTTTTGCTCGACCGGGCTGGAGGCCAACGAGGGTGCGCTCAAGATCGCCCGCAAGTTCGGCCATGACCGGGGCATCGACCGGCCCGAAATCATCGTCTACGAGAAGGCCTTCCACGGCCGCTCGATTGCCACGCTCTCGGCCACCGGCAACCCCAAGGTGCAGGCCGGTTTTGGTCCGCTGGTTGAAGGCTTCGTTCGGCTGCCGCTGAATGACCTGGACGCGGTGCGCGAGGTGGCGCGCAGCAACCCGAACGTGGTGGCGATCTTTCTGGAGACGATCCAGGGCGAGGGCGGCATCAATCCGACCCGGATCGACATCCTGCGCGGCCTGCGCCAGATCTGCGACGAGCAGAACTGGCTGCTGATGCTCGACGAGGTGCAGTGCGGCATCGGCCGCACCGGCAAATGGTTTGCGCACCAGTGGGCCGGCATCAAGCCGGACGTGATGCCGTTGGCCAAGGGCCTGGGCTCGGGCGTGCCGATCGGCGCCATTGTCGCCGGCCCGCGCGCCAAGGACGTGCTGCAACCCGGCAACCACGGCACCACCTTTGGCGGCAACCCGCTGGCGATGCGTGCCGGCATCGAAACCCTGCGCATCATGGAAGAAGACGGCCTGATGCCCAATGCCGCAGCGATGGGCGAGCGCATCCGCGCCGGCATCATCGAGGGCATGACGGGTGTGAACGGCTTGAAAGAGATCCGCGGCCAGGGCCTGATGATCGGCATCGAGTTGGACCGGCCGTGCAATGAGCTGCTGCTCAAAGCCGCCCAGGCCGGGCTGCTGATCAGCGTCACCGCCGACAGTGTGATCCGGCTGCTGCCGCCGCTGATCCTGAGCGCGGCCGAGGCCGACGAGCTGGTGGGCATCCTGGTGCCGCTGCTGCGGGACTTTCTGGCGGCGCCCAAGGCTTGACACTGGCCGACGCTGCACTCATGCAACCCGCGTCATGAAGCCCGAGTCATGAAACCAGGACCGAGCCTGATGAAACACTACCTGCAGTTCAAGGATTTGCGCGCCGAGGAGTACGCCTACCTGTTCGAGCGCACCCGCACCATCAAGACGCGCTTCAAGAACTACGAGCGCTACCAGCCGCTGGTGGACCGCACGCTGGCGATGATCTTTGAAAAAGCCAGCACCCGCACCCGCGTCAGCTTCGAGGCCGGGCTCTACCAGATGGGCGGCTCGGTGGTACACCTCACCACCGGCGACAGCCAGCTGGGCCGGGCCGAGCCGATCGAGGATTCTGCGCGCGTCATCAGCCGCATGGTCGATCTGGTACTGATCCGCACCTACGAGCACACCAAGATCGAGGCCTTTGCGGCGCACTCCCGGGTGCCGGTGATCAACGGCCTGACCAATGAGTTCCACCCGTGCCAGATCTTGGCCGACGTGTTCACCTACATCGAGCACCGGGGCAGTATCCAGGGCAAGGTCGTGGCCTGGGTGGGCGACGGCAACAACATGGCCAACACCTGGCTGCAGGCGGCCGATATCCTGGGCTTCACGCTGCACATCAGCACGCCGGGCGGATACGAGGTCGATCCCAAAGTGGCGGGCATCGGTTCAAGCAACTGCTACAAGGTGTTTGCCGACCCGCTGGCGGCCTGCCGCGGCGCCAACCTGGTGACCACCGACGTCTGGACCAGCATGGGATACGAGTCCGAAAACGCGGTCCGCATGGCCGCCTTTGCCGACTGGTGCGTGGACGCCGAAATGATGGCCGCCGCCGCACCCGATGCCCTGTTCATGCACTGCCTGCCGGCGCACCGGGGCGAAGAAGTGGCCGCCGAGGTGATTGACGGACCTCAGTCGGTGGTCTGGGATGAAGCAGAGAACCGGATGCATGCGCAGAAGGCACTCATGGAGTACCTGTTGCTGGGGCGCATCGGATGATGAGAAAACCCATGACCAAGAACTTGATCACTGTCGCTGCAATGCTGGTGTGCAGCTTGCCACCCACCGACGCCTTCGCTGCCGAACCCGCCGTCCAGGGCCCGGAATCGGTGGCCGACTGGAACAAGGCCGGCAACGCCTTCATCGCCGCCAGCAAGGCGCTGCAGGACAACACCGGCCGGGCCCGCAACGTGATCATCTTTGTCGGCGACGGCATGGGTATCTCGACCCAGACCGCCGCCCGCATCCTCGAAGGCCAGATCAAGGGCAAGCCCGGCGAAGAAAACCGGCTGTCGTTCGAGACCCTGCCCTACAGCGCGCTGTCCAAGACCTACTCCTGGGACCAGCAGACCGCCGACTCGGCGCCCACCGCCACCGCGTTGTTCACCGGCTACAAGGCGCGCGAGGGCATGTTGTCGGTGGATCACACCACCGCCCGCAACGAATGCGACGGCGCCAAAGTGACCGCGCGTGCGCTGCCCACCATCCTGGAGCTGGCCGCTGCCAACGGCCGCGCCACCGGCGTCGTGTCGACCGCCCGGCTGACCCATGCCACGCCCGGCGCCACCTACGCCCACACCCCCATGCGCGACTGGGAGGCCGACAGCAACATCCCGACACCGGGCTGCAGCACCAAAGACATCGCCCGCCAGCTGATCGAGCTCAGCCCCACGGTGCGCGCCAGCCTGAAGGTGGCGATGGGCGGTGGCCGCACCTACTTCCTGCCCAAGTCCGAGGCCGACCCCGAGTACCCCACCACCCCAGGCCGGCGCAATGACGGCCGCAACCTCACCGCTGAGTGGCTGGCCAGCCGCGGTGCGGGTGCAGCTTACGTCTGGAACAAGGCCCAGTTCGATGCGATCGATGCGGCCAGCGCCGGGCCGGTGCTGGGCTTGTTCGAGCCCTCGCACATGCAGTACGAGGCCGACCGCGGCAGCGACCCGGCGGGTGAGCCCTCGCTGACCGAGATGACGGCCAAGTCGATTCGGTTGCTGCAAGACAGCCCCAAGGGATATTTCCTGCATGTCGAGGCCGGACGCATCGACCATGCCCACCACGCCGGCAACGCCAGCCGGGCCCTGCAGGACACGATCGAGCTGTCGAATGCGGTACGCGTGGCGATGGCCATGACCAGCGAACAAGACACGCTGATCATCGTCACCGCCGACCACAGCCACACTTTCACCATCGCCGGCTACCCCAACCGGGGCAACCCGATCCTGGGCCTGGTCAAGGGCGTGCCCAAGACAGACGGCACGCCGAGCAAGCTCACGCTGGACAAAAACGGCCTGCCGTTCAGCACGCTGGGTTATGCCAACGGCCCGGGCTACCGGGGTGGCGCGCGGCCCGACCTGAGCAGCGTGGACACCACGGCGCTGAACTTTCTGCAAGAAGCCGTCGTGCCGCTGTCCAGCGAAACCCATGGCGGCGAAGACGTGGGCATCTGGGCGCGTGGCCCCAAGGCCTACCTGGTGCGCGGCAGCATGGAGCAAAACTGGATCTTCCATGTCATGCGCGAGGCCTTCGGGTTCTAGGGGCGTGGGCTGGGCCCTCGTCGCCGTGGCGCTTGCCGCTGCGGCGGCTATCAGCCTGCCCGCCCTGGCCCAGCCTTGGGCGCCAATGCCGCTGCCAGCAGCCAGCGCGGCGCAAGTCACAGCCGCACCGGACTTGGTGGCAAGTTACCGCGTGACCTGGACCGCACACGGCCGCGCTGCCCAGGTTCAGCAGTGGCAGCTCCAGCGTTCGGCCGCCGAGATCAGCTGGATCAAGGGCGGCGGCCGCGAGGACATCTGGCGCCGCGACAGCAGCGGCATCCGTCTGCTGCGGGTGCTGCGCAATGACCGCCATCTGATCGACTACAGCGCCGGCGAGCTGCGCACGCTGGGCGTGCAGGCCGACTGGCAAGCCTTGGGCAGCCTGTTGACTGAGGCCGACCTGGCCCGGCTGCGGCGCTTGCCGGATGCCCAGCGGGGTGCATCGCGTCACTACCAGGGTGAGCTCGATGGCGAGTGGGTGGACCTGCGCTGGGATCCGGTAGCCCGGCTGCCCGTGCAGCTGATGCGCCGCAGCAAGACCGGTCAGGTGCTGTACCAGCGCCTGGCCCAGCGCGACTCGCATGCAGCAAACTGGCCCCGCGCCGGCGCTGGCACCGAGGACTTCCAGCGCCTGGACGCGGCCGACTTCGGCGACATGGACTACAACCCGGTGGTGCGCCGTGAAGAGGCCCGCGATGCCCTGGCCGGCTGGCGCGTTCCGCACCCGCACTGACGCACAATACCGGCAGGTTTTGCAGGACGCAAAAGCCTCCAAGCGCGCCCACCGGCCGCCCCCGTCGCCCCCATGAAATGTGCCGTCATCACCGACCTGCACGCCAACCGAGAAGCGGTCGAGGCGGTGCTCGATCACGCCCGCAGCCAGGGCGCCGAGCGCTGGGTGCTGCTGGGCGACTTTGTAGGCTACGGTGCCGACCCCGGCTGGGTGGTTGACCAGGTCCGCACGCTGGTGCGCCAGGGCGCAATCGTGGTGATGGGCAACCATGACCAGGCGGTGGTGCGCGGCGCCGCGCCCGGCATGCGGGCCGACGCCCGTTTTGTGGTCGAGTGGACACGCGCCAAGCTCGACCCCAGCCAGCTCGACTTTCTGGCCAGCCTGCCCATGACCCAGCGCCACGGCGACCAGTTCTATGTGCATGCCAATGCGTGGGCGCCTGCCGGTTGGGAGTACATCACCGGCCGGTCAGACGCGGTGCGCAGCCTGCATGCCACCGACTGCCGCTACACCTTTTGCGGCCACATGCACGAGCCCAAGCTGTTTCACCTCTCCAGCATTGGCAAGGCCGGCGACTTTGTGCCGACGCCGGGTGTGGCGATCCCGCTGCCACCGCACCGGCAATGGCTGGTGATCCCGGGCTCGGCCGGCCAGCCGCGCGACGGCAATCCGGCCGCTTGCTACGCAATGTTCGATGACGACAGCTTCGAGCTGTGGTTTCACCGCGTGCCCTACGACTTCGAGAGCGCCAGCGCCAAGATCCTGGCCGCCAACCTGCCGCAGCGCCTGGCCAGCCGGCTCGAAGACGGGCACTGACCCGTGGACTCCAAGCTCTACAGCAACACCTTGGGCTACAGCGGCGTTGGCGGTCAAAACGCACCCAGCGTGCTGGCGCCGGGCATGGTGATCGACCGTTTCCGGCTTGAAGAAAAACTGCATGTCGGCGGCATGGCCCATATCTGGCGGGTCAGCGAGGTCAACCACTCGGGCGACTCGCGGCTGCCGCTGATCATGAAGGTGCCGCGTATCAAGGGCGGCGAAGACCCGGCCACCATCGTCGGCTTCGAGGTCGAGCAGATGATCATGCCGATGCTCAGCGGGCCGCATGTGCCCAAGTTCATCGCCAAGGGCGACTTCACCCGCCAGCCCTACATCGTGATGGAGGCGATCGAGGGCGTCTCGCTGCGCGCCCGGCTCGACGAGGCGCCGCTGGCACTCGACGAGGTGATCGAGATCGGCTCGCGGGTGGCCACCGCGCTGCACGATGTGCACCGCCAGCACTTGGTGCATCTGGACGTGAAGCCCAGCAACATCATGTTCCGGCCCGACGGCTGCGCGGTGCTGGTGGACTTTGGGCTGTCACGTCACGACCACCTGCCCGACCTGCTGGACGAGGAGTTCACGCTGCCGATGGGCACCGGGCCTTACATGTCGCCCGAGCAGGTGCAGTTTGTGCGCAACGACTCGCGCAGCGACCTGTTTGCGCTGGGCGTGATGCTCTACCACTTCACCACCGGCGAGCGGCCGTTTGGCCAGCCCGACAGCGTGCGCGGCCTGCGCCGCCGGCTCTACATCGACCCGGTGCCACCGCGCACTCTGCGCCGCGATTGCCCGCCCTGGCTGCAAGAGGTGATCCTCAAATGCCTGGAAGTGCATCCCGAGCGCCGCTACCAGACCGCCGGACAACTCGCGGCCGACCTGCAGGCGCCCGGCCAGATCGTGCTGACGCGGCGCGCCGACAAGCTGCAAAAAAGCGGCATGGTCAAGACCTTCAAACGCTGGTTCTTTGCGCTCGGGTCCGAGCCCGGCCAGGACCGCATGTCGCTGGCCGAGCGGCTCGACCGCAGCCCAATCGTGATGGCGGCGGTCGACATTGACCATGCCACCACCGAGTTGCTGCAGCAATTGCGCGAGACCGTGCGGCGCATCGTGCTGACCGAGCCGGGCGCCCGACTGGCTTGCGTCAGCGTGATGAAAATCGCCCGCATGGGGCTCGACGACCTGGTCGATGAGCAGGGCCGCAGCCGGCATGTCAAGCAGCTGGTGGCGCTCAAGCACTGGGCGCGGCCGATCAGCAAGGCGCTCAACCTCGACGAGGGCCGGCTGACCTTTCATGTGCTGGAGGCAACGGACGTGGCCAATTCGCTGGTTGAATTTGCCCAGCGCAACCAGGTCGATCACCTGGTGGTGGGCGCCCGGGGGGCCTCCACGCTGCGCCGCTTGTTGGGCAGCGTGTCCTCCCAAGTAGTGGCGCAATCGGGCTGCACCGTCACGGTGGTGCGGGCGGCCGGGCTGGCGAATGCTGCGGGTCCGACAGGTCCGGCGCCAGCCGAGCCCATCAAGGCCGAGCTGCCGAACCCTGCGACAAACGGCTGACCACCAGCACCGCCTGGGTACGTGAGCCCACGCCCAGCGCGCGCAGCACGGCGGCCACATGGTCCTTGACAGTTTCGACCGAGACATTGAGCTCACGGGCGATCAGCTTGTTGGGCAGGCCCTTGAGCAACAGCGTCAGCACATCCGACTGGCGCGGCGTCAGGCCCAGGCCGGCCATGCCGGCGCGGTCCACTGTGGCGCCGGCGCCAGCCCAGGCGCCGGCAGCGGCGCTGACCGCAGGCTCGCGAACCAGGGGCATGGGCCGCAGCACGGCAGGGTCGTGGAGGGTCAAGGCAGCGGGCACACCATCTGGAACCACATCAGGCACAACATGACTCACCATGGCGGGTGAGACGCCGGTGTGGGCGCTCTGGCCTGCCAGCCAACGCTGCGCTCGCTGGCTGGCGGCGGCATCGGCGGCTGCGGCGGCGGCCGCCAGGTTAACGCCCGGTGTGCGCGCCAGTCCGAGCAAGGCCGGCGGGATATAGACCCCGCCCGAGAGCACCAGCGCCAGCGCCTCGGACAACTCTCGGGTGGATGAGCACTTGGAGACAAAGCCCATCGCGCCCATGTCGATCACCCGCACCATGTCACTCAGGCGCTCGGTGGCCGAGACCACCACCACCGGCAGCGCCGGATGGTACTCACGCAGATCGGCCAGCACGGCAAAACCATCCACCGCCTGGCCCAGGTTCAGGTCGAGCAGCACCAGGTCGACCTCGGCGTCGACCGCCAGCAAGGCAAAGGTGTCATGCGGGTTCTCGGCCGTGAGCACCTGGATGCTGGCGTCCAGGCCGTGGATGATGTGGCGCAGTGCCGACAGGATCAGCGGATGGTCGTCAACCAGCAGTACTCTCATGGCCCTCCTCCTCCTTGCTCATTTGCGCAGCACTGCCAGCACCGCGCCCGGGTGCCGCAGGCGGGCTGCCCTCAGGTAAACCGCCGCGACACGGCCTCTGCCACGCAAACCGGCTTGACCGCGCCCTCGCGCTCGATGCTGACCTCCATCG
>JANYKR010000047.1 GCA_025358155.1 Betaproteobacteria bacterium
GTCACGTTGCGCTCGGCCGGCACCATGTCGCCACCGGCAAACAGGCCGGGCCGGCCGGTCATCATCGTGACGGGGTCGACCTGCACCACGCCGCCCGTCACCTCCAGGCCAGGCACATCCTGCAGCGGCGACAAATCCACGTCCTGGCCCAGCGCCAGCACCAGCGAGTCGGCGGCCAGGGTCTCGAACTCGCCGGTGGGCTGCGGGTTGCCGTGGGCGTCGAGCACCAGCTTCTCGATCGTCAGTTCTCCTGCGTTGCCGCCCAAATCAGTCTGCTTGATGGTCGACAGCCACTTGACCATCACACCCTCTTCAAGCGCCTCCTCAAGCTCGAAGTCGTGCGCCGGCATCTTCTCGCGGGTGCGGCGGTAGACGATGACCGCATCGGTGGCGCCCAGGCGCTTGGCGGTGCGGGCCACGTCGATGGCGGTGTTGCCACCGCCGTAGACCACCACGCGCCGGCCCAGCAGCGCCTGGGAGCCGGCGTCCGGGCTGACCTCCATCGAGCGCAGCAGCGCCACCGCATCGAGAATGTGCGACGAGTCCTTGGCGGGGATGTAGGCACGCTTGGCAAGGTGCGCACCCACGGCCAGAAACGCGGCGTCAAATCCGCCATCTGCCATCGTCTGCCCGATGTTGGCGACCTTGGTGTTGAGCTTGAGTTCAACCCCCAGATCGACGATCCGCTGCACCTCGGCGTCGAGCACATCGCGTGGCAGTCGGTACCTGGGGATGCCAAACCGCATCATGCCGCCGGGCAGTGGTCCGGCTTCGAGCACGGTGACCTGGTGGCCCAGGCGCCGCAACTGGTAGGCGGCCGACAGGCCCGATGGCCCGGCGCCGACCACCAGCACCCGCTTGCCGGTGTCAGCGGCCGGCGCGTCCAATCTCCAGCCCTGGGCCAGGGCCTGATCGCCCAGGAAGCGTTCGACCGAGTTGATGCCCACGGCCGAATCGAGCTGGGCGCGGTTGCAGGCCCCCTCGCAGCTGTGGTAGCAAACCCGGCCCATCACTGCAGGGAACGGGTTGTCGCGGGTCAGGTGGCGCCAGGCGCTGGCGTAGTCGCCGCTCTCGGCATGGAACAACCAGCCCTGGATGTCCTCACCGGCAGGGCACTGGGCATTGCAGGGCGGCAGGCGGTTGACGTAGACCGGCCGCTCGGTGCGCCAGCTGCCGGTCTTGTTGGCCAGCGACGAGCCGGGGTCCAGCGTGATCGCAAACGGTTTTTGCATCGTCATGGTGCCAGCCCCTCGTCGCCCAGCAGCTTGAATCGGCGGATGTTGCGGTCGGCATCGGCCTGGATGCGGGCCAGCATCTCGGGCTGACCTGGGGCGCTGAACAGGTGTGCGAAGCGCTTTTGTGGTCGCAGGTATTCGTCCACCGGCACCCGGTGGCGGATTTGGGTGACTTGGGTTACCTCACCGTGTTCGGCCTCGAACACCGGGAAGATGCCGGTCTCGCGTGCCAGTCGGGCGAGTTTGAGGGTGTCGCAGCTGGCCGAGCCCCAGCCCAGCGGGCAGGGCACCAGGATGTGCAGGTAGCGCGCGCCGTGCACCGACATCGCCTTTTCGACCTTGGCCTCGAGGTCGCGCAGGTTGTCGACCGTGGCGGTGGCCACGTACGGGATCTCATGCGCCATCGCGATCAGCGGCAGGTTCTTGCCCTGGCCAAATGCGGCGCCGGGCTGGGCGCCCACCGCCATCGTGGTGGCCGTGCGCGCCGCCGCCGGCGTGGCCGAGCTGCGCTGCACGCCGGTGTTCATGTAGGCCTCGTTGTCGTAGCAGATGTAGAGCACGTCGTCGTTGCGCTCGAACATGCCCGACAGGCAACCAAAGCCGATGTCGGTGGTGCCGCCGTCACCGCCCTGGGCGATCACCCGCACCGCGCTTTGGCGCTGGCCCGCCTTGATGGCCTTGACCTTGAGCGCGGCCGCGATGCCGGTGCCCACCGCAGCGGCGTTGCCAAACAGCGAATGGATCCACGGCAGCTGCCAGGACGACTCGGGGTAGGGCGTTGAAAACACCTCCAGGCAGCCGGTGGCGTTGGCGGCGATCAACTGGTTGTGGGTGGCCCGCATCGCGGCATCGACCGCGTAGCGGGCCCCCAGCGCCTCGCCGCAGCCCTGGCAGGCGCGGTGGCCGCTGTTGAGCGAGTTGCTGCGCGCGGTCGAGGCCTGCACGCTGCGTTGCTCGTCGGTCAACAGGCGGTTGCCGACGGTGAAGGTGCCGGTCTGGTAGAACTTGACTTCAGGCTTCATCTCACACCACCTTGGCCGCGACGCTGCCGACATCCCGCAGCAGGTTCTCGGCAATCGGCCCGCTGCGGCGCATGGCGGCCTCACGCTGCAACTGGCGGTTGACGATGCCCCAGTCCAGGTCGAGAAAGCTCAGTGGCGGCAGCGTGTCGGCCACCGCTTCGAGCAGGGTGCGGGCCAGCGAGGCCTTGGTGATGGCCCGCCCGCCCAGGCCGGCCACCACGGTGTAGCCGTGCAGTTGCAGGCCTGAGAGCGCCAGCCGCACATCGGTGGAGACCACGCCGCCCAGGCCGACCGAAAAGCTTTTTTCGAGCACCACCACCCGCTGCGCGCCTTGCAGGGCGGCGCGCACTGCCGCCAGCGGAAATGGCCGAAACGACTGAATGCCCAGCACGCCCACCTTGACACCGCCCGCACGCAGCTCGTCCACCGTGTCCTTGAGGGTGCCCAGCACCGAGCCCAGCGCCACCACGATGGTTTGCGCATCCTCGCAGCGGTAGGCCCGCACCAGCCCGCCGGACGAGCGGCCAAAACGCTGCGCAAATTCGGCCGCGATCTGCGGGATCAGGTCGAGCGCCAGTGTCTGCTTGGCGTGCGCCAGGTAGCGCACCTCCATGAAGGCCTCTGGACCGACCATTGCGCCGATCGACACCGGATCGGCAGGGTCGAGCACCTGGCGCGGCGAATACGCCGGCAAGAAGGCGTCAACATCGGCCTGGCTGGGCATGTCCACCCGCTCGTAGGCGTGGGTCAGGATGAAGCCGTCCATGCAGACCATCACCGGCATCGACAACTCCTCGCCCAGCTTGAAGGCCTGGATGTGCAAGTCCAGGGCCTCCTGGTTGGTCTCGGCAAACAGTTGCAGCCAGCCGCAGTCGCGCTGGCTCATCGAGTCGCTGTGGTCGTTCCAGATGTTGATCGGTGCGCCGATGGCGCGGTTGGCCACCGTCATCACGATAGGCAGGCCCAGGCCGGACGCGTTGTAGACCGCCTCGGCCATGAACAACAGGCCCTGGCTGGCGGTGGCGGTGTAGCTGCGCGCACCGGCGGCCGATGCGCCGATGGCCACGCTCATCGCCGCAAACTCGCTCTCGACGTTGATGAACTCGCAGGGCGCCAGCGCGCCGCTCTTGACCAGCTCGCCCAGGCCTTCAACGATATGGGTCTGGGGCGAGATCGGGTAGGCGCAGATCACCTCGGGCCGGCACAGTGCCACCGCCTCGGCCACCGCGCGTGAGCCTTCAATCTGCTTGAGCATGGGCCAGGTCCTCCATTTCGCGCTGCACAAACGCATGGGCCTCGGTGGCGGCGGCGACGTTGGCGTCCGCCACCTTGCCGCTGAACTTGGCGCGGATGGCGTGCGCCACCGCATCCAGCGTGATCAGCCCTGACAGTGCTGCAAAGCCGCCCAGCAGCACCGCGTTGGGCAGCGGTCGGCCCAGGTGCTTGAGGGCGATTTCGGTGGCCGGCACGGTGGTCAGGCGCTCATGGCGGAAGCGCGCGGTCAGGTCGGCCAGCCCCAGCGCGTCGAAGCTGCGCTTGCTGTTGATCAACACATAGCCGTCGGGCCGCAGGCCCTGGAACACATCGACCTGGTGCAGCAGGGTGGGGTCTTGCACGATCAGCACATCGGGCGCCAGGATCGGCTCGCGCAGGCGGATCTCGCGCTCGTCGATGCGGCAAAACGCCACCACCGGTGCGCCGGTGCGCTCGGACCCGAAACTGGGGAAGGCCTGCGCATGGCGGCCTTGCTCGAACGCTGCCACCGACAGCAACTCGGCGGCGGTGACAACACCCTGGCCACCCCGACCGTGGATCCGGATCTGCAACATGCCTCGCGCTCCTTCTGCGCAGGGCAGCCTGGCAGTTGGGCCGGATTGTTGGCGCCTCAGCCGCCGCCAAGTTTGACCTCCGTCAAGTTGCGCTGGCTTGCCCGGGCTGACCGGACGGGGGTGCCGATTCCGGCGATGGGTTCGTCGCCAGCCCAACCGGTCAAGCGACTTCAGGTCCCGCCGCGCACCAGCCCCGGCAAGCTGCAGCCGCTCGGGCTGCGCAAGGCCTGACCGCAGCGTTCAGCGCAGTCGCTGAAAACCGCCCTCCACCCAGGCAATGGCACTGGCCCGGTTGAGCTTGAAGGCGGGCGACACGGCGGCCTGGCCCAGCAGCTCGCCGGCCGCATCAAATGCGCTCAGGCGAGCTTGCGGCGCGTCGTCATCGGGTTCGATGTCGAGCGCCACCCGCACCCGCTGGCCCAGCGCGTCTACCGTGATCTGCGGATGCAGGGTGGCTTGCAGGTGCTGTTCATGCCGGCGGATCACCTCGGACGCGGTTTTGACCAGGGTGTTGAAGGCGTCGGTGGACAGGGGCTTGGGGTTTTTCTTGTCCCGGCCCATCGTCCAGGGGCCGACCAGCGCAGGCTCGGACTGGCCGTCGCGGTACATCGCCACCGCCCAGCCCTCGTCGTCGTTGTTCTTGATGACCTGGGCGGTCCAGCCGTTGTCGCGCCACAAACGCGGTTGGTGCAAGGCCTCGTCGGGGGCCTCGGCATCGGGGTCGGTGGGAGGGCGGTCGGTGGGAGGGCGGTCGGTACTGTTGCTCATGACGCCAGTCTAGACGCCCGCTGCAGCGCGGCAGGCGCCAACCGCTACGGCGCCGGGCCGTGCTGAGCTTGCCCGGCCAGCGCCGTGAGCTTGATCTCCCGCTTCAGGATCTTGCCCGAGGGGGTGCGGGGCAGCGGATCAGCCGAGAGCGTGATGTAGCGCGGCACCTCGAAGCGTGCCAGGTGCAACGCCAGAAACTCGCGCAGCGCCTCGACCTCCAGCGTCGGGCTGCCGTGCACCGTGGCGCCCACCTCCTCGCCGAGCCGCTCGTCGGGCACGCCGTAGACAGCGGCTTCAAACACTTCGGGGTGCAGCAGCAGCGCGGCCTCGACCTGGCCGCAGCCGATGTTTTCGCCGCCCCGGATGATCAAGTCCTTGATCCGGTCGACGATGAAGACAAAGCCCTCGTCGTCGATCAGCGCCACGTCGCCGGTGCGGAACCAGCCGTCGACAAACGCGCTGGCGTTGGCCTCGGGCCGGTTCCAGTAGCCCGAGAAGATCGAGGTGCCGCGCACCAGCAACTCACCGCGCTCATTCGCAGGCAGGGCCTCGCCCAGCTCGTCCACCACCTTGAGCTCGAGCACCTGCGCGCAGCGGCCCGAGCTGGCCGGCCGGTCCAGGTAGTCCTGGCCACCGATGCCAGCGCCGATGGCATTGGTCTCGGTCATGCCCCAGCCGGTGTTGGGCAGGGCCTGGCCAAAGCTGGCACCGATCTGCCGCACTTGTTCGGGCGCCCTGGGCGCGCCGCCACCGCCCACCATCAGCAGCGAACCGAGCTGGTACTTGCCGCTGCGTGCAATGCGCACAAGGTCACCCGTCATCGCGGCCGGTGCGACCAGCGAGCTGAGCTGGTCGCGCTCGATCAGGCCGGCCGCAAGCTCAGGGTCCCAGCGGTGCATGCAGACCATGCGCCGTTGCGCCCGGTAGCTCGACAAGTACACCGCATGCGAGCCGGTGACATGAAACAACGGCACGGCCAGCAAGGTGCCAGGCTGGACAGCCGGCGGCGGCAGGCTGGCGCTGTCAATGCCCGCCATGCGCTCGCCGATGGCGCGGTCCAGCTCCCAGGACAGCAGGGCGGAAATGATGTTGCGGTGGCTGGAGACCACGCCCTTGGGGTGGCCGGTCGAGCCCGAGGTGTAGAAGATCGTCGCCGGATCGTCGGGCGCAATCTCGACGGCGGGCATCGTCAAGGCGCCCGACGCGCTGGGTTGCCCGGCCGCCAAGTCGGCCAACAGGTCGGCAAGATTGAGCGCACCCGCCACCGGCCCGGTAGAGCGCACCGCAATCACTTGCAGGCCCGGCAGCGCGACTGGGCCGATCAGTCCGGCCAGCCGGTCCAGCCGCTCGGGGTCGGCAAACAGCAGCACCGCGCCGCAATCCCGCAAGCCGTAGGCCAGCTCCTCGGCCTGCCACAAAGCGTTCATCGCCACCGCGATCGCGCCCACCGAGGTGATGGCGGTGAACGCCAGCACCCATTCGGGGTAGTTGCGCATCGCAATCGCCACCCGGTCGCCGGGCTTGACGCCAAACCGGTGCACCAGCAGGTGGCCAAAGCGTGCCGCACCGGCCCAGGCTTGTGCAAAGCTCAGGCGTTCGTCACCGTAGGTGATGAAGGGCAGGTCGCTGGCGGTGCTGGCAAACAGCGCCCGCAGCGAGGCCGGCGCCTGGCTGAACACCCGCAGTTGGCGGCCCTGCACGGTGATCGTCTCCAGCGCGTAGGGCTGACCGGGCGCGGTCAGCTCGGCGATCACCTGGGTGCGGCTCATCGGCATCGTCACTTCAGCGCCCCTTGAAGACCGGCTCGCGCTTGGCGACAAAGGCCTGGGTCGCGGCGCGGTGGTCTTCGGTCTGGCCGCAGTGGATGTGGTGGGTGGCTTCTTGGTCCATGCAGTCGTCCAGCTCGCCGGCCAGCGCCCGGTTGAGGTTTTCTTTCATGTAGCGGTAGGCCACGGTCGGCCCATTGGCCAGGCGCAACGCGATCGCCTGGGTGCGGGCGGCCAGGTCCTCGGGCGCGCAGACCCAGTTGCACAGGCCCAGGCGCAAGGCCTCGTCGGCGCTGACCCGGTCCGACAAAAAGTACAGCTCACGTGCCTTGGCCGTGCCGACCAGCTGGGTCAAAAAATAGCTGCCACCGTAGTCGCCACTGAAGCCCACCCGGGCAAAGGCGGTGGTCAGGATCGCGGTGCTGGCCATGATGCGCAGGTCGCAGGCCAGGGCCAGTGCGAGGCCGGCCCCGGCAGCGGCGCCCGGCAGCGCGGCCAGCGTCGGCTTGGCCATCTTAAACAGCTTGCCGGCGGTGGCACGCTGGTTGAGCCGCTGGCGGGCGATGGCCTCGTCGATCGTCATCGCGCCCACCGTGCCGTCACCGGCGGCGGCCATGCCCTTGACATCACCACCGGCGCAAAAGCCCTGGCCGGCACCGGTCAGCACGATGCAACGGACCGCAGGGTCGAGCTCGGCGGCGGCCAGCTGGCGCTGCAAGGCCTCGTTCATCGCCCGCGACATCGCGTTGCGGGCTTCGGGCCGGTGCAGGGTGAGTGTCAGCACGCCGGCGTCCAGCGTGGCGAGCAGGTCGGCGCTGCCGGTGTCCAGGGTTGAAGAAGGCATGGCGCGGGCTCCGGGTGTCGGGGGTGGTGGGTGCTTGGGGCGTGGTGGGCAGGTCGGCTGCGGGCGGACGGTGCCTGGCATGGGCGGTGATGGTAGGGCAGTGGCAGGCCTTCATCCACCTGTTTCAACCAACCGCTTCAGAAGCTCGTCGCCGCCATGAAGAGCACCGCCAGGCCCATCACCCCGGTCGCGGCCCAGCCAAAAAAGCGGTGGCGCTTGCTGATGGTCAGCTCACCCATCAGCGTCCTGGACTGCCCGATCCCCATCATCACCACCATGATCGGCACCGAGATGACGCCGTTGACGATGGCGCTCCAGACCAGGGCCTTGATCGGGTCGATCTCGACCGCGCCGATCACCGTGCCGATCAGCGTGGCTGCGATGATGATCAGGTAAAACCCCCGGGCCTGGTGGAAGTCGTGCGACAGGCCGGACTTCCAGCCGAGAACCTCGCTCACGGCGTAGGCTGCCGAGCCCGCCAGCACCGGCACCGCCAGCATGCCGGTGCCGATGATGCCGAGCGCAAACACCGCAAACGCAAACTCGCCCGCCACCGGGCGCAGCGCCTCGGCCGCCTGGGCCGAGGTCTGGATGTTGGTGATGCCGTGCTGGTTCAGCGTCACCGCCGTGGCCACCACGATGCAGATGGCAATCAGGTTGGAGAAGATCATGCCGACGTAGGTGTCTTGCTTGATGCGCGACAAATGCTCGGCGGCATAGGCCGGGTGCGAGCGCAGCTCGGCCGCCTCGGGTCGGCGGTGGTTGTCCTCGACCTCTTGCGACGCCTGCCAGAAAAACAGGTAGGGGCTGATCGTCGTGCCCAGCACGGCCACCACCATCGCGGCGTACTCGTTGATCGACACCCCGGGCGGAAAGTAGGCCCAGGGCGTCAGGGCCTCTTGCAAAAATTGCTTCCAGGGCACGGAGACTGACAAGATCACCGCGACGTAGGAGAACAAGGCCAGCGTCAGCCACTTCAAGATACGCACCGTTCGCTCGTACGAAAAATAGACCTGGGCCACGATGGACAGCAGGCCAAAGCCCAGCACGTAGGGCACCACATGGCCGCCCGCCAGCAGCCGCACTGCCTCGGCCATGGCGCCGATGTCGGCGGCGATGTTGATGGTGTTGGCCACCACCAGCAGGCCCACCAGCGCCAGTGTGAGCCAGCGCGGGCACAGTTTGGCGATGTTGGCGCCCAGGCCCTCACCCGTGACCCAGCCGATGCGGGCCGACAGCATCTGGATGCCGATCATCAGCGGTGTGGTCAGCAGCAGCGTCCAGGCCAGGCCAAAGCGGAACTGCGCGCCGGCCTGGGAGTAGGTGGCGATGCCGCTCGG
>JANYKR010000048.1 GCA_025358155.1 Betaproteobacteria bacterium
GTTTTTCATCCCCGACCATCGCAATGGTGAGCGCCAGCGGTACTGCTGCGCTGCCGATTGCAGGCGCGCGAGCAAGGCCGCCAGCCAAGCTGCGTGGCTGGCCCGGCCGCCCAACACCGACTACTTCAGCGGCCCCGTCCACGTTGCCCGAGTGCAGGCGTGGCGTGCCGCGCATCCGGGTTACAGCCGCGGCAGGGCTCGGCCGTCGCGGGCGTTACAAGATCTCTTGACGCCGCAAGTGCCTGATGCGATTGATGAATGTGCCGATCGTGTTGAGCCTGTCGAGACGGGCGCGACCGTGGCGTTACAAGATCTCTTGAACGCCGAATCGCCTTTGCTGGCGGGGCTTGTGGCCCATCTGTTCCAGCCGGCGTTACAAGATGACATGGCCAGCACCACCCGGCGCCTCGTACAACTTGGGCGCGACGTCATCAACGGGAGGTGCGGTGAAGGCCATCAAGCAGCTACTTCGGCCCGAGCGGCTGCGCCAAGTCCCCGAGCAGTTCAGCTGGGTTGACCAGGCGCTCGTACAGCAGCACTTCATCGACCGCTGCGAGGCGCGCTCGGCCGCGCTGTATCTGTTCCTGATCACGGTGTCGGACGCCCAGGGCCTGAGCTACTACGGCGCGGCCACGCTGGCCCGGCGGCTGCACCTGAGTGATGAGCAGTTCGCCGCGGCGCGCCAGCAACTCATCGAGTTGGATCTCATCGCCTATCGCTCGCCCCTGTACCAGGTGCTGGCCCTGCCGGGGACCGTGGCGGCGCCGCACCCGGCACCGCGTGCGCCGGCCGCTGCCGGTGGCCAGCCCGTGAGCCTGGCCACGCTGCTGCTGCAGGCGCAGCAACGCCGTGGTTGACTACGAGATCTTCTGCCGCATCCGCGACCACCTGGTGCGCCAGCAACTCACGGTGGCGCAGACCGCGCGTGCGCTGGGCCTGGATGCGCGCACGGTGGCCAGGTGGGTCAACGTCGAACAGTTCCGAGCGCGCAAGGCCGTGCCGCGCGCCAGCAAGCTCGACGCCTTCAAGGGCCAGATCGTGCGCTGGCTCGATGCCCACCCGTACAGCGCCCAGCAGATCTACCAGCGGCTGACCGAGGCCGGCTACGGCGGCGGCATCACCATCGTCAAGGACTACGTCCACTGCATCCGGCCGCGCCGCCAGCCGGCCTTCCTCAAGCTGGACTTCGAGCCCGGTGAGTGCGCGCAGATCGACTGGGGTGAGTTCGGCACCGTCACTGTCGGCAACACACGCCGGCGCTTGAGCTTCTTCGTGATGGTGCTGTGCTACAGCCGGCGCATGTACCTGGAGTTCACCGTGTCGCAGGAGATGGAGTTCTTCCTGGCCTGCCATGAGAACGCCTTCGCCGCCTTCGGCTCGGTGCCTGCGCGGTTGATGGTCGACAACCTGAAGTCCGCCGTGCTCAAGCGCCTGGTCGGCGCGGCACCCGTCTTCAACCCCAAGTACCTGGACTTCTCGCGCCATTGGGGCTTCGAGATCAGCCCCTGCAACGTGGCCTCGGGTTGGGAGAAGGGGCGCGTGGAGAACGGAGTGGGCTACGTCAAGAAGAACTTCCTGGCCGGGCAGGAGTTCCTCGACTTCTCGGCGGTGCAGCCCGCCGCCCAGCTGTGGGTAGACACGGTGGCCGACGTGCGCGTGCACGGCGCCACGCAGCGTCGGCCCGTGGACATGTTCGAGGAAGAGCGCGCCCACCTCAAGCGGCTGCGACCCGTCGGCTTCGACTTGGCACGCGTGCGCACGGCAAGCGTGAACAAGCAGTTCCGCGTCGCGCTGGACTCCAACGCCTACTCGGTGCCCTCACGCCATGTGGGCCAGCGCCTGACCATGAAGGCTTGGGCCGATCGCGTGTGCCTCTATGCCGGCGACCAACTCGTCGCGAGCCACGTGCGAAGCATGCAGCGCAACAAGGACTTCGAGCTTCCCGAGCACGCCCAGCAGCTCGTCCTGCAGCGCAAGAGCGCCCGCGAGCAACGCCTGCTGGTGCAGTTCCTGGCGTTGTCACCTCGGGCCCAGGCCTACCGTGAAGGGCTGGAGGCCCGGCGCGTGAACGCCCGCGTGCATCTGCGTCAGATCCTCGCCCTGGCCGAGATGCACGGCCGCGAGGCCGTCGCCCGCGCCATTGACGACGGGCTGGAGCTGGCGGCCTTCAGCGCCGAGTACATCGCCCACATCTTGGCCGCCCGCCGGCGCGTCGGCGTCGAGCCAGCCGCGCTGCAGCTCATCCGCGCTCACGACTTGCTCGAGCTCGAGATCCCCGAGCCCGACCTGTCCATCTACGACCGTGAGTGAAGGAACGACAACCATGCGAGCACGCCATGCCCACCCCGATGCCCTGTCCGCGCAGGCCAAGCTGACCGCGCTGAACCTGCCGTTCATGCGCGAGAACTACCAGCCGCTGGCCAAGACCGCTGCCGACAAGCACTGGTCGCACCTGGACTATTTCACCGAGCTGCTCAACGGCGAGGCCGCCCAGCGCGAGGACCGGCGCGTGCAGCGCTGCATCCGCCAGGCCCGCTTCCCCGTGCTCAAAACCATCGACAAGTTCGACTGGAACTGGCCCACCAAGATTAACCGGCCGCAAATCCAGAACCTCTTCCACCTGGACTTCGTGGCCAAGCACGCCAACGTGGTGTTCATCTCCGGCGTCGGCCTGGGCAAGAGCCATCTGATGACAGCCCTGGGCTACGCAGCGTGCCAGCGCGGGCACTCGGTGTTGTTCACTGGCGCCATCGACATCATCAACACGCTGACCGCCGCGCACGCCACCGGCGGCTTCAAAAAAGCGCTGGCGCTCTACACAAAGCCTGAGGTCATCTGCATTGACGAATTGGGCTACCTGCCCATCGACAAGTTCGGCGCCGACTGCCTGTTCCAGATCATCAGCCATCGCTACGAGCGCGGTGCAACGCTTTTAACGACGAACAGAATCTACAAGCAATGGGCCAGCATCTTCAACGGCGACGCCACCCTGACCTCGG
>JANYKR010000136.1 GCA_025358155.1 Betaproteobacteria bacterium
TGCACGATGATGCTGGCCGACCTGGGCGCTACGGTGATCAAGGTCGAACACCCGAGCGACCCCGACTTCGTGCGCGATTTCCCGCCGTTCTCGGGCGGCGTCGCGGGCCAGGGCAGCGGCTACTTTGCCCAGTACAACCGCCACAAGATGGGCGTCAGCCTGGACCTGAAGCAGCCGCAGGGCCGGGCCCTGTTCCTGGAGATGGCGGCCAAGGCCGACATCCTGGCCGAGAACTTCCGGCCTGGCACGATGGCCAAGCTGGGGCTGGGCTACGCGACCCTGCAGGCGCTTTGCCCGCGCCTGATCTACACCTCGATCAGCGGCTTCGGCCAGACCGGACCGCACTCGCGCCGGCCGGCCTTCGACAGCACCGCCCAGGCCGCAGGCGGCCTGTGGTCGATGAACGGGCAGACCGGCGAGCCACCGGTGCGGGTGGGTAGCATCATCGGCGACCTGGCGGCATCGTTCTACGCCACCATCGCCACGCTGGCCGCGCTGCGCGAGCGCGACCGCAGCGGCCTGGGCCAGTGGATCGACGTTGCGCAGCAGGATTCGGTGGTCACGCTGACCGAAAGCGCGGTCGTCAACTTCACGATGGCCGGCATCGTAGCGGCACCTCTGGGCAACGACCATCCCTTCGGTCGGCCCTATGGCCAATACGCCTGCAAGGACGGCTATGTGTTCTTCGGCAGCTACACCGACAAGTTGTGGCGTGAAGCCTGTGCAGTGTTCGGCATGCCCGAGCTGGCCGACGACCCCGAGATCGACACCATGCCCAAGCGCTTTGACCTTGCCACCTATGAACGGCGTCTGCGGCCGGTGATCGAAGGCTGGTTTGCGCACCGCACCAAAGCCGAACTGGAAGCCCTGGCCGGTGACCGCATCGCACTGACCCCGGTCAAGCGCATCGACGAAGTGGTGGCCGACCCGCACCTAGCCGCGCGCCGCATGTTTGTGCCGGTGCTCGCCGCCGGCCTGCCGGTGCAGGTGTTCGGCTCGCCGATGCACCTGTCGGCCACGCCGCCCAACTGTGAAGGTGCTGCGCCGGATCTGGGTCAGCACAACCGGCAGATCTACCTCGACTGGCTGGGCATCAGCCCGGAACGCTACGAAGCCTTGCGGGCGCTTGGCACCATTTGAGCGCGGCGCGCCGCGGAGCATAGGAAATTCAAAGGCCCTGGGCGAGGACCAGGACGGGCCTTCGACGGCCTGAAGTGCCTGGATTTGGCGCCCGTGCCGTCGCGTCGAGCGGTGTCGGCAGGGCCTTGGACCGTTCACCAGGGGCGCTGGCGGTCAAGTTCTCAGGGTTGACCCTGGCTCCGATGGTGTCGCGCCGAAGCGTCGCGCGTCGCCGCCCCGGCTGCGGTCTTGCGTTGCAGCCCTGGGGCGGGGTGTTTGTGACGGCCGGCGTGGTTCACGGCGTGGCTCAGGCTGCGAAATCCTGCCCCGCCTCGCACGCCCGCCCTCGGGGTGGTGGCTGCGGATCCAGCCCCAGGTGAGTCAGGATCTTCTCGACCACCGGCCGCTCGAGGATGGCGGCAATGATCTTGAGTTCCCCGCCGCCGCAGTTCGGGCAGTGCTGCATGTCGATGTCAAAGACGCGCTTGAGCAGCCGCGCCCAGCTGGTGCAGTGCGGCCGGGCCTGGACAAGTTCGCTCTCGTTCTCGACCGCGCTCTGGGCGACGGCGGCGGCCTCGTTGGCCGCTTGCCCTGTGCGGGCGGGCCTTGCGTCACCACCAGCGCCCGAATCTTGGCGTTGCGTGCCAGCACGCCATGGAAGCGAATCAGATGCAGCCTGGGCCGCGGCACCAGCGCGGCCAGGCGCTGCATGAACTCCAGCGGCGCCATCACCAGATGTGTGGTGCCGTCGCGCCAAGGTGTCTTCAGCTTCAGCTCCACCTGCCCTGCCGCGTTGAGCTGCACCCGCTCATCTGACAGCGCCGGCCGGGTGATGTAGCGGCACAGGCGTTCGAGTTCCTTGCGCTGATGCGCACCACAGCGCACCC
>JANYKR010000139.1 GCA_025358155.1 Betaproteobacteria bacterium
TGTGCGGTGCCTCCCTGTCGATGGACGAGCACGGCCATGTGCCCGGGCACTGACGCACCCGCGGCGGTGAACGCCGAAGCGGCCGAAGGCGCCGACTACGCCCGCGCCCTGGTGGCTCGCATCAATGCCGGTACCGCCGACCCGGCCGAGCTGACCACGCTGGTTCAGTTCCTGGCATCGGGCCCGATGTTGCAGGCCGCGTGCGGCGTGATCTTCGCGGCGATCCGCGCCGCGGCCGGGAGGGCAGGCCATGCGCTGCACCCCGACGCCTGACGACATCCATGCGCAGCACGCCCGCCTGATCGCCTGGCTTCGAGCCAACGGCCGCACGAGTTGTCCGGCGCTGGCGCTGGCCTGTGATGTGCCCAGCGTCACCAAGCGGGTGTGCGAGCTGATCGCCGATGGCTGGCCGATACAGCGCACCCCGGGCCGTGTGACCACCCGCTGCGGCGGCCAACGCCGATCCACCTTCTACGAACTGACCGGGGCGCATGCACAAGGCGACCTGTTCAACCCTGGCAACCCATGACCCCCCTGTCACCCGAGACCATCCGCGCCATGCTGGCGCACCTGTCGCCCGATGTGCCCCGCGATGAATGGGCCGCGGTGGCGATGGCCCTGAAGTCCGAGCTTGGCGAAGCGGGCTTCGACACCTTCGACACCTGGAGCCAACGCGGCGAGAAGTACCGCGCCGCCGATGTGCGCAGCACCTGGCGCAGCATCAAGGCCGGCGGCGGCGTGACCGCCGGCACCCTGGTGCACATGGCGAAGGCGGCCGGCTGGCGGCCCGACCCGGTGCAGACGCCCGCACAAGGCCCCAGCCCCGCCACCCTGGCCGCTGAAGCCCAAGCCCGCGAGGCTCGCCGCGTGGCTGCTGACGCCGAACGTGAGCGGCAGGAAGCCCAGCACCGCGACCGCGCCGCACATGCCTGCAAGCTGTGGATTCAAGCGGCCGACGAAGGCACCGCGCCTTACCTGGGCCGCAAGGGCTTGCACGACCGCCACGGCGCCCGCTTTGCGCCCGGCGGCGTGCTGCGGGTGCCCATGCGTGCCGCGGCTGGCGACCTGTGGAATGTGCAGGACATCGGCCCCGATGGCGGCAAGCTGTACGCGGCCGGCCGCGGTGGGCGCAAGGCGGGCTTGTTCCACCTGATCGGCGAAACGGCCGGCGCCGATGTGCTGCTGATCGGCGAGGGCTTCGCCACCTGTGCCAGCGTGCACCAGGCCACCGGCCGGCCCGCAGTGGTGGCCTTCGACGCCGGCAACCTGGCAGCGGTGGCCCGCGAGCTGCGGCGCCTGTACCCGGCGGCGCTGTTGCTGGTGATCGCCGACAACGACCAACCCACCGAAGCCGCAACCGGCCGCAACCCCGGGCGCGAGGCCGCCGACAAGGTGGCGCGGGCCGTGCACGGTGCGGCGGTGTGGCCCGAGCTGGCCGAGCTGCCCGAGGGCGGCACCGACTGGAACGATGCGGCCCAGCATGCCGGCGCCGACCTTGTGCGACAGCGGATCGAGGCGGCGATAACGGTGGCGAAGGCGGCGGCGGTGGCGGCAGCACAACCCGCGCCGAAGCCGAAGGCCCCGACAAAGCCCACGGCAACGGCCCCAGCGGGCCGCACAAGCCCTGCCGGCCCGCCACGGCGCACCAACGCGCCACCCGATGCACACGACGCGCCAGCGGGCCGCGATTCGCGGGCCGTCACCCGCCATCCTGGAACGGCTGACCCGGCGGCCGGCGATGCACCCGAAGGCGGCACCACCGATGCGGGCCACGGCGACGATGACACCCGCCACGGCGACGACGACGACGAAGGAGACGCCGGGCACGACCCCTTCAGCCTGGACCGCCGCGGCGTGTGGTTCAACGGCTTCGACCAACAAGGCCGGGCCCGGCCGGGCATGCTGGTGTGCGGGCCGCTGCAAGTGACGGCCCGCACCCGCCTGGCCAACGGCGCGGGCTGGGGCTGGCTGGTCGAGTTCAACGACCCCGAGGGCACGCCGAAGGAGTGGACCATCGGCACCGCGGCGCTGCAAGGCGACGGCGTGGAGTACCGCCGCACTCTGGCCGACCTGGGCCTGTACATCGGCGAGACCCGCGGCGCCCGCGAGAAGCTGGGCCAGTACATCCAGAGCAGGCGGGTGCGTGCTCTTGCCCGCGTGGTGGAGCGGGCCGGCTGGCATGGCCGGCTGTACGTGTTGCCCGGGCGCACCTTCGGCGCCACCGATGAACGGGTGATCCTGTCACCCGAGGGCACCAGTGAACACCCCTTCCGGCAGCGCGGCACCCTGGAGAAGTGGCGCGGCGGCGTGGCCCGGGCATGCGACGGCAATACCCGGCCGACCTTTGCGGTATCGGCCGCCTTCGCCGGGCCGCTGTTGCGCCTGGCAGGCCTGCAGAGCGGCGGCTTTCACTTTGTCGGCCCTTCGAGCCGGGGCAAGACATCGGCTCTGTACGCGGCGGCGAGCGTGTGGGGATCGCCCGACATGAAACGCCTGTGGCGGGCGACTGATTCGGCCGTGGAGTTTCTGGCGCAGTTGCACAGTGACTCGGTGTTGATCCTGGACGAGCTGAAGCAATGCGACCCGAAGGTGATCGCGGAGGCGATTTATATGCTGGGAAACGGAACCGGCCGTAACCGGGCTGCGCAAAAGGGCGGGCTGCGGCCTACGCCTTCCTGGTCCGTGCTGTTCCTGTCTAGCGGCGAGATGACGCCCGAGGCGCACATGGCGACGGCGCGGCTTCAGCCGATGGAAGGCCAGCGGGTGCGCATGCCGTCGATACCGGCCGAGCCCGAGGGCTGCACTGGCACCACCTTCGAGACGAATCACGAACTGGAGGGCGGGCGCGAACTGTCGCAGTACATGGTGCACCAAGCGGCCCTGCACTACGGCCATGCAGGGCTGGCCTTCCTGGAGCATGTGGCGGGCGACTTCGACGCGGTGCGGGCCCGCTTGCGGGAAGGGCTGGAGACCTTCCGCCGGGCCCATGTGCCCGAGGCCGCAGACGGCCAGTTGTCACGCATGGCCGACCGCTTCGCGCTGGTGGCGATGGGCGGCGAGCTGGCGACTGAGTGGGGGTTGACCGGCTGGCGCAGCGGCTGGGCCACCGAAGCCGCGGCGGCGTGCTTCTATGGCATGGTGAAGATGCGGCCCGGTGGCTTCGGCAGTGGCGAAGAAGCGGCGATGCTGCGGCAGGCCCGCACCTTCTTTGCCGAGCATGGCGAAGACCGCTTCGGCGACTGGGGCCGGGCGGAGAACGACGACACCCACCGGCCCAACACCCAGCAGCGGGCGGGCTGGCGCAAGACCATCAAGGATTCTGTGGGCGATGCCGACCGCACAGAGTGGTATGTGCTGTTCGACGGCTTCACCAAGCAAGTAGCCGAAGGCCACGACCGCGAGGCCATGCTTCGGCTGTTGCGGGATCGTGGCCACCTGGTGCCCGACAAGGGCCGGCCCTTCGACCATTCGGTCCGCCTGCCTGGCATTGGCAAGACCCGGTGTTACCGCATCAAGTCTTCGATCCTTGACGACATCGGCGACGACTGACGCCGGTCGGCGGTGGGCGGTGCGGCCCGGGGGGGCCGGGGCGAGTGGCCCTTTCGCGCAGCATTGGCGGCCGACGCCTTGCCAGTGAAAAGCCCCAACGCATCCGCCGCTGTCCGCTGCCGTCCGGTGCCACCACCCGCCACCAGTTGACCTTTTCGAGGTGGAGACAAAAAACATCAAGCCTGACAACGACTTGCGGTGTTTGTCTCCAGTGTCTCCAGTGTCTCCACCTGTTTGCAGGGCAAGTCTGCAAAGCCCCGCGGCGTGGCCGGTGCTTCGGCCTGGCTGGCGGCGGGCGCCCGCGAAGGGGTAGGGGGGTCCGAATCTCTGGGGCGGCCGACCTCAAGACCGCTGCCTTCACTCCGTTCGCAAAGCCGCGAAATGGGAGGGGGGGGCTTCCCGAGGGCTTGAGCTGGTCGAAGTCTGTCGAAACCCGAGGGGCCGGATTCTGGGCAACCTGTTGACCTCCCGGCATGCCCCCTGTCACGGTGCCCCCTGGGGGCATGCCCCCAAACTGCGATCCACTGCCCCCAATTCGTGCCCCCACTCAAGCCGGAAGGTGGCACACTTCAGCGGACGCCTGCGGCCGGGAAACCGCGATTTTCATAGGTAAACCGGGGATACGCCGAACCGCTGCGGACGCTGGCGGGTGTTGACGTGGTGCCTCCGACAGGAATCGAACCTGTATCTAGCGCTTAGGAGGCGCTTGTTCTATCCGTTGAACTACGGCGGCTGACCGGGTGTTACGTATGAATTCTCGCATGGGTTGGCATCGACACTGGCCCGCTACCAGCGCCACGACCAGATCAGGTCGAGTGCGTTTTCAGTGCCTGACTGGGCCCGCAGGGTGAAGCGTTGGGCGATGCGGTAGATCAGTTGCCAGGTGCCAGTGGTGGCGTTGACGCTGCGTTCGTAGCCCAGATACCAGCGGCGTGAGAGCTGTTTGCCCAGGCTCACGATGGTCTCGCGGGTGTCGCCGTCGGACTGGCGCACCGAGAAGTCGGTCAGGCCGATGTGTTCGAGCAAGGCACCGGTGGGGCTCTGGCCTTCGCCCGAGAACAGGGCCAACGCAGCGCTTTGCAGCAGCGCCGAGTCGCTGCGGCCCAGGCCGTCGGGCCCACGGCCCAGCACCAGCCAGGACAGCTTGTCGTAATCGGCCATGTCGGGCTCGCTGTAGAGCCGGATTCGCGGGTTTTGCGCCGGGCCGACCACCAGCACACCGACCCGCACGTCGAGGTTGGGCCGGATCGCCAGCACGTCGAGTTGAGGGTTGTCGAGCGCGCCGCTGAAGCTGACCGCGCCGCGTTCGACCTCCAGCTTCTGGCCGTAAGCCGCTACCGTGCCGCCCTCGGTGCGGACCTGGCCGCGCAGCGCCAGCCGGCCTTGCGGGCTGCTCACCGCCAGTTCGCCGCGCAACCCGGTGTCGAGGCCGTGGCCGCGCAGGCGCAGCTTCTGGCCCAGGTCGATCTTGACCGCGACCTGGGCCTGGCGCAGCGGCAAGGCCAGCACCGGTGCGGCGGCAGCGCGCTCGGCCGGCTCCGCCGCGGCTGCACCACCGCGCCGCACTTGCACATCGGCATCGAGCCCGGGCGCATCACTGCGGCTGAGTTCGAGCAAGCCCTCGTCCACCGCGAAGTTGCCGTCGAGTTTCAGGCGCTGGGCGTCGAGCTGCAGTTCGGCTTTACCGCTGACGACCAGTCTGCGGTCGATGCGGCCCAGCAGGCGAAAGTGATCGGCTGCCAGGTGGACATGGGCGCTGGGCGTGGCCCCCAGCACGGCATCGCCGCTCAACGTGAGCAGGCCGTCACCGCCCTTGAAGGCAAAGCGGTCAATGTGTGCGGTGTCTCCGGCCAGGGTCAGCGCCAGTTCGCCGTCGCTGAGGTAGATGCCTTGCAGCAGGTTGCGCGCGCCCAGGCCGCTGCCCACCATGTCGCCGCGGATCTCGGGCGCACCCAGTGTGCCCGCAAAGCTGGCGCTGGTGCGCAGCTTGCCGGCCAGCCGCCAGCCCGGTGGCACC
>JANYKR010000140.1 GCA_025358155.1 Betaproteobacteria bacterium
GCGTGCTGTGCTTGGGCGTGGCGGTGAAGGCGAAGTAGCTGGCGTTGCCTGGCCGCTGCCTCGATGACTGCCATACCGACAGCCGCTCGTCGGCGCCCAGCGTTTCCCACTCGGCCTCACTCTGGCCGGTCAGCACGTAGCGCAGGTCGTCGGCGGTGCTGCCGCCGGTGCTGCTGTGGGCCTCGTCGATCACCACCGCGAAGCGCCGGCTGCGCAGGCTCTGCTCGCCCAGGATCAACTTCTGCGCAAACGGAAAGGTCTGCAGCGTGCACACGATGATCGGCGTGCCGGCCAGCATCGCCTGCGCGAGCTGTTGGCTCTTGGGCAGGGCCGATCCTTCGTTGTCGATGGCCCGCACCACGCCGGTCTGGTGCTCGATCTGCGCGATGGCGTCCTGCAACTGCTTGTCCAGCACGGTGCGGTCGGTCACCACGATCACGCTGTGGAAGTACGGCTCGCCATCGGGCCGGCGAATGCGGATCAGCTCGTGCGCCGTCCAAGAGATGGTGTTGGTCTTGCCCGAGCCGGCACTGTGCTGGATCAGGTAGGGCTGGCCGCAGCCCTCGGTCCGCACCGCGGCCACCATCTGCGTCACGCCCTCCCACTGGTGAAAGCGCGGGAACACCAGCGCTTCGCGGAAGCTGGTGCGGCCCTGCGCGTCCTCCACCGCCTTGCGCTCCAGTAGCACGAAGCGGTGAAAGATGCGCAGCCACTGGTCGCGCTGCAGCACACGCTGCCACAGGTAGGCTACCGGGTAGGTGCCGCCCCCATCCGCCAAGGTTCCAGGTGGGTTGCCGGCCGCGCCGTCGTGGCCGCGGTTGAAGGGCAGGAAGAACGTGCCGGCGCCTGCCAGCCTGGTCGCCATGCGGATGTCGCTGTCGCTCATCGCGAAGTGCACCACCGCCCCGCGCTTGAAGGTCAGCAGCGGCTCCGCTCGGCCGGTCTTGGCGTTGCGCGGCGGCCGGTCGTCGCGGTACTGCGCCATCGCCGCCTCCACGCTCTGCGTGAAGTCGGTCTTCAGCTCTACAGTGGCCACCGCCAGGCCGTTGATGAAGAACACCAGGTCGATGCGGTCGGCCGTGTCCAGCGAGTAGACGAGCTGCGGCACCACCCGCAGCCGGTTGGCTGCGTAGCGATTGAGAACGGTGGCGTTGCGGGCGTCCTCGGGCAGCGCCTGGCTCATCGCCAACTGGCCCCCGCCGGCCACTGCGAAGCCGCGGCGCAGCACCGGCACCGTGCCGCCGTCGGCACCCTCCAGCGTCTTCACCAGCCGGTCCAGCACAAGGGCGGCGGTGTTGTCGCCGTTCAGGCGCTGCAGCTTGTCCCAGGCCTGCGGCTGGCTGTCCTGCAGCCAGCCGGTAACGTCCTCGGGGTACAGCGCACGGGCACGGTCGTAGGCGTCTGACGTGCCCACCAGCCAGCCAGCCGCGGCGAGCTGGGCCACGATGTGGCGTTCCAGTTCGCACTCGTGGTGAATCTGGCTCACGCCGGCTCCGCTTGTTCTTCGGGGACTTCGGCGCGCACGTCGTTCTGGCCGGTGACGGCGGCGGTGATCAGGGCGGCGCGGCGTTCGGACAGCAGCGCCATGCTGCGCCGAGTGGCAACGATCAACATGTCGACTCGCTCTTGGTCGCGGCTAGCCTTCAATGCGATCTCAGCTTGCTCCGCTGGCGGGGGAACGGGTACGGGCAGCTCCCGCACAGTCTCGATGGACACTTCATTGAAGGTCGAACCCTGCCGGCAGAGTTCCCAGTACGCCGCCACAGAGCTGCTGCGTAGGAACTGCACAAGATAGGTCGGGGAGATGGCATCAGAGCAGTCGATGCGGGCCACACCTCTTGATAGGTTTGCCCCCCTCAGATGCTCGGGTACTAAGTATGCGGCACCGATTGAGGCTCGAATGCCGAGAATCACCTCACCTCCGACCAGTTGGGATCGCGGATACATGGTTGCGATCTCGACAGTCGTTCGCTGCAAGTTCTCCAGACTGAAGTCGCCTCTGGAGATGTTCGTTGTCTGCACGAATGGAACGCCTTCGTCTTGTGCATCGCCTGGCTGAACGATGCCATAGGTCACCGACGATCCCGGTCTAACAAGCAGTTTCAGCGGCTTGACTTCCCAATGGGCAGGAACCTCCGCCAACCACTCCACCCCCGAGTGCTTCATCGGCGCGCCCGGGTCTAGTCCCCGCGTCACCGCTTGCGTGATCAGCGCCTGCCTCTTCTCGAGAAGCAGTTCGATGAATCGGGTCTTCTTCTCAATCAGGGCGTCGATGTGGGTGGTTTCGATGTCGATCAGCGCCAACAGCCGGCGCTGCACCGGCTCGGGTGGCACCGGCACCGGCAGTTCCATCAGGTTGGTGGACGAGATGGACGCCAGGTTGGTGCTTTGTTTGGCCTGACCCATGAAGTAGAACTGGGCCAGCGCCGAGCCGGTGTAAGCGTTCAACCAGTCCGGCGAGACGCCATGCGGCCGCACCGCGAAGACATGGTTCTGATGGATGCAGGGGTCGATCTGCCCATGCCAGACATGGCCGCGCCCGAGCTTGTCGAAATCGCCGCCCTCGTTCATCAGCACATCACCGGGCTGCAGCCGATACCGTGGCAGGTTGGCAACCGGAACGGCCATGGTGGTCACGTCATCCAGGTCCAGGTAGCCATCCTGCACATTGGCCACGCGCAGATACGGCACCTCGACGGTTTCGGTGCCAGCCATGTCCTTGCCTTTGGCCATGCCGGTCTGAACGCGGGCCAGGAACTTCAGGCGCCGCCACTGCCAACCGGCCGGCAGCGGGGCCGCCGGGGACCGCGCTTTCGCCGCGCTCAAACCTTGGCTCCGGCCGCGCGGTAGGCCTGATCCGGCCGGTTCGGCACGTCAGGGTGGCGCAACACCAACCGCCCAGCCCGCACCAGCCCGGCCAGCACCTTGGTCTGCAGGTTGGCCGGATCGCGGCCCAGCAGGTCGGCCAGTTGGCGTGCGCTCAGCCAATGCTCGGCACACAGTTGCTCGATCAGGCTGGCCAGGGCGTCCTTGCGCAGCCGCCGGCCACGCGCAGCGCCGGCCAGGTGCCACAGGCCAGGTGGCAGGTCGGACGGTGGCTCCCCGTCGCCGGTGGATGGATGGGAGTCGTCCTCCGTCGCTAGGCCCGATGGAAGGAAGCTGGCTTCGGATGGAAGGGAGACCGGGTCAGAAGAATGGGAGCTGGCGTCCGATGGAAGGGAGTCTCCTGGCAGGCTGTAGCTCGCCCAGCGCCGCTGCTTCTGCCGCGCCAGCATGTCCAGGCGCACTAGGCTTTGCAGAGTGGCGGTGATGTCGGTGGGGTGCCGCCCGGCAATCTCCTGCAGCCGGCCGTTGCTGACGGCCCCCTCCACCGCGGCCGTGACCAGGGCCTGCACCGACAGCGCGTCCAGTGTGCCGTAAGTCTCGCCGAAGCGCTGGCGCAATGCTGCATCCACCTCGGCCGGGATCAGGCTGACCATGGGCATCAGCAGCCTGACACGGTCAGGATGCATGGTCTCCTCGATCTTGGGCGACCGCCAGTGCTGGCTCTGCCAGCCCGACCGGATCTTGTCCATGCCCGAGCCGGCCTTCTCTCCGCCGCCGATCATCTGGAACATCAGTTGCAGCGCCTTGTTGCGGCATTCGCTGACGCCGCCGGCCAGCAGTTGCGCGCGGGAAACAAGCAGGGAGCCAGGTTTCGACAGCTCGATGCGATCCGCATGACGCTCGATCACCACCCCGCCCGGGCCAAGGTGGTCGGCGTGCACCATCGCGTTGACCAGGGCTTCGCGCAGGGCCTCGTGGGCCGGGCTCTCACCGCGGCGCACCAGGTCGGCGTCCAACTGGAAGGGCAGCTTGATGTCGGCGCCCAGGCGCTGGCGCACCCTTTGGTAGAACTGGAACAGGTTGGGCTGCCAGGTGCCATCGGCATGGATGCGGTCGGTCCAGCGCACGGCCGGGTCGGTGGACAGCTTCTCCCGGTAGTCGACGTGGTAGCTGGGCAGGCCTTCGCGCAGCGCCTCGAAGCTGCCGAACATCAGCAGGCCCGCCGCGGTCAGGCCGACCTGGCCACTGGCGCGGTCGCGCCGCAGGGCGCCCAGCTTCAGCAACAGGCCGGTGTCGTCTTCGGACAGCCAGGGATGATCGGGCGTGCGTGACGAGAAGCGGTTGCGGTACTGCTTGATGGAATCGGTGTCGAGATCGGCTAGCGCGAAGCCCGGAATCACGCGGGCATCTGCCGGCTCGGTTGCACTCTGGTCGGCCAGTAGGCGCCGCACTTCATCAGCGCTGCAGCGGTAGTCACCGTCTTCGGCACGGCGGTAGGTGCCGGTCATCGGATTGGCGCCCACATAGACCGGACGCTGCTCTCGGCTGGCGCGCGGAACTTGCACCGTCAGGAATTGGCGCCCACCCTGCGTGCTGACCTGGATGGCATTTGCGGACAACAGGTTGGCGCTGACCTTCTGTCGGTCGTTGAGCTGGTTCCAAAGAGTGGTGCGAAGCTGTCCGGGATCTGGCACACCGTCAAAGGACAAGATGCCACCGCGCTCGGCAACACCCAGCACGATCATCCCGCCATCGGTGTTGGCCATGGCGGAATAGGTTTCCCAGAAGCTGCCGGGCAGTCCGCCCTTGGCCGCCTTGAATTCCAGGTCTGTGCCTTCGCTCGCCGCAGGCAGGCTGTTGAACAAGTCCAACTGCTGCATGGTGACGCTGTCGGTGGTCAATCGGGCACCTGCGCCAGCAGCGCTGCAATTTCCGACTCCACCGCCTTCAAGTCAGCATCGATGGCCTCCAAAGGCCGCGGCGGCACGTAGGTGTAGAAGTACCGGTTGAAGTTGATCTCGTAGCCCACGACGCCCACGCCGCCATCCTTCAGGTCAGTCTTGCCCTCGTCGATCCAGGCGTCGGGCACATGGGGCAGTACCTCGCGGGCGAAGTAGTCGCGGATGTCCTGTTTCGACGGCACGTTCTCGAACTCGCGCAGGTCGGCGTCGGCCACCGGCTGACCATCGGCATCGGTCACCGGCTGTGCCCTCGACAGCGAAGACTGACACAGGCAATTCAGTCAAGGTCGGGGCGACAGAAAATGCGAAGATCGTGGCCGGAGTCTCGGGCTGCGGGAGGCACGCAGTCCACGGCACTACGACCGGCCACTGCAGCTGATGGCAGCTCCAGCGGCTGGAGGGAGCGTTAAGCA
>JANYKR010000149.1 GCA_025358155.1 Betaproteobacteria bacterium
CGCGCCGACGACAGTTCGCCGCCCGGCACGGTGTTTGTCGCCTTTTGCTGGTTCGAGGCAGCGATCAACCAGCTGACCAACCCCGCGCTCGACCCGGTGGCCAAGATCCCCGAGTTCAAGTACTGCGCGGTGCGGGCCAGCCCGGGTAGCGACGGCCTTGGTGGCGCTGTGGGTTACCGGTTGTCCTGAGGGGCGCGGATCGGCGCAAGGAGGCAAAACCATGAAAGCCATCCGCATCCGCGCCGAGGCTTGTTGCGCAAAGGACAGCGCCCCTTGTGGAAGGCCGTCCCAGGGGAGCATGAAAGATGTCTTCAGAGGCGCACGGCGCCTTGTCGCCAGGCGTCGTGCATGGCCGCGGCCGTCAGGCTCTGACCGTCGGCGGCCAATCGTTCCAGCAGATGGTCGGGTTCGGGTGCTGAGCGCAGTGTGGCGCGCAGGCTGGCGAACGCCGTAGCGATCGACGGTGGGTCCCTCCGGAACTGCGCCAGCAAGAAGGCGTCTGGGCGCTGGACCTTGATGCCGAGCGCTTCGAGACTGCGGACACCGAAGTCGCGGATGTTCTTGGTGACGAGGCTGACGACCTGGGTGCCGGGGTAGAAGCCACCGGTCTGGATGGTTGCCGCGCAGGCAGCGACGTGCACGTCCTTGGCCGAGCGCATGGCTGGCGCCACGCTGGCGAACTGGGCCTGAACCCGCTGCGTCGGGATCTCTGCCTGCGGCAGTGCGGCCCGCATAAGTTGTTCGTGTCGACGCGCCGACTCGTGGTTGGGCTTGCGGCCGGTGTCGACCAGCGCTCGGCTCAGCTCGTCCAGGATCAGCGGGCTCCAGTGCAAACGGATCAGCCCCTGATAGTCGAGGTGGATCAACAGGCCGCGGGTGGTCGCGCCGAACAGGGTGTCGGCGTCGGCGACGACGGGGATCACCCGTATCAGCCTGCGAAGATCTCGGCGTCGAGTTCGGTGCCTAGTTGGCCCAGGGCCATGCGGCGCCGGGTCTGCTCCTTGCGGTACCAGGCAAGCACGGCGGATCGGAGGACTCGTCGCTGGTTGCCCACCTGCTGGTGCAGCGGGATGTCCCCAGCCTCGATGCGGGCCACGATGTAGGGGCGGGAGACGCTGACCAGGTCGGCTGCCTCTTGGGTGGTGAGGACGGCGTCGTCGGTTGATTCGGCCTGGGCGGCAGTCGGCCTTCGGGTGCTGCCGCGAATGCTCGGGTTCTGGAAGAGCTGCGCCAACTCGCCTTTGATTAAGCGGGTGGCCTCGGGGGTCAGCCTGACGTGGCGCCGCACGACTTCGACCAAGGGGTCGATGTCAATGTTCACGGTCAGCGCGAAAGGTGCGATGCGCTGCGGGGCGTCGGTGGGCTTGCGGGCGGTCTTCATAGAGCCGAGTCTAGCGGAATTACTCGAAGCAGGCGAAACAGACGAAACGCGCCGATGGGCTTCTCTGTCGTTCGCCAGTTGCGCTGGGACGGAACATTCGGTATTTATGCTGTCTATACAATCATTTGACATCGGAAAGTTTTCGAGAAATAGTTCGGGCTCCATTCCAGGAGAATCCATGAGGACAGGTAGACCCACCTTTCAGCTTGATGCCGCCCGGCTCAGGCGCGTTCGGGAGGAGGCGAAGTTGACGCAGGCTGCATTGGCCAGACGCGCGCACCAGCTGCTCCACAAGCCGGAGGCGACAGCAGACACGGCGACGAAGCACTACCAGAAGGTCGAGCGCACAGGCCGCACCAGCAAGACCATGGCGGCGGCCCTGGCCGAGGCGCTGGGCACGACGGTCGCCGTGCTGCAAGGCGAAGCGCCGGACGAGACGCCCAACTGGATCGACCGCCTGGAGCGTCAATTGCGTGAGCGCCTTGCCGCCGGTGCGAATCTGGCACTGCAAGCAGCCCTGGAGCGGCAGGATGGAGCCACGGATCCCGTTCGCCATCTGGCCGTCCAAATCGCCGAGCGCCTGGAGTACGTGCAGCTTGGCCAGCAGGAAGGCGAGCTTGATCACCTGGTTGAACTGACGGGCTGGACCGAGGCGCAATTGATGCAGCCAGTGGGCCTTCACGGCCACTGGCTGTTGCTGTCCATCGTCAACGGCGCTCGCAGTTCGGCCATCGTCCTGGGGGTCAGTGAGGTGCTGTTCCGGATCGAGCAGTCCCAGACCCAGTACGCGAGCTTCCACGAAAGTGACGCCACCATCACGCTGCGCGAGGCGTTACCCTGGCTGCACGTCGAGGTGCAGCACCGACGCGTCCCGGCCAGACGAAGCGTCTTCAGCTTCGTTCGATGCTTGCCGACCCGGTCGGGTCTTCATTGGGTCAATCCGACCTGGCGTGACCGCTTCTGGCTCGATGAGCCCTTGCAGTCCTGGGCCTTCACCAACGCCAACTTCGTCGCCGGATTCGATGGTGATGTCGTGCCACGCGACGTGCGCGCCTTGCGCGTGCTGGTCGAGAGATTCAGCGACGGCCAGACCGCGCAGTCGGTCGCGATGATCAAGGGCGATCTCGACGAGCTACCCGACGACATCCATGACAACTTCCAGCGCGAGGGCAGCAGCCACGACCTGGCCACCAACTGGATTGCCGCCGGCCTGTGGGAGGCGCTGTCGCCATTGCTCGACGATTGGCCTGCGGACCGATGGCACGTCCAGTCTGGCGCATGCATCGTGATCGGGCTCAACGCCTCGATCCGGTGGGGTGACTGGCCGGGCCGCGCTCCAGACTTTCGCGTCAACTACCGGCTGCGGCTGGTCGAGGAAGTCGAGGCGGGTCTGCTGAGGTCCGCACCCTGGCGGCGATCCAGCGTCGACCTGATCGCGAAGACGCTGCAGCAATGCCTCAGTGAAGAGGCTGGCCGCCGCCGTGAATCCACCACGCCACGGGCGGCGTCACCCCCGGGCTAGCGACCCGGCCCCATCCCAATCGATCGAGCGATCCGCACGGGTGAAGACCCGTGATGGCTGAACTCGTCCCGTTCATTTGCGACCGAGTGAGGTCAACCATGGCTCAATTGCAGAAGCTTGCCTGCCGTGAATCGCGCAGTCCCGTCGTCATCAACTGGCACGTGACCGAGGCGTGCAACTATCGCTGCGGCTATTGCTATGCCAAGTGGCAACGCCCGGATGGAAGGGACCTGATTCGCGACCCGGCGGCAACGAAAGCCTTGCTCCAGTCCCTCCATGGGCACTTCGGGTCGGCTGAAGGTGGTTCGAGGCCGCGTCTGAACTTCGCAGGTGGCGAACCGTTGTTGTACGCAGATCGTGTGTCGTCGGCGATGAGGCTTGCGAAGGCGATCGGGTTCGACGTCTCGCTGATTTCGAACGGCAGCCGGTTGAGCGCACGTGTTGTGGCCGACCTGGCGCCCGCGATGTCGTTGCTGGGACTGAGCATCGACGCTGTGGCGCCCGCTGTCCTTGATGCGATCGGGCGGCAGGATTGTCGTGGACGGCAACTCGATCTTGGGTTGCTGATACGGCATGTGGCCCTCGCTCGGCGCATCAATCCTGCGTTGGTGCTGAAGATCAACACGGTGGTGTCTTCCGCCAACTGGCAGGAGGACCTGACGGCCGTGATCAGCAGTCTGGCGACGCAGCGGTGGAAGGTGCTGAGGATGCTGCCCGTCGTCAACCGGGATCTGGAGGCGTCCGATGCCCAGTTCCGTGCCTTCGTCGCGCGGCACGCGTCGCTTCTGGGGGTCATGTCGGTCGAGAACAACGACGACATGGTGGGCTCGTACATCATGGTCGATCCGACCGGGCGCTTCTTTCAGAACCGATCTGGCGCGTCCGGCTACGACTACAGCCCGCCCATCCTCGCCGTCGGTGCCGCCGAGGCGTTCTCGCGGATCGGCTGGTCCGCGCTGAAATTCGATGGTCGCTACGCGCGCGCCACCGATGCGGTGGCGGCATGAGGTACTCGTGCTCCAAAGAGATTGATCAGCTTGTGCGGCGATGCGTCCAGCGCGACTGGATGTATCGGCGCGGGAAGAAGCACGGGTTGCTGTCGCCGCCGCGCTGTGGGTTGTTCGTGGTCGTCCCGGGTACGCCGAGTGACCGCCGGACGTTACGGAACTTCGAGCGCGATCTCAGGCGCGTTCGAATGTTGGCGGGGTTTCCCAGCAGGGGCGACGATTGACCTTCCAAGGTCAGCGGCTGCGGTTGAACCGCTTCGACGACGTCTGTTGAGTTGCCGAGATGGCTGCGGGGATCATTTGCAATGCCGTCAAGATGCGGATCGAGACGAATGGCCTGGGCGTCTCCCCGCTGCGCAGGGCCGGGCCGTTTCGCTGCGCGTCGAGCCGCTGTCAAAGGCCCAGCGTCTCGCCCCTGTCGGGCTGCCACCCTCACGCAACACGGTCAGGCCGGCGGAGCCGGCTACAGCACGCGGCGGCCCTTTGCCCTGCCCGGGGATCGCTGGCCCTGATTCCTTCACGCTGCGCGTGAACGAGGCCCGCTTGGCGAACTCCAGTTTGGCTGCCGTGACGTCGATGCCGCGCTCGATCTGTGCTCGGTCCTGCCGTACCTGCTCGCGCGCATCCTGGAGCGACAGCTCAGGGTAGCGCCCGAGCACCTTCTCCTTGGAGGGTCCGTTCAGTCGGTAGCGAAGGATCCACGAGGCCTTGCCGGCCCGCGCTGCGATGGTGCTGGCGACGAAGGTCAGGCCTTCGCCCACGCCGCGGTCCACGGCCCCGGCGGCGAGCCAAGCCTTGATCTCACGGTCAGTGATCGGTCGTTGCTGTCTGCTCATGTCCCATGGGCTCCTGTGAGGCTGTTGGGTTTTTGATCGGATGAACGCCTCAGAAGCGGCGCGAACCCCAAAAACCCCACAATAAACCCCACAGGTTGCGCGCGCTTCGCTGCGACGCCCTGGGACGGCTCGGGACAAAATATCCTTACACGACAGTGGGTTAGCTAATTTCTGGGGACCCCATGG
>JANYKR010000170.1 GCA_025358155.1 Betaproteobacteria bacterium
TGGTGCGCCGCGTGCTCATACCGGGCGCAGCACCCGAGATCGCCGAGATTTTACGCATGGTGCTCGGTTGGGCATGGACGTATGTGATCGTTGCCGAACTGATTGGCGCATCGAGCGGCATCGGTCACATGATCACTGATAGCCAATCTCTGCTCGCGACCGATCAAATTATCTTCGGCATCATCGTGATCGGCCTGATCGGGCTGTGCAGCGACTTTGCCTTCAAGTGGGTCAACCGGCGGCTGTTTCCCTGGGCGCAACTCGGGCGCTGAGTGCAAGGCATGTCGATGAACGATCCATTTCTGAGCATCCGCGGCGTCTCGCGCAGTTTCCCGTCTTCCACCGGCGGCGCAGCCACCGTGGCACTGCAGGCCACCGATCTCGCCGTGGCCGAGAACGACTTTGTCACTGTCCTCGGCCCCAGCGGCTGCGGCAAGAGCACGCTGCTGCGCATCGTTGCCGGGCTGGATGTACAGACCGCTGGCGAGGTGCAACTGGCCGGCCAGCGCATCGCCGGGCCGGGTGCCGACCGGGGCATGGTGTTCCAGAGCTACACCTTGTTCCCGTGGCTGACGGTGCTGGGCAATGTCTGCTTCGGCCTGCGCGAGCGGGGCCTGGCGCCTGCCCAGCAACGGGAGATCGCCGACAGCTTCTTGCACCAGGTGGGCTTGCGCGGCTTCGAGAACCACTTTCCCAAGCAACTCTCGGGTGGCATGCAGCAGCGGGTGGCGATTGCCCGGGCGCTGGCCAATGGCCCGCGCATGCTGCTGATGGACGAGCCCTTCGGCGCGCTGGATCACCAGACCCGCGAGCTGATGCAGGAGCTGTTGCTGGGCATCTGGGAGGCGGAGCGCAAGACCGTGCTGTTTGTCACCCACGACATCGACGAGGCGGTGTTCATGGGCAGCCGGGTGGTGGTGATGAGCGCCCGGCCCGGCCGCATCAAGCTCGACAGGGCGGTGCCGCTGGCGCATCCGCGCCACTACTCGGTCAAGACCTCGCCCGAGTTCACCGCGCTCAAGGCCGAATTGACCGAGCAGGTTCGGGTTGAAGTGCGTGCAGCCCAGGCCTTGATGGCCCAGAATCCGTGAGATGAACGACGCTGCGCTGGCCCAGGAAAGCCCGCCGCCCAATGAGGCGTTTCACACCCAGCGCCTGACTGATCGGCTGCAGGCCAAGATCGTGCGGGACAACGCCGGTGGCCCGATGCGGCGCGACGCCCACGCCAAGATGCACGGCCTGGTGCGGGCCGAGTTCAGCATCGAGCCCGGCCTGCCCGAGGCTTTGCGGGTGGGGCTGTTCAGCCAGGTGCGCAGCTACCCGGCCTGGGTCCGGTTCTCCAACCAGAGCGGCAGCCTGGCGCCCGACATCCAGGGCGACATCCGCGGCATGGCGATCAAGCTGATGGGGGTTGACGGCGATATCTTGCAAACCACCCGTCCGGCCGACCGCACAGCCGACTTCATCCTGATCAGCACGCCGGTGTTCGTCACCCGCGATGTCGCAGAGTTCGACGGCTTGCTCGGCGCCTTGACCGGCAGCCTGTGGGCCAAGGCGGTCTTTTTCTTGAGCCACTGGCGGGTGGTGTTCAATGTGCTGGGCTCGCTCAAGAAGTTTGCCAACCCGCTGCAGGTCCGCTACTTCAGCGCCACGCCGTACCGGCTCGGCGCCCATGCCGTCAAGTATTCAGTGCGGCCGGTGGGCGCTGCGACCGATGCACTGCCGGCGCATCCAGAGCCTGACTTTTTGCGCCTGGCGATGCAGCGCCAGCTGGCTGCCGGTGACGCGCTGTTTGACTTCTCGGTGCAATTGCAGACCGACGCCCAGGCCCAGCCGATCGAAGACCCGGGCCGGCTCTGGCCCGAATCGGTCTCGGCCTTTCAAAAGGTGGCAACCGTCCGCATCCCCAGCCAGGCGTTCGACAGCCCGGCCCAGCGTGCGCTGGGCGAAAACCTGTCGTTCAACCCCTGGCGCACCCTGGCCGAGCATCGGCCGCTGGGCGGTATCAACCGGGCCCGGCACTCGGTCTACGAGGCCATATCGCGTTTTCGGCACGACAAAAACGGCGCAGAGCGGGCCGAGCCGACGGGCTGGGACCTGTAGCTCCGCTTGACCTGAGACCACGATGAATCAAGCCTGCAGGCGGCGTGCCGCCCAAAGCGCCAGCCATGCGCTGCTGCTGCTGGGGCCGGTGCTGGTGCCGGGGCTGGTGCTGGGGCTGGTGCTGCTGCTGCTGCTGCTGCTGCTGCTGCTCGGTGGCTGTGCCTGGCCGCAAGCCCAGAAGGTGCGCGCCGGTCAATCCGAGGCGCAAGTGCTGTCGGCGATGGGCCCGGCCACCGGCCGCTACCCGCTGGCTGGTGGGGCGCAGCGGCTTGAGTTTGCACGCGGCCCGGCCGGCCGCACCACCTGGATGGTCGACCTGGACGCGGGCGGGCGGGTGCTGCAGATCGAGCAAGTGCTGAACGGCCGCCACTTCGAGCAAGTGTTGGACGGCATGCCGCGAGACGCCTTGCTGCGTTTGTTGGGCCGGCCGGCAGCCAGGCAGCGTGAGTACCAGGACCGCGAGACCTGGTCCTGGCGCTACGAGACCCACGATTGCTTGTGGCTGCGCGTCACGCTTTCGGCCGACGGCCGGGTGCTGGGCGGCGCCGCCAACATGACCGACCCGGCCTGCGATGTCGGCCGGTCGGGTGATCGAAATTGAGTCGCCCGCCGCCGCAACGGTCAGCCCGCAGTGCGGCCCCGCCTTGAATCGCCCGACCGAGAATCCGACCTTTTGTCCGTCAGCCAACCCATGCCAAGCCTGCCCCTGACCGTCTACGGCATCCCCAATTGCGACACCGTCAAGCGCGCCCGCGCCTGGCTGAGCGCACGCGGTGCGCCGGCAACCTTCCATGATTTCAAGAAGCTCGGTGTGCCCGAGCCGGAGCTTGACGCCTGGCTTGCCACTGCCGGCTGGCAGCGCCTGCTCAACCGCAAAGGCACGACCTGGCGCAAGCTGGAGCCGGGTGCGCAGGCGGCCGTGGTCGACTCGGCCATCGCCCGGGCGCTGATGCTGGCCCAGCCCAGCCTGATCAAACGCCCGGTGGTGGCCTGGCCGGACGGCAGCCTCACGGTCGGGTTCGACGAGGCCGAGTTCAGCCAACGGCTTTGAGCCGGGCTGCGGGTGCCGGGCTGGCCGCCGCCGCCTCGTCACGCAACGCGGCCTTGTGGATCTTGCCGGCCGGTGTCATCGGCAGGCTCTCGCGCAGCAGCACCTGACGCGGTACCTTGTAGTCGGCCAGGCGCTCGGCGCACCAGTGGCGCAATTCGGCCTCGGTCAGGCCGCTGCCGGGCTGGGGTATCACATAGAGCCGGCCCACCTCGCCCAGCACCGGGTCGGGCACGCCGATGCCTGCGGCCATCACCACCTTGGGGTGGCGATTGACCAGGGCCTCGATCTCGGCCGGGTAGACATTGAAGCCGCCCTGGATGTAGAGGTCTTTCTGGCGGCCCTTCAAGGTGATCACGCCGTTGCCATCGGCCAGGCCCAGGTCGCCGGTCTGCAGCCACCCGTCGGACGAAAAGCCCGCGCCTGCGGCTGCTCCGATGTAGCCCGGCACCACGCCCACGCCCCTGAACCACAGCTCGCCGATCTGGCCCGCCGGCAGCGCCTGGCCATTGCTGCCGGCGATGCGCAGTTGCGCACCCTCAAAGGGCTTGCCGATGCTGCCCATCAACTCGGCTTCGCTGCGTTGCCAGGGTGTCATCACGATGGCGCCCGAGGTCTCGGTCAGGCCGTACAGGTTCATCAAGGTGGCCCCTGGCATGCGCTGCGCCAGCCGCTCCAGCAGCACGGCGTCCACATTGGAGCCGCCCGAGAACACCAGCCGCACCCGGCTCAAGTCGACGCTGGCGATGCGGGCATGCATCAGCATCAGTGTCAGCATGGTCGGCACGCCGGCCACGATGGTGGGTGGCACCTGCTGCATCAGGCGCAGCATCAGGTCGGCCTTGAACTCGGCCACCAGCACCACCGCGCCGCCGCCCACCAGGTGGGTCAGCACCGCGCAGGTGATGCCGCCCACATGGTTGAGCGGGTTGCCCATGTGCAGCACGTCGTCTGCCGTGACACGGGTGTGCCTGGCCTGGGCCGTGGCACTGGCCAACAGGCTGTGGTGGGTCAGCCCGGCGCCCTTGGGCCGGCCTGTGGTGCCTGAGGTGTAGATCACCATGGCCACATCGCCGGGCAGCACCTGGCGCCGCGCCACCGACAAGCGGCCGGCGTCCAGTGGCGTGGCTGCCAGCGCGGCCAGGCTGTCCAGCCCCACGCCGTCGATGGCGATCACATGGCGCAGCGCTGGCAGGCTGGAGCCCAGCCGGTCCAGCATGCCGATGAAATCGAAGCCTTCATGCTCGGTCAGCGTGAACACCGCCCGGGTCTCGCTGTCGGCCAGCATGCTGGCCAGCTCGCTGTCGCGGTAGCGCACGCTCAGGCCCACCACCGCCACGCCGATCTTGGCGGCGGCGTAGAACAACAGCAGCCACTCGATCTGGTTCAGGCCGATGATGCCGATGCGGTCGCCCCGCTTGAGCTTGAGGCCCAGCAGGCCACAGGCCAGGTGGTCGCTGGCGGCGTCCACGGCGGGCCAGTCGTAGTGGGTGTCGTTTTCGACGTAGGCCGTGGCATTGCCCCGCTGGCGTGCCGCCAGGCTCAAGCGCTCGCCAATCGTGCCGGCCGGGGCGCCGGTGGCCAGGCCGGTGGCCGTGCTCGAGGCGCTGAGCGCGCCCGCGCCTGAGTGGCCGGCACTGAGGCCCGACATGGCGCCGCCAGCGCTGATGCCGGTGAGCACGCTGGATGACTGGCCCGCCGCAAGCGCCGGCGTGGCGTCAGGCTCGTCACCGGATTTGCCACCGAGCTTGCCAGCAAATGTGCCCCCGATTGCGCCACCCACCCTGCCACCAAACGGGTTCGCAATCTGGCTGCTGCTGTGGACCAGCCGGGGTGGGGTAGGGCGCATGGTCGGACTCCTGATGGCGCATGGGGGCTTGCGCGGCTGCGCGGTCGCCACTGAACGGGGACCGGGCTTCAACCCCGTATTGAAGCCCAGGCAGGGCCCTGGCCTACATCGTCGTTTTCGACGATTCATGCGCGCGGGGTGATCTGAAACACTGCAAGCCTTGCCGTCCACTCCGCCTGGCCATGCCCCCAACCCGCGCGACCGATGATGATTTTCGCGCCCAGGTGCGGCAGTTTCTGGCGGCCGAGCTGACGGATGAACTGCGCCAAGCCGGCCGCCGCGCCCCGGGCGTCTTTGCCGACTACCCCGACGGCCAGCGTTGGTTCCGCATTCTGGCGGCCCGGGGCTGGAGCGTGCCGCACTGGCCGGTCGAGTGGGGCGGCTGCGGCTGGTCGGCACGCCAGCACGACATCTTTGCCAGTGAGCTGGCCGCCGCCGGTGCCCCGACGCTGGCGCCGCAGGGCACACGCATGGTTGCACCCGTGGTGCTGGCGTTTGGCACGCCCGAGCAACAACAGCGCTGGCTGCCCCGCATCCGCTCGGGTGAGGATTACTGGGCTCAGGGCTACAGCGAGCCGGGCGCCGGATCCGACCTGGCGTCGCTGCAGTGCCGGGCAAAACGCCAAGCCGGGCCGCAGGGCGATGAATTTGTCATCAACGGCACCAAAATCTGGACCACCCACGCCCAGTGGGCCAACAAGATCTTCTGCCTGGTGCGCACCGACAGCAGCGGCAAGCCCCAGCAAGGCATCAGCTTCTTGTTGTTTGATCTGGGGCTGCCCGGCATCAGCGTCCGGCCGATCATCAGCCTCTCGGGCGACCATGAGCTCAACCAGGTGTTCTTCGACGACGTGCGGGTGCCCGCCAGCGCGCTGCTGGGCGAGGAGAACCGCGGCTGGACCATTGCCAAATACCTGCTGACGCATGAGCGCGGCGGCAGCTACACGCCGATGCTGCGCGCACGCCTGGCACGCTTGCACACGGCCCGGGCGGCGGCGTTTGCGGACCGGCCGCCAGACGACCCGGAGTACAAGCAGTTGGGGCACCTGCTGGCCGACGCCCGCTGCCGCATCGATGCGCTGCACGCTCTGGAGCAACAGGTGCTGGCGGCCCGGATCCGGGGCCAGGACGACGCCACCGCGCCGTCGGTCGGCAAGCTGCTGGGCACCGAGCTCAAGCAGTTCCTGACCGAGATCGGCCTGCTGATCGCCGGGCCCTACGCCGCAGCCCGGCTGCCGCTGGCCGACTGCGCCGCCCACGCGCTGGCCGTGCCCGAAGACGCGGTGTTTGCGATGGGCGCCTACCTCAACGACCGTGCTGCGTCGATCTACGCAGGCACCAACGAGGTGCAACGCAACATCATCGCCCAGCACTTGCTGGCGCATTGAGCGATTGCAGCGAGCTGGCGATGAATGCGATGTTCGACCTCACCGACACCCAGGCGCTGGTGCAAGCCAGTCTGAGCCGCTGGCTGGCGGACCACGCCGGCTTTGAGCGCCGGGCCGGGCTGCTGGCCACCCCCGAAGCGATCACGCCGTTGTGGCGCGGGCTGTCGCAGGATCTGGGCCTGCTGGGCGCCGCGCTGCCCGAGGCCGTGGGCGGGCAGGGCGGCGGTCTGGCCGACCATGCCTTGATACTGCAGGCGCTGGGTCACGCCCTGCTGCCTGAGCCCTACCTGGCCTGTGCCGTGCTGGCCGGCGGCCTGCTGCAGCGCCTGCCGGGCGAGCTGCCGCAGCAACTGCTGGCCGGCCTGGTGGACGGAGCCGTGCGGCCGGTGCTGGCCACGCTGGAGCCCGCTGCGCGGCACGATCTGGCGCAGGTGCACAGCACACTGCAGCTTGCCAACCCGGCCTATTCGTCCAACGCGGCCAACGCCGCCAACGCGGCCAGCGGGGCGGGTCGCAGCAGCCCGGCCGCCACATTGCTCAACGGCTGCAAGGCCCTGGTGCGCGCCGCGCCCTACGCCACCCACTGGCTGGTCAGCGCCCGCGACGCTGCCGGCCTGTTACGGCTCGCCGTGGTCCACCCCGGTGCGGCCGGCGTCACCCGGCGTGACCTGAGGCTGGCCGATGGCAGCTGGGCGGCTGAGCTGGCGTTTGACCACACGCCGGTGCAGGCCGTGCTGGGCGAGGCCGGGTGCGATTTGCTGCCGCTGATCGAGCAGGCGAGCGACGCCGCGCAGCTGGCCAGTGGTGCCGAGGCCATCGGCGTGATGCAGCGATTGCTGCACGACACGCTCGACTACGTGCGCCAGCGCAAGCAGTTTGGCGTGGCGATTGGCGGCTTCCAGGTCATCCAGCACCGACTGGCCGACATGCACATGGCGCTGCTGCAAGCCAACGCACTGGTCGGTGCCACGCTGCTGCGGCTGGATGGGCGCGACGGCGGCGCTGCGCTGCCGGCCGCGCGGCGCCGGGCGGCGGTGGCGTCGGCCCAGGTGGCGGTGGCGCGGGCGTGCCGGTCCGTGGGACAGGGCGCGGTGCAATTGCACGGCGGCATGGGCATGACCGATGAGCTGGTGATCGGCCATGGCTTCAAGCGCTTGACGCTGATCGAGGTTGCGGGTGGCGGCACGGATGCCCAGCTGCGCCGGGTGTCCGCCGAGGCCGACGCCGGATGAAGCACGAAGCTTGGCGCCACGACCCCAGCGCCTATGGCAGCACCCAGCCGGTGGCCGCACGGTTTGCCGATGTCGATACCCGCCGCCATGTCAACAACATCGCCGTCTACGGCCTGCACCACGAGGCCCGGCAACGCTGGCTGATGGCCGCCGACGGGGGTGCTGCGGTCTGGCCGGACGGCCGCTTGCTGCTCAAGCCGCTGTCCAGCCGCACCGAGTTCTGGCAAGAGTGCCACTACCCGGCTGTCGTCGTTGCGCGGCTGCGCCTGTTGCAGGCGTCGCCCGATTGCCTGACCCTGGCGGGCGGCTTGTTCCAGGGTGGCGCCTGCGTGGGCATGCAGCAGACCCGGCTCGGTGCCTGGGCGCCTGACCTGAGCACCAGCGCCCGGCTGACGGCCGCTTGGCTGGGCGATCTGGCCGGCAGTGGCGAGCCTGCGGGTGACACGGTAGCCAGCCACCGCCCGGCGGGTACCGAGCAACGCCGGCTCTACCCCGTGGCCGCCACGCTGGCCTCGCGCTACGGTGATTTCGACGCCGATGGCGGCACCAGCGAGGCCGCCGTGATGCGCGGCATCGAGCAAGCCCGCGCCGCCCTGCTGAAAGCGGCTTTTGCCGCCGCTGGCGGCCAACCCGAGCGCGACTGGGTCAGCCTGGTGGTGGTGCGCATCGACCTGCACTTTGTGCATCACCGGGCGCCGCCCCCGCAGTGGGCGCTGGCCTCGGCCGTCACCCGCACCGGGCGCAGCTCGGCGGTGCTGCGGGTGGCGATGTTCGACGGCCAGGCCTTGCAGGCAACGGCCGACTGCGTGATGGTGTACACCGATCCTGCCGGGCCCCCGGGCGCTGCAGCTTTGTCACCTGCGCTGCGCGCCGCGCTGCAGTCCTTTTACTGGTTTTCTGGAGACACCCCATGCCCCTGAACTTCAACCGCAGCTGGACCGACGAAGACCTGGACCGCTGGCGCGACACCTGCGCACGTTTTGTCGAGGACGAACTGCTGCCCGACGACGCTGCCGCCCGCGAGCGCGGCAACGTCGGCATGGCGTTGTGGCGCAAAGCCGGTGCGCTGGGCCTGCTGTGCACCGACATCCCCGACACCTGGGGCGGCGGTGGCGGCGACTTCCGCCACGAGGCGGTGCTGTACGAGGAGTGCGCCCGCCGGGGCATCAGCGGCTGGGGCAACTCGGTGCACACCATCGTGGCGCATTACTTTCTGAATCACGGCACCGAGGACCAAAAAGCACGCTACCTGCCGCGCATGGCGCGGGGTGAGCTGGTGGGAGCGATCGCGATGACGGAGCCCGGCGCCGGCAGCGACCTGCAAGGCATCCGCACCCGGGCCGAGCAGCGCAGCGGGCCCGGGGGCGATGAGTTTGTGATCAACGGCAGCAAAACCTTCATCACCAACGGCTTGCTGGCCGGCGTGGTGCTGGTGGTCTGCAAGACCGACCCGACCCAGGGCGCACGCGGCACCTCGATCCTGATCGTCGAGACCGAAGGCTGCGCGGGTTTCAAGGTCGGCCGGGTGCTGGACAAACTGGGCATGAAGTCGCAGGACACGTCCGAGCTGTTCTTTGACGGTGTCACCGTGCCGGCCACCAACCTGCTGGGCGGCGCGGTGGGCCAGGGCTTCTACCAGCTGATGGGCGACTTGCCCTACGAGCGCTTGATCATCGGCGTCACCGCGCTCGCCGGCATGGAGGGCGCCTACCAGGCCACGCTCGACTACGTGCGTGAGCGCAAGGCCTTTGGCAAGCCCATCGGCGACCTGCAGAACACCCGCTTCAAGCTGGCCGAGGTGGCCACACAAATCCAGGTCGGCCGCGCCTTCATCGACCGCTGTGTCGAGCAACTGGTGGCCGGCCAACTGGACACCGCCACCGCGTCGATGGCCAAACTGTGGGCCAGCGAGACCCAGGGCCGGGTGCTGGACGAATGCCTGCAACTGTTTGGCGGCTACGGTTTCATGAACGAGTACCTGATCGCCCGCATGTACGCCGACGCCCGGGTGCAACGCATCTACGGCGGCACCAGCGAGATCATGAAAGAAGTCATTTCTAGAGCCTTGTGATGACCACTGACCCAGAAGCACCCCTTTTGATCGACGAGCGCGGTGGCGTCGCCTGGCTGACCATGAACCGGCCGGAGCGGTTGAACGCGATGAACCCGGCGCTGGTCGATGCACTGCGCCATTACTTCCAGGCCCTGCCCGGTCGCCGCGACGTGCGGGTGGTGGTGCTGCAAGGCGCCGGCCGGGCCTACTGCGCCGGGCTGGACCTCAAGCACACCGCTGAGCTGATGGGCAGCGGCCCCGCCAAGACGCTGGACGACAGCTTTGCCACCCAGTACAGCATCAAGGACATCATGCTGGCGATGCGGCGCTGCCCGCAGCCGGTGATCAGCCTGGTGCAGGGTTCAGCCAGCGGCGGCGGGCTGGCACTGGCGCTGGCCAGCGACATCCGCATCGCTACGCCCGAGGCGCGTTTCAACGCCGCTTTCATCAAGATCGGCCTGACCGGTTGCGACATGGGCGTCAGCTATTTTTTGCCGCGCATGGTGGGCGCGTCGGTGGCGGCCGAGATGCTGATGACCGGCCGCTTCATGAATGCCCAGCGTGCCTACCAGCTGGGCCTGGTCAGCTGCGTCGCGCCCTGGGACGAGCTGCTGGTCGAGGCCCACAACCTGGCGCAGGAGATGCTCAACGCCACCCCGCTGGGCCTGAGCCTGACCAAGGAGGCGCTGGGTCACGCCATCGACGGCAACAGCATGGAGGCGGTGATGGCGATGGAAGACCGCAACCAGATGCTGGCCACCCGCGACGGCAACTTCAAAGAGGGGCTGACCGCGTTTCTGGAAAAGCGTGCGCCACAGTACGGCCAAGTCTGAAAACCTGCGCAGTGGCCGCTGCCCGGCGTCGCTGATCTGGCGCATCGGTGTGTTGGGCCTACAACAAGCTCCCGCCCGTCAAACGCCCCATGCGCCGGGCAAAACTGACCGTACCGGTGCAACTCAAGGCCTGGTTCTTGGCCACGATCAGGCCCTCGGCAAAGCCGCAATGGGCAGACTCGAACGCATCGACCGCAGCTTGCACCGCCGCACGCAGCTCAAAGGCAACTATCGGTTCGGCAAATAGCCTCCGCAGCCTCCGCAGCCTCCGCAGCCCCCGCAGCGCCTTCAGCAATTCGGCCTCTGACTGGCGGTAAACGCTGGCCAGGGTCCACGACGCATCGGCCAGCACCACATCGGCCCGGTGCACCTGGCCGGCCGCACCGGGCAGGGTGCTCAGCCGGGTGTCCAGCCGCGCCCCCTCCGCAGCGTCGTCATCCAGCAGCCAGCGCAACAGCACCTGGGTGTCGATTCCGATCATGGCTGCGGTTGCTGATCCGCCAGAAAGTTGGCCAGTCCTGCGTCCTCGGACTCAAACCCAGGCGATGAGGGCAGCGGCGACTTGAGCAGACCGCGTACCGAGCGTGCGGCCGGTTTGATGGCTCGGGTCTGGATGGTGTTTTCAGGCAGCAGGGTGAACTGCAGTTGACTGCCGGCGTCCAGCCCCAGCTTGTCGCGGATGGCCTTGGGCAGGGTGATCTGCCCTTTGCTGGTGAGTGTGCCGAGTCACATCAGGCCGTGCCCCACAGCGTGCCGGCCGCCGGGGCCTCGGCGCGGGCTCGGCCCAGCGGGTGCGCGCCGGCAAGGTGCGGGCGCTGGGCGTGGCGCAGGCTCAGCGCAGCGGGCTGTTCCCGTCGGTACTGGCCAACCTAGCCCGGCAACAGCAAGCCCTGCGCTGTCAAGGCCGCCACGATGTCGGCCTGGCGTTGATCGCGCCGCCGCTTCGGCTCGGGGCGGCCGGGGGCACTGGCGGCCATCCAGCGTTTGAACTCGACGAACGCGGCCGGGGCGATGGTGTTCATCACCGTCATCTGGCCGGTGGCCGCAATGACCGGGTGAGTGAAGCGTGGCGCATTGGTCAGCACCGAAGCGCGCAAGGCCTGGACCGGCCACAAGTCATCCTCATCGGCCGAAAAGCGAAACGGGTGCGGATCATCGCCCTCCGGCTGGCGCCGCAGAAAATCCACCTCGAAGCCGCGTGCGTTGATGGCCGTCTCGTTCTGGCCGGCCTTTCGCTCGAATGTCTTGTCTGCACGCTGCAGCACCTGCAGCATCGAGCTGTCCAGCCGCCCCAGGTCGCTGACAAACTGCACCCGCTTGCGTGCATCCCACAGCAGGTCCACGTCTTGAGTGGCCAGCGCACCCGCCACGATGCGCACGCCTGCCGCTGCTTCGTAGGCGTACAGCGCATGCGTACCCACCACCGTGAAATGTGCACCCAGTCCGGCGTCATCCAGCGTTTGCAAAAGCGCTACAACCAGCGCGGGCGTTCTGCCCGCCTTCACGGCCTTGTTCAAGCGCGTGGCTTCGAGCAGGGCTGTGGCGAGATCCTTCAAACGAGACTCAGTGGCAAGCTTGCGCGCCGTGAACTCGCCGTAGGTGGCTTCGGTCTGCGCTGATCGGGCGCCGATGCGCGCCTGCTTGTTGTCGGGCCGCGTGCGCACCAGGTACTCATAGTCGCCCTGGCGTTTCCAGTACATGCCACCGGCCACCGTGGTGGCCAGCGCCTTGACGCGCCGGTGTTCATTGAACACGGTGGTCGCATCGATGATCTGGCGTGCCGTGTTGTCGGGCAAGGGTAGAAAGTCCATTAGCCGTATAAATGTGAAATTTCCGCAATGTACGGCCAATTTGTGCGGACCCGCGCTGCGGGCTCAAAAATCTGCCTGCGTGGGCGTGCTGATGGGCGGGCTTGCGGCCGGTTTACGCCCGCCAAACCGTGCCGGCCGCAACGGCCTCTGCGCGCGCTCGGCCCAGCGCTTCAAGGGTTTGCAGGATTTGCGGCAGACGCTTTTTCTACGGCCCACGGCCGCTGAAGCGCTCGGCCAGCGCTGCCTGGTCCAGCGCGGCGGGGCTGGCGGCAGGGCATCGGCTACCCCGCGCATCTGCTCGGGCAGGCTGGCGGGCCACGGGCGGCGGCTCTGCGTCGCGCAGGGTCTTGAAACTCGGGCCGCAGCCAGCGCACCATTCGAGATGTTCCTGTTCGCAGGCCGGGTCGATCACGCGCAGGGTGCACAACGGGTGGTGGAAGCGGTGGATCTCGGCGCGGGCTTCGGCCAGCTTGGCCTCGCGCTTCTTGCCATCCAGCCCGTCGGCTTCGGCTGCCGGCAGCAGCGCGGCGGCCTGGGCGTTGGCCCAGTCGGCGCGCAGCGGCTCCACCACCGTGGGCAGCACCAGCCACTCGAGAAGGGTACGTGGTGTGCAGTGCGCGCCTAGCGCATGGCGCTCGTCGGGGTGCAGCGCACGCTCGAGCCGGGTGCCGGATATGGCCGGCTCGACCTCGCGCCAGTCGGCCTGTGCAGCCTGCAGCAGGCCGTCGATCTGGGCAGGTGGGCAGGCGTGAGCCGCAGCGCATAGCCGTCGGCCGCCACGCCCTTGAACCGCTTGCCGTTGAAGCGCGGCACGTCTTGCGCAAGCGCGGCGCTGAAGCCGTGGCTGCGGGCGCGCAGCAGCGCGGCGTCAAAGCAGCGGGGTGCAGCGGCGGCGGCGTGGAGGCCTGGGGCGGCGCCCAGCGCCGCCCCGCCGCTGGCGCGTGTGCCCGCGCTGAGCTTCTTGCTGTCCAGCACAAAGGCGCTGCGCCGGTAGCAGTCGATGCGGCCGGCACTGCTGCTGCGGTCGCCGTGGCGAGAGGTGAACGGCCGCTCGAACCTGCAGGCCTGCTCGGCCGTGGCATGCGGGCGCGGCACGCCCAGCAGGTCACACTGCTCGATCACAAAGCTTTGCGGGCGGCCAGTTCTGAGGCGGCAACGCCTTGCCAACGGGCGATGAAGGCGGTGGGCGCCGCGGTTGGCGACGCTGCGCGCGCTGCGGTGGGCGATGCGGGCAGGGGTTCAGGCCTGGCCCCGATGATGGGCAGCGGCAGCGGCGGCTTGTGGGGTGCGGCCACCCTGGCCAGGGCGCATTGGTGACAAGCCCCGCTGTGCCGTCACTGCCAAAATCACGCGAGCGCTTTTTCATCAGGAGACCCGCATGGCAGACCGCGTCCGCATCACCGTTGATACCCACGGCATCGCCGACGTCTGCCTGGTGCGGGGCGACAAGATGAATGCGCTCGATTTCGAGATGTTCGACGCGCTGGAGGCTGCGATCACCCGGCTCAAGACCGAGCCCGGCTTGCGCGCGGTGGTGCTGCACGGCGAGGGCAAGGCCTTTTGTGCCGGGCTGGACATGGGCCGCATGGCCAAGATCAGTGCGGGTGAGCCCGGCGGCACGCGTGACCTGCGGCCGCGCACCCACGGCATCGCCAACTCGCCGCAGTTTCTGGGCCTGGGCTGGCGTGAGCTGCCGGTACCGGTGATCGCGGCCGTGCACGGCGTGGCGTTTGGCGGTGGCCTGCAACTGGCGCTGGGTGCCGACATCCGGCTCGTCACCGCCGACCTGAAGCTGAGCGTGATGGAGATCAAGTGGGGCCTGGTGCCCGACATGGCGGGGGTTGCGTTGATGCGCGGCCTGGTGCGCGACGACCATGCGCGTGAGCTTTGTTACACCGGCCGGGTGGTGCTGGGCGACGAGGCGGTGACGCTGGGCCTGGCCACCCGGGTCTGTGCCGACCCGCTGGCCGATGCGTTTGCGATGGCGCAGGCCCTGGCCCAGCGCAGCCCCAGTGCGCTGCGCGCCGACAAGCGCCTGATGAACCTGGCCTCGCGCACGCTCGACGAGAGCGCCGCTGCGCTGCTGATGGCCGAATCGGTCGAGCAGGTGGCCTTGATGGGCGCTGCCCACCAAGTCGAAGCGGTGCGCGCGAACCTGGAAAAGCGCGCGCCGGTGTTTGCCGACGCTGCCCGCTGATGCAGCGCGATGCGGCTTTGCGCGACCAGGTGGCGGCAAGCCTGGCCGGCTGGTCGCACCACGCGCCCGACGAAACTGGCCTGAAGCGCGCCGCCGTGGCGCTGGTGATCACCGACGAGGGCCCGGGCACGGCACTCTGGGGCCTGCCACGCAACGGCCACTGGAGCACCGAGGCCGCGCTGATCCTGACCCGACGCGCCAAGAGCCTGCGCGGCCATGCCGGCCAGTGGGCGCTGCCGGGCGGGCGCATCGACGGCGACGAGACGCCCGAGCAAACCGCGCTGCGTGAACTGCAGGAAGAGGTAAACCTGCAACTCACGCCGACCGACGTGCTGGGCAGGCTCGACACCTTCATCACCCGCTCGGGCTATGCCATCACGCCGGTGGTGCTGTGGGCCGGTGAGGCGCGACAGCTCAAACCCAACCCGGCCGAGGTGGCCAGCATCCACCGCATCCCTGTGGCCGAATTTTTGCGTACCGATGCGCCTATCCTGGAGCCGCTGGCCGGCAGCGAGCACCCGGTGCTGAAGATGCCGGTGGGCGACAACTGGATCGCCGCACCCACCGCAGCCTTGCTCTACCAGTTCCGCGAGATCTGCGTGCTGGGCCGTGACACCCGGGTGTTTCATTTTGAGCAGCCGGTTTTTGCCTGGAAATAAGCCAGCACCGCCCATGACTGAACCCGCCACCTCGCCCAGCCCCGACCAACTGGTGCACTACCTGCGCCAGGCCAACGCCGTGGCCGAGGCCGCCTTGCGCAGCGGCCACCATCCGTTTGGGGCGCTGCTGGTTGGCCCCGACCACGAGACGGTCTGGCTGAGCCAGGGCAATGTGGATGCGGTCAACCATGCCGAGAGCGTGCTGGCCCGCGAGGCCGCCCAGCGCTGGAGCCCGGCCGAGCTGTGGGGCTGCACGCTTTACACCACGGTCGAACCCTGCGCGATGTGCGCCGGCACCCAGTACTGGGCCCACATTGGCCGGCTGGTGTTTGGCCTGAGCGAACGCGACTTGCTGGCGATCACCGGCGACCACCCGGAGAACCCGACGCTGGACCTGCCCTGCCGCGATGTTTTTGACCGCGGCCAGAAGCCGGTCCAGGTGATCGGGCCGGTGGCGGCGGTGCAAGCCGAGATCGCAGCGCTGCACCGGCGCTTTTGGGCCCGACCGGCAGCGTCACCGGGCTGATCGGTACACCGGCCGGCCCGGCCTCAGGTCATCACCCCCAGCCGGCGTGCAATCGCCACCGCCTGGGTTCGGCTGCGGGCGTTGAGTTTCAAGTTGATGTTGCGCAGGTGGGTGCGCACTGTGCTGTCACTGACAAACAGTTTTTGCGCCATGGCGCCGTTGCTGTAGCCCTCGGCCAGCAGTTGCAGCACCCGGACTTCTTTGCGGGTCAGCGGCTCAGCCAGCGCGGGGGCTGCACCGGGTCCGCCCGGGCTGTCGTCGGCATCGCCACCGGGGTCGGCGTTGGTGTCGAAGTCCGTGCCGAAACCCGCGCCGAAACCCGCGTCAGCATCGCCATACGCACCAGCGTCGGTGTCCGACCACTGCAGCAGGCGCTGCAGGTAGTCGTCGAAGATCGGGTCACTGCGGCTGCCGCTCGTCTCGAACATCGCGTTGCGCACCCGCCGCAGCAGCGGGCCCACGGCCGGTCCCTCATCGAGCAGCAGGCGCACAAAACCCTCGATGCAGGTTCGGCGCAGCAGGTCGGTCATGCGTTGCAGGGCCAGGTCCGGCTGGCCGGCGCGCTGCAGCGCCAAGGCCTGCAGCAATTGCAGGCGCAGCGCGCGGCGCTGGCGTTGCAATCGCTGGGCGGCAAGCGCCCCGGCTGCGGCCTCACGCGCTGCCGCCGCTGCGTCGCCAAACCGCAGTTGCCAGCGCAGCCGGCCGATGGCCAGATCGTCGATGTCGTGGGCGCTCATCTGGTGGCGCGCCACCCGCTGCCAGACCTCCGGGTTGTCGGCCAGGTCGAGCGCCTGCGCCGCAGCGTCAGCCTGGCCTTGCAGCACCAGCACCCGGGCCCGCTCCAGCCGGGCGCTGGCCACCACCCGGGGCAGTTGGCGGTGGTGGCCCAGGTATTCGAGGTCGGTGATGGCTTGCAGCGCGGCGTCGATGTCACCGCGCTGAAAGGCAATCCGCGAGCGCATCGTGTGGCTCAGGATCATGTGGTCGGGCAGGCCCACGTCGCGCGCCAGCGGCAGGTAGACGTTGAGCAGGTGCTCGGCGGCATCGAGCTGGTTGAGCTCGTACTCGGCGCCCGCGTACAGCACACCCGCCCAGGCGTTGCCGTGGCTGGCTGGCAGCATGGCACCGGCTGGGCTGGCGTTGAACGCCGTCTCCGGCAGGGCTGACCCTGCTGCTGCGGGCACCCCGGCCGCCATGCCGCTGGCCAGCCGAAAGCGTGCTGTGGCCTGGCGCAGCCGGCCTTGCTGCAGATCGATCAAGCCCTCGACCGATTCGCTGTACATCCGGTTGAAACCGGCCCCTTGCTGGCCGCGCCGGGCCACATCCAGCAGGCGCCGGGCCTGGTCGCGTTCTCCCAGCACGCCCAGCGCATGGGCCATCGCGTTGCACAGCACGCCGTCGGCAAAAGGCTGGCCGCTGGGCAAACGGGCTAGGTGCTCGCGGCCGATGTCTGCCGCCTCCTCGACCCGGTCCATCATCGCCAGCAGCATCGGCTGCAGCGCGTTGACATGGGCCCGAACCGCCGCGTCGCTGCTGGCCTGGCAGCCCGACTGGCGCAATTGCGCCAGCGCGCCCCAGGGGCCGCGGGTCAGCGCGCTCGACCACAGCGCGATCACCTGCAACATCGGCCGATCGCGCAGCGGCTCGGCTGGCAAGGCGGCAAACCAGCGCGCCAGCAGGCGCATGCGGCCTTGCTCCAGAAACACCGGCGCATGTTGGGCCAGCAGTGCGGTGGCATGCGGCAGGTCGCCGCCCTCGATGGCGTGGTCGATTGCCGGCACCGCCCGGCCCTGCGACTCGTACCAGCCCGAGGCCGCCAGGTGCAGCCGCGCCAGCTCGTCGGGGCGCTCGCGCAGCAACTGGGTGCGCAGAAAGTCGGCAAACAGGCTGTGGTAGCGCCATTCGCGCTCGGCCGGCGCCGGGGCGGCGTTCAGCTGCGGGCTCGGCAGCGGGTTTGACGACCCATCCCCCACCGGCGTGATGAACAGGTTGGCCGCATCGAGCTGGGCCAGGATGCGCCGCGCATCGCTCCTCGGATTCAGCGCCTGGCAGAGCGGCGCGTTGAGCTGGCGCAGCACGCTGGTGCGCAGCAGAAAGTTGCGAATCTCGGGGCTTTGGCGGCCCAGCACGTCCTCGGCCAGAAACTCGGCCACCGCCCGGTCGCTGCCCGAGAACTGGGCCACAAATCCTGCCACCGAGCCTTGCCGGTCTTGCACTGCGTCCAGCGCCATCGAGGCCAGCCAGAGCGCGGCGATCCAGCCCTCGGTCTTGCGGTGCAGATCGCCCAAGTGGGCTTGCCATTCCTCGGCCTGGGCAGCGGCGCGGTGCGCGGCCGGGCTGCCGACCGGCGCATCGGTCGGGCGGGCAGACGGGTGCCTGGCCGCGCTGCCCACCCCACCGGCCTGCGCCCGCAGGGCAAAAAAGCGCTGGGTCTCGGCCAGGCTGAAGCGCAAATGCTCGGTGTCGATCTCCAGCAGCTGACCCGTGGCACGCAGCCGGCCCAGCCCCAGGTCGGGCAGGCTGCGTGAGCCCAGTACCAGCTGGCCGCAGCGTGGCAAGTGGTCGATGATCTGGCGCACCAAGCCCAGCACGGCGGGCTCGCTGACGAGCTCGAAGTCGTCAAGAAACAGCACAAACGGCGCGCGCTGGCTCAGCAGGCTGCCCAGCACGGCCAGCACGCCGGCCGGCGTGGTGCCGGTGGCAGTTTGAGGCGTGATCTGCGCCACCGCTTGCTGCAAGCAGCGCAAAAAGCGCGACAAGTCGTTGTCGGTGCGCTCCAGCGTCAGCCAGGCGGTGGCGACGCCCTCCGTCGCCAACCGGTCGCGCGCCTGGGCCATGGCGGTGGTTTTGCCAAACCCGGCCGGCGCCCGAACCAGCACCAGGCGCACAGTGCCCGCAGCGCGGATGCGCGCGCCAACGGCGTCCCGTGGCACCTGGGTGCCGGTGGCCGGCGGAGGGTTGAACTTGCCTGACAGCAGCACACCGTCGGGCCGCAGCGCGGCCTCGGGCGGGGCTGCGGCAGCCGGCAACGGCGTGGCGAGATCGGGCATCAGGGTTTGATTTTCACTCAGGCGCTTGAGCCGGCCAGGCCGTGGCCAGGGTGGCCGGCACGCCGGCGAGCGTGCTTGATCTCCCATCCTAGGCAGGCGAGGGCACTGCCGGCCATGCTTGATTGCCAAAGGCGGCCTTCGGCTGCCGTGACCGGGTTGCCCGGCCTGCCCACTCTCCGGCGGCGCGAGCGGCTGTCCGGGCTGGCCTTGCCGCACTAAAATGCGGCTCACGGCTGCACCAGGCCGGGTCTGTCGGTAGGGGCGGGGAAAAGAAAGCTGATCCGGTGGCAATGCATCCCAGCCCTGTTCGCCCCTCCATAGCCGCCCCTGCCAAGGTGGCGCTCAACCTGTACTGGCTGGCCTTTTTGTTGCCGGTGCTGATGGCCATCGCCATCCCGGTCTACTGGCTGCGCCAGGCGGCGATTCAGGATCGGCTGCGCGCCGACACTTTGCAGCAAGCGGGCCAGCGTGCCATGCAACTGGCCGACGCCAAGGCTATCCATGTCGAATCCTTGCTCGCCCAGGTAGATGTCTTGCTGCGCCAGTTCCGCGACCAGCGGGCGGCGGGCCACACCGAGGCGGCTGCCGCCACCATCGCGTCGGCGCGGCTGTCGTTCCCGGCGGGCGCGGTACGGCAATTCCAGGTGATTTCGGCAGCGGGCGAGATCGAGTTTTCAACGGCGCCGCTGGATGACCGGATGCAATTTCCAGAGCGCGAATTCTTCAAGTTTCACAGCCAGCGCAATGAAGACCAGCTGTTCATCAACCCGCCCGTGACGGTGCGCAACCCGGCAGATTGGGAGCTGTTGCTGACCCGGCCGATGCTCAAGGCAGGTCGGTTCGCCGGCGTCGCGGTGGTGTCCTTGTCGCCGCAGTATCTCGGGGACACCCTGACCCGGCTCAAGGTGGCGCCCGAGGATGTCGTCAGCCTGTTGTCGGTGGCGGCTATCGTTGCCGACACCGCAGCCATGCTGCATGACCGGGCCCAGGCCAAAGGCTTGCGGCTGGTCAGCGACGTGGGCGCCGTGCCGTCCGGCCTGATGGGGGACGCCACGCGCCTGCGCCAGGCGCTGCTCAACTACGCCACCAACGCGGTCAAGTTCAACGCTGCCGGCACGGTCACGCTGCGGGTGCGGGCCCAGGACGAGGACGCCGACAGTGTGCTGGTGCGCTTTGAGGTGCAAGACACCGGCATCGGCATGTCGGCCGGTCAAATTGCCCTGTTGTTTTCAGCCTTTGAGCAGGCCGACAACTCGACCACCCGGCGCTATGGCGGCACCGGCCTGGGCTTGGCCATCACGCTGCGGCTGGCCCGGCTGATGGGCGGCGATGCCGGCGTGAGCAGCCACCCGGGCGAGGGCAGCCTCTTCTGGTTCAGCGCCAGGCTGGCCAAGGGCGATGCCGAGACGCTCGTGCCGCAGCCCTTCCAGCCCGGCTCGGCCGAGGCTGCGCTGCTGCGTGACCACACCGGCCGGCGAGTGCTGTTGGCCGAGGACGAGCCGGTCAACCGCGAGATCACCCAGGCCCTGTTGGAGGCGGTGGGCCTGGTGGTCGACCTGGCGACCGATGGTGCCGAGGCGGTGAGCCGGGTGGCGCAACAGGCCTACGACCTGGTGCTGATGGACATGCAGATGCCACGCATGGACGGCCTGCAGGCCACCCGCGAACTGCGCCAATTGCCGCTGGGCCGCACACTGCCAGTGATCGCGATCACCGCCAATGCGTTTGCCGAGGACCGCGTGCGCTGCCTGGCCGCCGGCATGAACGACTTCATCGCCAAGCCGGCCGACCCGCTGGCGCTTTTCGAAACCCTGCTGCGCTGGTTGTCAGCGCCCAGGGACTGAACGGCGCATCGCAGTCCGGCTCCCTCCAATCTGCTGCACCCAACTGGGCAACGACCGATGGCCGTCCAATGGTTTCCAGGCCACATGCATGTCACCCGCAAGGCGATAGCCGAGCGGGTCAAACTCGGTATCGACGTGGCTATCGAGATGCTTGACGCCCGGCTGCCGGGCTCCAGCGCCAATCCGCTGCTGGCCGAGCTGACCGCCGGCAAACCCGCGCTCAAGCTGCTAAACAAGCAGGACCTGGCCGACCCGGCGCGCACGGCGCTGTGGCTGGCGCACTACAACGCCCAGCCCGACACCCGCGCCATCGCCCAAGACGCCAGCGAGCCGGCGCCGGCAGCGCGGCTGGTTGACGCTTGTCGGGCGCTGGCGCCGCTGCGTGGCGGCATGGTCAAGCCCTTGCGGGTGCTGATTTGCGGCATCCCCAACGTTGGCAAATCGACGCTGATCAACACCTTGATGGGCAAGCGCGCCGCCAAGACCGGCAACGAGGCCGGCATCACCCGGATCGAGCAATGCCTGGTGTTGGCCAATGATGTCTATCTGTTCGACACGCCCGGCATGCTGTGGCCCCGGGTGCTGGTGCCGCAAAGTGGCTACCTGCTGGCCGCCAGCGGGGCCATCGGCCGCAACGCGTACGACGAGCAGGAGGTGGCGCTGGAGTTGCTGGAGGTGCTGCAGCCGGCCTATGCCGACCGGCTGGAGGCGCGTTACCGCCTCAGCGGCGTGGCGGCGATGCTGCCCGAGGACTTGCTGGACGCGATCGGCCGCCAGCGCGGCTTGGTGCGCAGCGGTGCCCGGGTCGACTTGCAAAAGGCCGCCGAGGTGGTGCTAAATGACTTTCGCGCCACCGCGCTGGGCCGCATCACGCTGGAGACGCCGATTCAGTTTGACGGCTGGCGGGCCGCCGCCGAGATCGCGGAGGCCGAGCGGCTGGCGCGCAAGGCCGAGCGCGCTGCGCGCTGAGTTGCACGTCGGGCACCGAGGCAGGTACTGTGGCGGCGAGCCGCCGGGTGTGGAGGGGCGTTCGAGGCCTGAGGCCTGTGGCCTGTGGCCTGGCGATTCAGCATTGGCGGAGAGAGAGGGATTCGAACCCTCGGAGGGCTGTTAACCCTCACACGCTTTCCAGGCGTGCGACTTAAACCGCTCATCCATCTCTCCGCGGTTCAGCCTCTGATTCTAGCCGACCACGTCCAGCGCCTTTTCGCGCAACCAGGCCAGCGGCACAAAGTCCACCGCCCGGGCGTGGGTGGATTCAAGCAGCACCGGCGGGGCGCAACCGGCCAGGTAGGCCTCGCGCCAGCGCAGCGCGCAAACACACCAGCGGTCGCCTGGTTTGAGGCCGCGAAAGCGCATTTCGGGCCGGGGCGTGATCAGGTCGTTGCCGCGCTCGAACTGGAAGTTCAAGAAAACCATCGTCATGCGGGCGCAGATGACATGGCTGCCGGCGTCCATCGCGTCGGTGTGGCAGCAGCCGTCCCGGTACCAGCCGGTGACCGGGTCGTAGGAGCACGGCACCAGTTCGCTGCCCAGCACGTTGCGTACCTGGCGCTGGCCGGTGCGGCCGGCTTCACTCATGAGCGCACCCCGGGGGCTGCGGCACCCGACTTCATCACCGCCATCGCGGTGGCGATCAGGCCGGTCACCTCGGTCATGTTGCCGGGCACGATCATGGTGTTGTTGGTCTTGGCCAGTGCGTGGTAGGCGTCGATGGCGCGCTCGGCCACCTTGAGCTGTACGGCTTGCTCACCACCGGGCTGGCCAATGGCTGCGGCAATCTGGCGGATCGCGTCGGCGGTGGCCGTGGCTACAGCGGTGATGGCGGCGGCTTCGCCTTGAGCCTTGTTGATCTCGGCCTGCTTGTCGCCCTCGCTGCGGGCGATCGATGCCTCGCGGGCGCCCGTCGCGATGTTGATCTGCTCCTGGCGCCGGCCTTCGCTGGCCGCAATCAACGCGCGTTTTTCGCGCTCGGCGGTGATTTGGGCCTGCATCGCGTGCAGGATGGCATCGGGTGGGGTCAGGTCCTTGATTTCGTAGCGCAGCACCTTGACCCCCCAGTTCAGTGCCGCTTCGTCGAGCGACAGCACCACCGAGGTGTTGATGTGGGCCCGCTCCTCAAAGGTCTTGTCCAGCTCCATCCGGCCGATCACGCTGCGCAGCGTGGTCTGCGCCAGTTGGGTGATGGCCACGATGTAGTTGGACGAGCCGTAGCTGGCGCGCATCGCGTCCGTCACCTGGAAGTACAAGATGCCGTCCACCGTGAGCTGGGTGTTGTCCTTGGTGATGCAGACCTGGCTCGGCACATCCAGCGGAATCTCCTTGAGCGAGTGTTTGTAGGCCAGCCGGTCGATGAACGGCAGCAGCAGGTTGAGCCCTGGTGACAGCGTGGCGTGGTACTTGCCCAGGCGCTCAACCACCCAGGCGTTTTGCTGTGGCACGACCTTGACCGATCGAACGATGAAGATCACGGCGATGATCAGCAGGACGGCGACGATTTCCATGGTGAATTCCTGACGACGGTTTCAGAGGGTGTTGCGGTCGAGCAGCAGTCGGCTGCCTTCGATGGCGCGGATGGTGTGTTCGCCGGCAGCGGCCAGGCCGGGCCCGACATGGCGGGCGTCCCACTCGGTGCCTCGGTAGTGCACCCGGGCACTGCCATCGGCCTGCCAGTGCGTCACCCGCACGGTGCCGCCGATGTCCAGGTTGACATCCGGATTGGCGCTGGCAGGCAGGCTGGGTGGGCTGGCCGTCCGGCGCAGGTGCCACGCCACCACGGCGCCGCCGCCCAGCACGGCCGCCGTGGCGATCTGCAGATTGCTGGACAAACCCAGGTGCGCGGCCACCGCGCCGCCCGCTGCACCCAGCGCCAACATCAAGAGGTAGAACGTGCCGGTGGCCAGTTCAGCTGCCACCAGCGCTCCCGCGATCAGCCACCACGCGGTGGATGCGGTCCAGTCCATCGTCAGCTCCCTGCACCCGAAAAGCCGGGTTCGCCAGAGTGTAGGCCTGAGGTTCGTGCGCTCATCGGATCGTAGGGCATCGCCCCTACACTTCGCGCTTCGCCTGTGGCCGACCACCGGCGAAAGTCAGTCAGCCACGGCCTGCGGGCCGCTGGCGGCAACCTCGCCCGAACCCTGCCCGATTTCAAGGCGCCAAGATGCAACATTTCCGTTTTCCAATCGTCATCATTGACGAAGACTACCGCTCCGAAAACACCTCGGGCCTGGGCATACGTGCGCTGGCCCAGGCCATCGAGAAAGAGGGTTTTGAGGTGCTGGGCGTCACCAGCTACGGCGACCTGAGCCAGTTTGCCCAGCAGCAGAGCCGGGCCTCGGCCTTCATCTTGTCGATCGACGATGAAGAGTTCACGCCCGGCCCTGAGCTCGACCCGGCGGTGCTGAGCCTGCGCAAGTTCATCGAAGAGATCCGCTTCAAGAACAGCGACATCCCGATCTACCTGTACGGCGAGACCCGCACCAGCCAGCACTTGCCCAACGACATCTTGCGCGAGCTGCACGGCTTCATCCACATGTTCGAGGACACGCCTGAGTTTGTGGCCCGGCACATCATCCGCGAGGCCAAGAGCTACCTCGACGGTGTGGCGCCGCCGTTTTTCAAGGCATTGATCGACTACGCGCAAGACGGCTCGTACAGCTGGCACTGCCCAGGGCATTCAGGCGGCGTGGCGTTTCTGAAGAGCCCGGTCGGCCAGATGTTCCACCAGTTTTTTGGCGAGAACATGCTGCGCGCGGATGTCTGCAACGCGGTCGAGGAGCTGGGCCAGTTGCTGGACCATACCGGCCCGGTGGCAGCGAGCGAGAAGAACGCGGCGCGCATCTTCAACGCCGACCATTGTTTCTTTGTCACCAACGGCACCTCCACCAGCAACAAGATGGTCTGGCACCATACGGTGGCACCGGGCGACATCGTGGTGGTGGACCGCAACTGCCACAAGAGCATCCTGCACGCCATCATCATGACCGGCGCGGTGCCGGTGTTCATGACGCCCACGCGCAACCAGTACGGCATCATCGGCCCGATCCCGCAAAGCGAGTTCTCGCGCGAGGCGATCGAGCGCAAGATCGCCAACAACCCGCTGCTGGCCGGCGTCGACCCCAAGGCGGTGCGGCCGCGCATCATGACGCTGACCCAAAGCACCTACGACGGTGTGCTCTACAACACCGAGGTCATCAAGGGCATGGTCGATGGCTACATCGACAACCTGCACTTCGACGAGGCCTGGCTGCCCCATGCGGCATTCCACAAGTTCTACGGCTCGTTCCATTCGATGGGCAAGAACCGGGTGCGGCCCAAGCAAGCGATGGTCTATGCCACCCAGTCCACCCACAAGCTGCTGGCCGGGTTGAGCCAGGCTTCGCAGGTGCTGGTGCAAGACTCGCAGACCGTGCACCTCGACAAGCACCTGTTCAACGAGGCCTACCTGATGCACACCAGCACCAGCCCGCAGTACGCCATCATCGCCAGCTGCGATGTGGCTGCCGCGATGATGGAGCCGCCCGGCGGCACCGCGCTGGTCGAAGAAAGCATCAAGGAGGCGATGGAGTTTCGCCGTGCGATGCGCAAGGTCGACAAGGAATTTGGCAAGGACTGGTGGTTCAAGGTCTGGGGCCCCGACAAGCTGGCCGAAGAGGGCGTCGGCCGGGCCGAAGCCTGGACCTTGAAAACCAAGGAGAAGTGGCATGGCTTCGGCGATCTGGCGGCGGGTTTCAACCTGCTCGACCCGATCAAGTGCACCATCATCACCCCGGGCATGGACATGTCGGGCAAGTTTGCCAAGACCGGTATCCCGGCCGGTGTGTTGACCAAGTTCCTGGCCGAGCACGGTGTGGTGGTCGAAAAGACGGGTCTCTACTCGTTCTTCATCCTGTTCACCATCGGCATCACCAAGGGCCGCTGGAACACGCTGCTCACCGCCTTGCAGCAGTTCAAAGATGACTATGACCGCAACGCACCCATGTGGCGCATCCTGCCGGAGTTCATCCAGGCCAATCCGCGCTACGAAAAGATGGGCCTGAAGGATTTGTGCCAGGCCATCCACGAGGCCTACGCCAAAGGCGACATCGCCCGGCTGACCACCGACATGTACCTCTCGGACCTGCAGCCGGCGATGAAACCGAGCGATGCCTTTGCCCACATCGCCCGGCGCGAGACCGAGCGGGTCGACATCGACCAACTCGAAGGTCGCATCACCACCGCGCTGCTCACCCCCTACCCGCCGGGTATTCCGCTGCTGATCCCGGGAGAGCGCTTCAACCGCAAGATCGTGCAGTACCTCAAGTTCACCCGCGAGTTCAATCAGGCGTTTCCGGGGTTTGCCACCGATGTGCACGGCCTGGTGGCGGATGAGGGCGGCGCCGAGGGTCGCTACTACGTGGATTGCGTGCGCAACACGGCCTGACGGGCGGACCCGGTTGGCCCACAAAAAGCCGGCTCTCGGGCCGGCGTTTTGCAGTTGGGCGCCCGGGGTGCAGGCTCAGGCTTCGGGGTTGCTGATAGCGACGTGGCTGAAGCCGCCGTCCACGTACAGGATCTCGGCGCTGACACCGCCGGCCAGGTCGGAGAGCAAAAACGCTGCTGCATTGCCCACATCGTCGATCGTGATGGTGCGGCGGATCGGGGTGTTGGCGGCAAATTCGGTCAGCAGCTTGCCGAAGTCCTTGATGCCGCTGGCCGCCAGCGTCTTGATCGGGCCGGCCGAGATCGCATTGACGCGGATGCCGCGGGCACCCAGGCTCTGCGCCAGGAAGCGCACGCTGGCCTCCAGCGAGGCCTTGGCCAGGCCCATGGTGTTGTAGTTGGGCACGTAACGCATGGCGCCCAGGTAGCTCAGCGTCAGCAGCGCCGCACCCGGGCGCAGCCGGGGCAGGGCGGCCTTGGCCAGTGCCGGAAAGCTGTAGGCCGAGATGTCGTGCGCGATGCGGAAGTTCTCGCGCGTCATGCCATCGAGAAAATCACCCGCGATCGCTTCGCGCGGCGCAAACGCGATGGCGTGCACAAAGCCGTCAAACTGGTCCCAGTGTGCGCCGAGTTGGTCAAACAGCGCGGCGATCTGGGCGTCGTCGGCCACGTCGCAGTCAAACACCAGTTTCGATCCGAAGTCGGCGGCAAATTCGGTGATGCGGTCTTTGAAACGCTCACCCTGGTAGCTGAAAGCCAGTTCGGCACCCTCGCGGTGACAGGCCCGGGCGATACCGTAGGCGATGGAGCGGTTGTTCAACACGCCCGTGATCAGCAAACGCTTGCCGGCGAGAAAACCCATGGGTGACAGTCCTGTGCAGGGCAGGTCGGGGCGACCCGCAAACGAGCCTTGAATTCTCGCATGCCTGGCCTCGGATCGGCCCCTGGGTATTGCCGGTCAAGCTGCCTCAGGCTACAATCCCGTCTTTCGCTGAAATGCAAGTAAAACAGCATGTTGCGAGACGAAATGTCATGGGGGTGAGCCGTTTGGTGACATGGCTGGCGGGCTTTTTGATGAGCTGCTGGTCAAGCACCCAAGCACCCAAGCACTCAAGTGGCAGACCGGTAGGCAAATCGTCGAGCAAGCGCGAGCCGGCAGTGTGCGGCAAGACGTGGGTAGACAGTGGGCGGATTTTCCAGCCCATTTTTTTTGCTTGAATGGCAGTGAATACTGATCAATCTTGACGAATTTGCGCTGATAGCAGGCAAATCCGGCAAATTTTTATGGGCTAGGACTGGCGCGACACGATGAGTTGGCAGCAAGCGCTGGAGCGCACCGTGACAGGTCTGGGTTACGACTTGGTGGACGTCGAGCGTACGGCGGGCGGCATGCTGCGCGTCACGATTGATCGCGTGCCCGGCCAGGTCTACGGCACGGGCTTGGGCGCTGCGGTGCTGGTCGAGGACTGCGAGATCGTCACCCGGCAATTGCAGTTTTTGCTGGAGGTTGAGGCGGTGGACTACGCCCGGCTTGAAGTGTCGTCGCCCGGGCTGGACCGGCCGCTTAAAAAGCTGGCCGACTGGCAGCGGTTTGTCGGGTTTGAGATTGAGCTCACGCTGCATGAGCCGTTTCAAGACCGCTACAAGTGGCGCGGCGAGTTGGTTGAGGGTGACGGCAAGTCAGCGTGGCGCTTGGTGCTGCCGCAAGACAAGCCGGTGTCGCGCACTGCCAGCAAGCGGGCGGCCAAAGCTGCCGCTGCGGGCTTGCCGGACAACAGTGCAACTGTGCAAAAAACAGCGCAGCAGACACTTGATTTTTTGCTTGACGAGGTGCGCGAGGCTCGCCTCGTGCCGTTGGTTGACTTCAAGGGGCGCCGTGGTCAGGGCCCCGAGGTTGATGCGGAGCAGGGCCTGGGGCAACTGCCCGAGGATCAGAAGGTATTCGGAGGGCAGGACTGATGAACCGCGAAATGTTGATGTTGGTCGAAGCCATCTCGCGCGAGAAGAGCGTGGACCGCGATGTTGTTTTTGGCGCGGTCGAGGCAGCGCTAGCGCAAGCCACCAAAAAGCTGCATGGCGGCGAGGTGGAAATCCGGGTGGCAGTGGACCGGGACACCGGCGAGTACGAAACCTTTCGCCGCTGGTTGGTGGTGCCTGATGAGGCCGGCCTGCAAAATCCGGATGGCGAAGAGATGTTGTCGGACGCACTCGACCGCATTGCCGAGATCGAGGTCGGTGATTTCATCGAAGAGCCTGTGGCGTCGGTGCCGATCGGCCGTATCGGTGCCATGGCCGCCAAGCAGGTGATCCTGCAAAAGATCCGTGACGCCGAGCGCGAGACCTTGCTCAACGATTTCCTGTCGCGCGGCGACAAGATTTTTGTAGGCACCGTCAAGCGCCTGGACAAGGGCGACATCATCGTCGAGAGCGGCCGGGTGGAGGGCCGCCTCAAGCGCAGCGAGATGATCCCCAAAGAGAACCTGCGCATCGGCGACCGGGTGCGGGCTTTCATTGCGGGCATCGACACTGCCGCACGCGGACCGCAGATCATGTTGTCGCGCTCGGCGCCTGGCTTCATGATGGAGTTGTTTGCGCAGGAGGTGCCAGAGATGGAGCAAGGCCTGCTCGAGATCAAGAGCTGCGCCCGCGATGCCGGCTCACGCGCCAAGATCGCCGTGGTCTCGCATGACAAGCGGGTCGATCCGATCGGCACCTGTGTCGGCGTGCGGGGCTCGCGGGTCAACGGCGTGACCACCGAGCTGGCCGGTGAGCGGGTTGACATCGTGCTGTGGTCCGACGATCCGGCGCAATTTGTCATCGGCGCGCTGGCGCCGGCTAACGTGCAGTCGATCGTGGTGGACGAAGAAAAGCACGCCATGGACGTGGTAGTCGACGAGGAAAACCTCGCCATCGCCATCGGCCGGGGTGGTCAGAACGTGCGTCTCGCCTCCGAGATGACCGGCTGGCGCATCAACATCATGTCGGCCGAAGAGTCGCACGCCAAGCAGACCATCGAGAGCGACTCCAGCCGCAAGCTGTTTGTCGAGAAGCTCGATGTCGATGTTGAAGTGGCCGACATCCTGATCGCCGAAGGCTTCACCAGCCTCGAAGAGCTGGCCTATGTGCCGCTGCAAGAGCTGCTGGAGATGGAAGCCTTCGACGAAGAGACTATCACCGAGCTGCGCACCCGGGCCAAGGATGCGCTGCTGACGATGGAAATCGCGCACGAGGAGAGCGTCGAAGAGGTTTCGCAGGATTTGCGCGATCTGGAATTCGACGGTCAGAGCCTGAGCACCGACTTGATCGGCAAACTGGCCGATGGGGGTGTACACAGCCGCGACGACCTGGCCGACCTGGCGGTCGATGAGCTGATCGAGATGACCTCGGTCGACGAAGCCACCGCCAAGGCCTTGATCATGAAGGCGCGGGAGCATTGGTTCACGGCCTGACAGCCGACCCCGCTGTCCTGCCCTACCACGCCCCCAAACCGCACCGTATTGAAGTTTCGCAAGGAAATCCACCCATGGCCGTGACGACCGTCGCCCAGTTCGCAGCCGAGCTCAACCGTCCTGCAGGGACGCTGCTGGAGCAGCTGCAGTCTGCCGGTGTCGCGAAGCGCTCGCCCGACGACGCGCTGACCGAAGCTGACAAGGCGCGCCTGCTCGAGTTTCTGCGCCAAGCGCACGGCACGGGCAGTGCTGACCGCAAGAAGATCACGCTCACCCGCCCAGCGGTCAGCGAAATCCGCCAGGCCGATGCCTCGGGCAAGGCAAGGACGATTGCCGTGACCACGCTCAAGCGTCGCACCTTCGTCAAGCGTGACGACGCGCCGACCGGCGTGGAGGAGGTCAACACCACCGCCGCCCAGGACGCCGAGCTGCAGCGCCGCGAAGACGAAGCCAATGCCCAGGCCGAGCTGTTGCGCCGCCAGGAAGAAGAGTTGGCGGAGATGGCGCGGGCCCGTGCCGAACGCGACCGGGTCGAGCGCGAGGCCGCTGAAGCTGCGGCGGTCGCCGCCGCCCAGGCCAGGGCGGTTGCTGAAGCGGCCGCTGCGCAACAGGCTGCAGAGGTTTCTGCCAAGGCGGCGGCTGATGCAGCCATCGAGAAAGCCGCTGCGCCTGCCGCACGGGGTGCCACCAAGGCTGCTGCTGCTGCTGCCGCCGCTGCCGCTTCCGCTGCCGCTGCTGCCGCATCGGCGGCTGCGGCGCCAGCGCCAGCCCCCCAGGCTGCCGCGCCGGCAGAGCCGCCCAAGGCCGGCATCCGCATCGTCAAAGCCGGTGATGCCGAGGCCGCCGAGAAGCTGGCGCTGGCGGCCGTGGCCAAGCGGCGCAAGGCGGCCGAGGACGAAGCCGCTGCGATCCGGGCGATGATGAGTGCGCCCAAGAAGGTGATGATGGCCAAGAAGCCCGAGGAGCCGGTCAAGCCGGTGCCGGGCAAGGAGGCCATCTCGGGCACGATCCACAAGCCCAAGCCGGTGCCGGGTGCACCGGGCTCCACCGCTGCGACCGCCGCCAAGCCGGGCGACAAAAAATCAGTCAAGAGCGAAAAGCTGTCGTCGAGCTGGGCCGACGACGCCGCCAAGAAGCGTGCACTCGCCGGCAAGGGCCGCACCGACGGCCCGGGCGCCAACCGCCCTGGCTGGCGTGCCCCCCGTGGTGGCCGCCGTGGTGAGCGTGAGCAAGCCGGCGCCAGCAACTTCCAGGCGCCCACCGAGCAAGTGATCCAGGAAGTGCATGTGCCCGAGACCATCAGCGTGGCCGACCTGGCGCACAAGATGTCGGTCAAGGCCGCCGAGGTGATCAAGCAGCTGATGAAGCTGGGCCAGATGGTCACCATCAACCAGCAACTGGACCAGGAAACGGCCATGATCCTGGTCGAGGAAATGGGCCACAAGGCGTTTGCTGCCAAGCTCGACGACCCGGACGCGTTCCTCGAAGAAGAAGACATCGCGGTGGCGGGCGAGCAACTGCCGCGCGCCCCGGTCGTCACCATCATGGGCCACGTCGACCACGGCAAGACCTCGTTGCTCGACTTCATCCGCCGTGCCCGTGTGGCCGCGGGCGAGGCTGGCGGCATCACGCAGCACATTGGCGCTTACCACGTCGAGACGCCGCGCGGCATGATCACCTTCCTCGACACCCCGGGCCATGCCGCGTTTACCGCGATGCGCGCCCGTGGCGCCACCGCCACCGACCTGGTGATCCTGGTGGTGGCGGCCGACGATGGCGTGATGCCCCAGACCAAGGAGGCAATTGCCCACGCCAAGGCGGCCAACGTGCCGCTGGTGGTGGCCATGAACAAGATCGACAAGCCGGGTGCCAACCTCGAGCGCCTGAAGGGCGAACTGGTGGCCGAAGGTGTGGTGCCCGAAGATTTTGGTGGCGAGACCCCGTTTGTCCCGGTCTCGGCCAAGACCGGCGAGGGCATTGACGGCCTGCTCGAGCAGGTGCTGCTGCAGGCCGAAGTGCTTGAACTCAAGGCCTCGATCAGCTCGATGGCCAAGGGCCTGGTGATCGAAGCGCGCCTCGACAAGGGCCGTGGCCCGGTCGCCACGGTGCTGGTGCAGAGCGGCACGCTCAAGCGTGGCGACGTGGTGCTGGCCGGCTCCAGCTTTGGCAGGGTGCGTGCCATGACCGACGAAGACGGCAAGGCCTGCACCGAGGCCGGCCCGTCGATCCCGGTCGAGATCCAGGGCCTGACCGAAGTGCCGCAAGCCGGCGACGAGTTCATGGTCTTGTCCGACGAGCGCAGGGCACGAGAAATCGCCACCTTCCGCCAGGGCAAGTACCGTGAGGTCAACCTGAACCGCCGCCAGGCCGCCAAGCTCGACAACATCTTCGACACCATGGGCGAGGGCCAGGCCCAGACCCTGGCGCTGATCATCAAGGCCGACGTGCAGGGCTCGCAAGAAGCGCTGGCCCAGTCGTTGGTCAAGCTCAGCACGCCCGAGGTCAAGGTGCAGGTCGTGCACGGCGCCGTGGGCGGCATCAGCGAGAGCGATGTCAACCTTGCGATCGCCTCCAAGGCCGTCATCATCGGCTTCAACGTGCGGGCCGATGCCGGTGCGCGCAAGCTGGCCGAGAACAACGGCGTCGATCTGCGCTACTACAACATCATCTACGACGCGGTCGACGAGGTGAAGGCGGCCATGACCGGCATGCTGGCACCGGAGCAGCGCGAAGAGGTGATCGGCGCGGCCGAGATCCGCACGGTGTTCGTGGCCAGCAAGATCGGCACGGTGGCGGGTTGCATGGTCACGGCCGGTGTGGTGCGGCGCAACGCCAAGTTCCGCTTGCTGCGCCAAAACGTGGTGATCTACACCGGCGAGCTCGATTCGCTCAAGCGCATGAAGGACGATGTGCGCGAAGTGGTCGAGGGCTTCGAGTGCGGTATCAAGCTGAAGAACTACAACGACATCGCCGAGGGCGATCAGCTGGAATTCTTCGAGGTCAAGGAAGTCGCCCGAACCTTGTAACTTTACCCCCACGTCGCTTCGCGCCGGCCCCCCAAGGGGGCGTTCCCAGCCTTGGGAGCGGCCCGGCAGCTGGGGCGGATTTGCCCTCACCCGCAAACCCCGTCCTCTGAAAGGTGACGGGGTTTGTACTTAAGGGCTTGCCCAGGAGTACCTCCATGCGCCACAAAAGAGCCATTCCCCACCGCGGCGTCCGTGTTGCCGACCAGATCCAGCGCGACCTGGGCGAGCTGATCCGCGAGCTCAAAGACCCCCGCATCGGCCTGGTCACGGTCAACAGCGTGCAGGTCACGCCCGACTACGCCCATGCCAAGGTATTTTTCTCGGTGCTGGTCGGTGATGTGGCCGAGTGCGAGGCGGGCTTGAGCGAGGCGGCAGGCTATCTGCGCAACGGCTTGTTCAAGCGGCTGCAGATTCACACCGTGCCCACGCTGCATTTCCAGTTTGACCGCACGACGGAGCATGCCGCCGAGCTGAGCGCGCTGATCCGCGAAGCCAATGCCACCCGCGCCAAGGAAGACGGCGAGGCCTGATCGGTCGCCTGCAATTTTCTACCTACACGCCATGAACCGCCCGTCCCGCCCCCGCATCACCCGCCGTGCCCTGCACGGTGTGCTGCTGCTCGACAAGCCGCTGGGCTGGTCGAGCAACGATGCGCTGCAAAAAGCCAAATGGCTGCTGCGGGCGGAAAAGGCCGGCCACACTGGCACGCTCGATCCGCTGGCCACCGGCTTGCTGCCGCTGTGTTTTGGCGCCGCCACCAAGTTCAGCCAGGTCAGCCTGGACGCCGACAAAGCCTACCGCGCCACGCTGCGCCTGGGCCAGCGCACCCGCACCGGCGATCTGGAGGGCGAGGTACTGCAGGACCGGCCGGTGACTGTGGACCGGGCTGACATCGATGCTGCGCTGGCCCGCTTTACCGGGCTGATTGCCCAGATTCCGCCGATGCACTCGGCGATCAAGAAAGGCGGCAAGGCGCTCTACGAATACGCCCGCGCCGGTATCGAGGTGGAGCGCGCCGCTCGCAACGTGACGGTACACGCCATCGACATCATCGACTGGCAGGATGCTGCGGATGCGCCAACCCTGGTGATTGATGTGCGCTGCAGCAAAGGCACCTACATCCGCACCCTGGCCGAGGACATCGGCGAGGCGCTGGGCTGTGGCGCCCACCTGATTGCCCTGCGCCGCACCGCCAGCGGGCCGTTGTCACTGGAGCAGGCGATCAGCCTGGCCGATCTGGAATCGCTGGACGAGCCGGCCCGTCTGGCGCTGCTGCTGCCCGTCGAGGCCGTACTGGCCGAATGGCCCAGCCTGATGCTGGACGCCGACGAGGCCGGCCGCTTTTTGACCGGCCTGCGCCGCCGGGTGCCGCAGCCAGACATCGCCGCCATCAAGGTCTACGGTCCCGAGACCGGCGCATTTCTCGGCAGTGCCCACATCTGCGCCGGCGAGTTGATCGCCGACCGCCTGCTCAGCCCTGTCGAGGTGCAGGTGCAACGGCCTGCGGCCCATCCTCTGGAGCCTCCCTCCGTCCTGGACGCCGGCACGGTCAGCATCGCGCCCAGCATCACCGCCTCCGACCCGATCCCGGCACCCGCCGCGGCCAACCCACCCGAGCTGGCCCCCGCAGCCTGACCCGATTCACAGCACCCAAGCCCCATCATGACCCAACAAATTCGCAACATCGCCATCATCGCGCACGTCGACCATGGCAAGACCACGATGGTCGACCAGCTGCTGCGCCAGAGCGGCACCTTCGCCGAGCATGAAAAAATCGTCGACACCGTGATGGACAACAACGCCATCGAACGTGAACGTGGCATCACCATCCTGGCCAAGAACTGCGCGGTCAGCTGGCAAGGCACCCACATCAACATCGTCGATACCCCCGGCCACGCCGACTTTGGCGGCGAGGTGGAACGGGCCTTGTCGATGGTTGACGGCGTGGTGCTGCTGATCGATGCCCAGGAGGGCCCGATGCCGCAGACCCGCTTTGTGACCAAGAAGGCGCTTGCGCTGGGCCTCAAGCCCATCGTCGTGGTCAACAAGGTCGACAAGCCGGGCGCCAAGCCCGACGCGGTGATCAACGCAGCGTTTGACTTGTTCGACAAGCTGGGCGCCACTGACGAACAGCTCGACTTTCCGGTGGTCTACGCCTCGGGCATCAACGGCTGGTCCTCGCTGGTCGAGGGTGCACCCGGCGAGCAGTGGGGCCCGGACATGTCGGCCTTGTTCGAGACCATTCTCAAGCACGTCTCGCCCGAGCACGGCGACCCGGCCGCGCCGCTGCAACTGCAGATCTCGGCGCTCGATTACTCGACCTTTGTCGGCCGCATCGGCGTGGGCCGCATCAGCGCCGGCACGATCAAGCCCGGCATGGACGTGCTGATGATGGAGGGTCCGGACGGCAAGAGCAGCAAGGGCCGTGTCAACCAGGTGCTGACCTTCCGCGGCCTGGACCGGGTGCAAGTCACCGAGGCCGGCCCTGGCGACATCGTGCTGATCAACGGCATCGAGAACATCGGCATCGGCGTGACCGTGACCGACCCGCTCAACCCGGCGCCGCTGCCGATGTTGAAGGTCGACGAGCCGACCCTGACGATGAACTTCTGCGTCAACACCAGCCCGCTGGCCGGCCGTGAAGGCAAGTACGTCACCAGCCGCCAGATCTGGGACCGGCTGCAAAAAGAGCTGCAGAGCAACGTCGCGCTACGGGTGGCCGAGACCGACGAAGACGGCATTTTCGAGGTCATGGGCCGGGGTGAACTGCACCTGACCATCCTGCTCGAGAACATGCGCCGCGAAGGCTACGAGCTGGCCGTGAGCAAGCCGCGCGTGGTGTTCCACGATGTTGGTGGCGATCGCCACGAGCCTATCGAGCTGGTCACCGCCGATGTTGAAGAGCAACACCAGGGCGGCGTGATGCAGGCGCTGGGCGAGCGCAAGGGCGAGTTGGTCAACATGGAGCCGGACGGCCGGGGCCGTGTGCGCCTGGAGTACCGGATCCCGGCGCGGGGCCTGATCGGCTTTACCAACGAGTTCATGAACCTGACCCGTGGCTCGGGCTTGATCGCCAACATCTTTGACGGCTACGAGCCGCACAAGGGCGAGATCGCCGGCCGCAAGAACGGCGTGCTGATCAGCATGGACGCGGGTGAGATCTTCACCTACGCGCTGGGCAAGCTCGATGACCGCGGCCGCATGTTCGTCAAGCCCAACGATCCGGTCTACGAGGGCATGATCGTCGGCATCCACAACCGCGACAACGACCTGGTGGTCAACGCCACCCGCACCAAGCAGCTCACCAACTTCCGCGTCAGCGGCAAGGAGGACGCGATCAAGGTCACCCCGCCTATCGACCTGACGCTGGAGTACGGCGTCGAGTTCATCGCCGACGACGAACTCGTCGAGATCACGCCCAAGAGCATCCGGGTGCGCAAGCGCCACCTCACCGAGCACGACCGCAAGCGCGCGGCACGCGACTGACCGCTGGGCCGGCCTGGGCCGGCCGCTCGGGCCGCTCGGGCCGCTGTGCAGCCTGAACCGATTAGGCCAACCGGATTGACCTGTGATGCGCTTGTCCCACTCCCGCGCCGTGCTGCTGATGGTGCTGATCACGTTGATGTGGAGCACCGCCGGCGTGGTGACCCGCCACCTGGAGGGCGCGCGCAGCTTCGAGGTGACGTTCTGGCGCAGCGCCTTCAATGCATTGGCGCTGGTGTTCGCACTGCTGGCCCTGCGCGGGCCGCGCCTGTGGCGTGACATTGCCGGCGGCGGCCGGGCGCTCTGGGCGTCGTCGCTGTGCTGGGCGGTGATGTACACCAATTTCATGCTGGCGATCACGCTCACCAGCGTGGCCACGGTGCTGATCACGATGTCGATCGCGCCGCTCATCACTGCGCTGTTTGCCAAGCTGTTCCTGCAGCATGGGCTGCCGCGCCGCACCTGGGTAGCGATAGCGGTGGCGGGTGCTGGCATCGCGGGGATGTTTGGCCAGCAGGCTTTTGCCGGCGGCGCGTCGATGACCGGCGCGCTGGTGGCTTTGGGGGTGCCGATTGCCGGTGCCACCAACTGGACGCTGCTGCAGTACTTGCACCAGCGCCATGCCCGCCAGGCCACCACAGGCCGTGCGGGAGGTCAGATTACCGAGGCATCGCCGGACATGATGCCGGCCGTGCTGCTGGGCGCGCTGCTGTCGGCGGCCGTCACCCTGCCGCTGGCCTTGCCGCTGTCGGCTACGCTGCATGATGTGTCGCTGCTGGCCGGCTTGGGGGTGTTCCAGCTCGCGATCCCCTGCCTGCTGGTGGTCGCGCTGACGCGGGTGCTGCCAGCGCCGGAGATCTCGCTGATCGGCCTGCTGGAGGTGATCTTTGGCGTGCTGCTGGCTTGGGTGGGGGCAGGCGAGGCGCCGGGGTCGACTGCGCTGGCCGGCGGCGCGCTGGTGATTGGCGCGCTGCTGGTCAACGAAGGGCTGGCACTGCGCGAGCGCCACGGCCTTTTGATCGGGCACAAGCCCGCCTCAGTCTAGGGACAACACCCGAGTTTGCAGGCGCCCACCCGGCCTAGCATCGCGACTATGAAGCAGCTCTCAGGCCTGGACGCCACCTTTCTCCACCTCGAGACCGCCGAGATGCCGATGCATGTCGGCGCACTCAACCTCTACGAGCTGCCGCTGGACCACCAGGGCAGCTTTTTGACCCAACTGCGCCAGCACATGGCCGAGCGACTGCCGCTGGCGCCGGTGCTGCGCCGCCGCCTGTGGTGGATGCCGTTGAACCTGGCGAACCCTGCATGGGTCGATGCCGAGCCCGACCTCGCCAAGCATGTGGTCTTGGTCAAGCTGCCCAAGTCGGCCAAGACCGGCACGGGCATGGCCGAGTTGGAGGCGACGGTTGGCCAACTGCATGCCCAGCGCCTGGACCGCAGCCGGCCGCTGTGGAAGTTTTTTTTGCTTGAAGGCCTTGCGCCCAGCGCTGACGGCCACAAACGGGTGGGCCTGTACTCGCAGTTCCACCATGCTGCGGTGGACGGCCAGGCAGCGGTGGCCGTGGCGCAGGTGATCCTCGACACGTCGCCCGAGGGCCGCGATCTCACGCTGCGCCCCAGCAAGCGCAGCAAAGTGTTCAAGCTGGGCGTGGTGCAGATGCTGCGCGGCGCGATTGCCAACGAGGCGGTCCAGGTGGCCGGCATCATCAAAGGCCTGCCGTCCACCCTGGGCACCCTGGTGGATGCGGCGGGCCAGGCGCTGTCGCACACGGCGCTGCTGCGCGGCAAGGGCAAGGGACGGGCCGTCAGCAACCTGAACCTGGCACCGCGCACGGTTTTCAACCAGTCGATCACGGCGCAGCGGGTGTTTGCCGGCGTCAGCCTGCCGCTAGGCCAGCTCAAGTTGCTGGCCAAGGCGCACGGCGCCACCCTCAACGACATCGTGCTGCTGCTGTGCGCCACGGCGCTGCGCCGCTACCTGTCCAAGCATGCCACGCTGCCGCGCAAGTCGCTGATCGCGGCGGTGCCGGTGTCGCTGCGGGCTGCGGGCGACACCACCTCGGACACCCAGGCCTCGATGGGCTTTGTCAGCCTCGGCACCCACATCGCCGACCTGGCCGATCGCCTGCAGCACATCAAGGCCGCCACCCGGTCCATGAAGGAGACCATGGGCAGCCTCAAAAGCGTGCTGCCGACCGACTACCCGTCGATCGGCATGCCCTGGCTGCTGGAGGCCGCCGCAGCGCTGTACGGCCGGGCCAAGGTGGCCGAGCGCATCCCGCAGCTGTCCAATGTCACCATCAGCAACGTACCCGGACCGCCGGTGGCGCTGTACCTGGCCGGTGCCCGCATGGTGGCCAACTACCCGACCTCGATCGTGGTGCACGGCATCGCGCTCAACATCACCGTCGAAAGTTACGACCGGCAGATGGACTTCGGCATCGTGGCCGATGCCCAGGCCCTGCCGCACGCGCGGGCCCTGGCTGACGCGGTGCAGATCGCGTTTGACGACTTGTGCCTGCTCGATGTGCCGCAAGCCGCTGGCAGCGCTGCCCGGGCCAAGGGCGGCCTGGCGCACACCGGCCGCACGGTGGCGGGCCAGGCCCGCCAGCGGCTGGTAGAAAGCCTGAGCAGCATGGGCGACGCGGTGGGTGGGGCCGTGGGCAATGTGGTGGGCGGGGCCGTGCGGGTGGCGGTCAGCCAGGCCGTGGCTGGCGCCACCGGCATCGTCAAGCGGCCCAGCACAGCGCGCAAGCGGGCGGCTGAGCCCGATCCACCACCCCCGGCCGCCAAACCCTCGCGGACAGCGGGCAAGCGGCGATGAAAGTCAGCGCCAATGGCTTGCAACTCGAAGTCGATGTGCAGGGTCCGCAAGACGGTGAGCCGCTGCTGCTGATCATGGGCCTGGGCATGCCGCTGGTCGGCTGGCCGGAAGAACTGGTGGCAGACCTGAGCGGCCGCGGGTTCCGGGTGATCCGCCTCGACAACCGAGACGCGGGCCTGAGCCAAGGGTTTGAGGCGGCCGGCGTGCCCAACCTGGTGGCCGCATCGTTGCGCTACCTGATGCGCCTGCGGCTGCACCCGCCGTACACGCTGGCCGACATGGCAGCCGACGCGCTGGCCGTGCTGGACGTGCTGGGCGTCCACAGCGCCCATGTCTGCGGCGCGTCGATGGGCGGCATGATCGCCCAACACATCGCCGCCAGCCGGCCCGACCGGGTCAGGAGCCTGACCCTGATCATGACCACCTCGGGTGCGCGCAATTTGCCGCAAGCCCGGATGCCGGTGCAGCGGGCGCTGATCAAGCGCGCCAAGAGCCGGGCCGTGCCCGACGTTGTAGCCCACCTGGAGCATTTGCTGCTGGTCATCGGCAGCCCGCTGTACCGGCCCGACCCGGCGCGTCAACGCCAGCGGCTGGAGGCCATGGTTCGCCGGGCCTGGCGGCCCGATGGCACGGCCCGGCAATTGGTGGCAGTGGCGGCCGATGGTGACCGCTCGGCAATGCTGGGCCGCATCCGGGCACCGACCCGCATCATTCACGGCCAGGCCGACCCGCTGGTGCCGGTGGCCGCTGCGCACGACCTGCAACGCAAGATCACCGGTGCGGTAGCCGACATCATTTCGGGCATGGGCCACGACCTGCCGCTGGCACTGTTGCCCCGCATCGCTGCCGGTGTCGCCAGCAACGCAGCGCGGTTGCCCGGCGCGGTGCCACCGCCGGCAGGGGCTTGAGCCTGGCGGGCAGACCTGCAGACCCGCATGCCTGACGCAACACACCGGCTGCGGCCTGCCGCAAATGGCGGCCGCGCCAGGCCCAGACGGGCCGCACCATTGACCCGGGCCAAACCCGGGGGTCTTGTCCGCGCTGCCAGTCCTGGCTTCGGTGTCTACACTCCAGGGCATGCGTTTGCGCCGCGATCCTGTGCGCTGGCTCTCTGGCTGGCTGGTTCTGGCCCTGCTGTTCATGCAGCTGGCCACGGTGGTGCACGCCTGCCCCAGGCTGGCTGTGGCCGACCTGCAACCCGCAACCCATGGCGCGATGCCGGGCTGCACGATGACGGGCAGGGGCGAAGCGGACGACCCCGCCAGCCTGCTGTGCCGCGTTCATTGCGAGCAGGGGCAACAGGCGTTCAACCCGTCCGCGCCGGCTGCCGATCTGGCGGGCGCGTGCGTGCTGGTGGCGGTGCTCGACTGGGCAGTGGCAACGCCTGCCGGTGGCGCGTCCCCGCCCAGCCTTGCGCCGACTTCCGGTGTGGCCTCAGGCGCGCCGCCACCGGGTGCATTGCCGATTTACCTGAGCCTGCTCGTCCTGCGCAACTGAGCTGATGCTGCGGCCCGCCTGCGCCGCAGGTGCGCCCCGTTGGCGTTTCAGCTTGTTGGATCTTGAAGGACCTGCCATGCCATTGCTCCCCCATCGCCGGTGCCGTTTGCGCCCCCGGCTCCCTGCTTTGCGGCCTTGTGTTTTTGCGCTGTGCTGGGCCTTTGCAGCCCATGCCGCCGCAGGCCTGAGTTGCGATGAGGCCACGCAGCTGGCACTGGCGCAGGCGCCGTCGCTGCTGGCCCAGCAGCAGGCGCTGGCCGGTGCCCGGGCAGCGGCGCCCGCTGCTGCCACGCTGCCCGATCCGCGCCTGATCGTCGGCGTGGACAACTTGCCGGTCAGCGGCGCCGATCGCTGGAGCCTGTCGCGCGACTTCATGACCATGCAGCGCATCGGCCTGATGCAGGACGTGCCCAACCGCGCCAAGCGCGAGGCCCGGGCCGCTGGCGCTCAGGCCCGGATCGACCGCGAAACCGCCTTGCTGGTGGTGGCCCGGCTGCTGGTGCAGCGCGAGGCGGCGCTGGCCTGGTCCGGGGCTTACTTTGCCCAGCGCCGCCTGGCTCAATTTGACGCGCTCGACACCGAGAACCGGCTGCTGCAGGACACGCAGGGCGCACGCATCGCCGCTGGCCGGGCCCAACCGGCCGAGCACACCCTGGCCAGGCAGGAGGCGCTGGCGCTGGCCGACCGGCGCGACGATGCGCTGCGTGATGTTGCCAAGGCCCGCTCGGCCCTGGCGCGCTGGGTCGGCGCACGCGCCACTGAGGCGCTGGCCGGTGAGCCGCCGGCGCTGGCCGTGCAGGCCGATACCGTGCGCGCCGGCCTGCACCGCCACGCCGAGCTCCTGCCCTACGCCGCGATGCAAGCTCAGGCCAACGCCGAAGCCAGCGAAGCCGATGCCGAGCAACGGGGCGACTGGGCCTGGGAACTGGTCTACAGCAAGCGCGGGCCGCAGTACGGCGACATGGTGTCGATGCAGCTGACTTTTGATTTGCCCTGGCAGAAATCACAGCGCCAGTTGCCGCAGTTGGCGGCCAAGCGGCAAGAGGCCCTGCGGATCGAGTCCGAACGCGAGGACGCCGTGCGCCGGCACCGCGACGAGGTGGAGGGCCAACTGGCCGAACTGGCGGCGCTGGATGCCCAAGCTGCACGACTGCTTGCCAACGGCCAGCCGCTGGCGGCTGAGCGGGTGGCATTGGCGATGGCCAGTTACCAGGCCGGTCGCGGCGATCTGGCCAGCGTGCTCGGGGCGCGCCGCGAAGCGGTCGAGACCCTGCTGCGTGCCATCGAGCTGGACGCCCAGCGCAGCGCGCTGCGGATCCGGCTCAACAGCTTGATTGCGGAGTGACGGGCCATGACGATGCTCAAGCGACAGCTTTTTGGCGCGCTCGGTCTGCTGGGCCTGGGCCTGGCCCTGGGGTGGGGGGCGGCAGCGTGGCGCGGTGCGGCGACCCCGGTGGCCGGCGTTGTCGCCACCCCTGCAGCGGCTGCAGCGCTGCCCGCCTCGGCCGCCTCGACCGCCTCGGCCGACCGCAAGCTGCTGTACTGGTACGACCCGATGGTGCCGACACAGCGGTTTGACAAGCCGGGCAAGTCGCCGTTCATGGACATGCAATTGGTACCCCGCTACGCAGAAGCAGGCGAGGGTGCCGCTGCACCAGCGCTTGACGCAGCCAGCGGCATGGCCGGCGTCGCCAACACCGGCCCCACGCTGGCGATCTCCGCCCAGGCCCGGCAGGCACTGGGCCTGCGCCTGGCCACGGTGGCACTGGAGCCGGTCGGCGCGGTGATCGAGGCCGTCGGCACGGTGCAGCTCAACGAGCGCGAGATCAGCATCGTGCAGGCCCGCACGGTTGGCTTTGTCGAGCGCGTTTATGGCCGGGCGCCGGGTGACGTGGTGGCCGCCGGCGCGCCGCTGGTCGATCTGCTCAATCCGGACTGGCTGGGCGCGCAGCAGGAGTACCTGGCGGTCAAGGCCACAGGCGAGCCCGCGCTGGCCCGCGCCGCCCGCCAGCGCCTGCAACTGCTGGGCATGTCGCCCGCGCTGGTCGATCGCATCGACCAGAGCGGCCAGCCGGTGGCGCTGCAGACTGTGGTCGCGCCTGCAGGTGGCGTGATCACCGAGCTGGCCGTGCGGGCCGGCATGACGGTGGCGCCGGGCATGACGCTGGCGCGCATCAACGGCCTGGGCACGGTCTGGCTGGAGGCGGCGCTGCCCGAGGCCCTTGCGGGCGCGGCTGCCAGCAGCATTGCGCCCGGGCAGCGGGTGCAGGCGCGCTTGCCCGCGCTGCCGGGCCAGGTGCTGACCGGCCGGGTCACGGCGCTCCTGCCCGAGGCCAACCGCGAGACCCGCACGCTGCGCTTGCGCATCGAGCTGCCCAACCCGGGTCAGCGCTTGCGGGCGGGGATGTTTGCGCAGGTCAGCCTGCAAGCCACGCGGCGCGACGCGCTGGTGGTGCCGGCCGAGGGCGTGATCCGCACCGGCCGCCGCGCGCTGGTCTATCTGGCCGAGCCGGGGGGGCGCTTCCGCCCGGTCGAGGTCGAGATCGGCGAGCAGATCGATGACCGCATCGTGATCCGCAGCGGGCTGGTGGCGGGCCAGCAGATCGTCGCCTCGGGCCAGTTCCTGATCGACTCGGAGGCCAGTCTGCAAGGGGTGCTGGCGCGGGCGGCGCCAGCCGCCGCACCTTCGTCCAGCCCGGGGGCCACCCGGTGATCGCCCGCCTGATCCGCTGGTCGGTCGCCAACCGCCTGCTGGTGCTGCTGGCCGCGCTGGTGCTGGCCGTCTGGGGCACCTACAGCCTGCGCAGCCTGCCGATCGATGCGCTGCCCGACCTGTCGGACGTGCAGGTGATCTTGCGCACCAGCTACCCCGGCCAGGCGCCGCAGATCGTCGAGAACCAGGTGACCTATCCGCTGGCCACCACGCTGCTGTCGGTGCCCGGCGCCAAGACGGTGCGCGGGTTCTCGTTTTTTGGCGACAGCTTTGTCTACGTGCTGTTCGAGGACGGCACTGACCTGTACTGGGCGCGCTCGCGGGTGTTGGAGTCGCTCAACCAGGTGCAGGGCCGCTTGCCGCCCGGCGCCAAGACCGCACTCGGCCCCGATGCCACCGGTGTGGGCTGGATCTTCCAGTACGCGCTGGTGGACCGCAGCGGCAAAAACGATTTGTCGCAGCTGCGCACGCTGCAGGACTGGTTCTTGAAGTACGAGCTCAAAACCGTGCCCGACGTGGCCGAGGTGGCCAGCGTGGGCGGCATGGTGCGCCAGTACCAGGTGGTGCTGGACCCGGCCCGGCTGTTGGCATTTGGTGTGACCTACGCCCAGGTGCGCGACGCGCTGCTGGCCGGCAACCAGGAGACCGGTGGCTCGGTGCTGGAGCTGGCCGAAGTCGAGTACATGGTGCGGGCCAGCGGCTATTTGCGCTCGCTGGACGACTTCCGCAAGGTCCCGCTGGCCACACGCGCCGGTGTGCCGGTGCGGCTGGGTGATGTGGCCACGGTGCAGGTCGGGCCCGAGATGCGGCGCGGCATTGCCGAGCTGGACGGCGAGGGCGAGGTCGCCGGCGGCGTGGTGATCCTGCGCTCGGGCAAAAATGCCCAGGCCGCGATCAAGGCCGTCAAGGTCAAGCTGGCCGAGCTGCAAAAGAGTTTGCCGGCGGGTGTCGAGATCGTCACCACCTACGACCGCAGCGCGTTGATCGAGCGTGCGGTCGAGAACCTGTCGCACAAGCTGATCGAGGAGTTTGTGGTGGTGGCTGCCGTCTGCGCGGTGTTCTTGTGGCATTTGCGCTCGGCACTGGTGGCGATCATCGCGCTGCCGCTGGGCGTGCTGATCGCGTTCTTGGTGATGCGCCACCAGGGCATCAACGCCAACATCATGTCGCTGGGTGGCATTGCGATCGCCATCGGCGCGATGGTGGACGCAGCCGTGGTGATGATCGAAAACGCCCACAAGAAGATCGAGGCCTGGCAAGACACCCACCCTGACCAGGTGCTGCAGGGCGAGGAGCGCTGGCAGGTGATGACCGACGCGGCGGTGGAGGTCGGCCCGGCGCTGTTCTTCTCGCTGCTGATCATCACGCTGTCCTTCATCCCGGTGTTCTCGCTGGAGGCCCAAGAGGGCCGGCTGTTCGGCCCGCTGGCCTACACCAAGACCTGGGCGATGGCAGCGGCCGCCGGCCTGTCGGTCACGCTGATCCCGGTGTTGATGGGCTTGTGGATACGCGGCCGCATCCCCGACGAGCAGCGCAACCCGATCACCCGGGGCCTGATCGCCCTCTACCGGCCGGCGCTGGATGCGGTGCTGCGTGCACCCTGGTCCACGCTGGCGATCGCCGCCGTGCTGCTGGCCAGCACCGCCTGGCCGCTGTCACGGCTGGGGGGTGAGTTCTTGCCGCCGCTCGACGAGGGTGACCTGCTCTACATGCCATCGGCCCTGCCCGGCCTGTCGGCCCAGAAAGCCGGAGAACTGCTGCAGCTCACCAACCGGCAGATCTTGACCGTGCCCGAGGTGGCGCGGGTGTTTGGCAAGGCCGGCCGGGCCGAGACCGCCACCGACCCGGCGCCGATGGAGATGTTTGAGACCACGGTGCAGCTCAAGCCCCGCGAGCAATGGCGGCCCGGCATGACGCCCGACAAGCTGGTCGAGGCGCTGAACCAGGCGGTGCAGGTGCCGGGTTTGTCCAACCTGTGGGTGCCACCGATCCGCAACCGCATCGACATGCTGGCCACCGGCATCAAGAGCCCCATCGGCGTCAAGGTCAGCGGCAGTGACCTGGCCGCCATCGAACGGGTGGCCAGCCGCATCGAGCAAGTGGCCAAGGCTGTGCCGGGGGTGTCGTCGGCACTGGCCGAGCGCTTGACGGGTGGGCGCTACGTTGATGTCAACATCGACCGCGCTGCTGCCGGGCGCTATGGCCTCAACATCGCCGACGTGCAGGCCCTGATCGCGGGCGCGGTCGGCGGCGAGAACGTGACCGAGACGGTCGAGGGCCTGGCGCGCTACCCGGTCAACCTGCGCTACCCCCGTGAGTGGCGCGACACGCCGCAGCGCCTGACCGAGCTGCCGATCCTCACACCCATGGGCCAGCAGATCACGCTGGGCAGCGTGGCCCAGGTGGCCATCAACGACGGCCCGCCGATGCTCAAGAGCGAAAACGCCCGGCCTTCTGGCTGGGTCTACGTCGACGTGCGCGGCCGCGACCTGGCGTCAGTCGCCCAGGACCTGCGGCGGCGGGTGGCAGCTGAGGTCAAGCTGGAGCCGGGCATCAGCGTGGCGTACTCGGGCCAGTTCGAGTTTCTGGAGCGGGCCAACGCCCGCCTGACTCTGGTGGTGCCCGCCACGCTGGTGATCATCTTTGTGCTGCTGTACCTGACCTTCGGCCGGTTGGACGAGGCGCTGCTGATCATGGCCACGCTGCCGTTTGCGCTGACCGGCGGGGTCTGGTTCTTGTACGCCCTGGGCTACCCGATGTCGGTGGCCACCGGCGTCGGCTTCATCGCGCTGGCCGGGGTGGCGGCCGAGTTTGGCGTGGTGATGCTGATCTACCTCAAACACGCGCTGGCCGACCGGCTGGCCACCGGCGCCGCGCCAAGTTCCGCATTGGTGGACGATGCCATCCGCGAGGGCGCGGTGCTGCGGGTGCGGCCCAAGGCGATGACGGTGGCAGTGATCCTGGCCGGCCTGGTGCCCATCGTCTGGGCCAGCGGCACCGGGGCCGAGTTGATGAGCCGCATTGCCGCGCCGATGCTGGGCGGCATGGTGACAGCGCCGCTGCTGTCGCTGTTCATCGTGCCGGCAGTGTTTGCCCTGCGTCGGCGGCCCTGAGCTTGCGGCGATGATGTCGGTGGCGGCCCGCCGGGCTACCCTGATTCTGACCAAGGCGCCCCCATGACCCCTGCCGCTCACCTGTCCTGGCCCGCCACCGGCGTGGCCCTGGTCACGCTGGACAACCCACCGCGCAATTTTGGCAACAACGAGCTGGCGGTCAGGATATTGGCCTGCGTGACCGAGGCCGACAAGGCCGGCGCGTCGGTGGTGGTGCTGGCGTCGGACTTGCCGGGCATCTTCATCTCGCACTGGTCCTTGTCCGCCCTGGTCGATGCCTACAGCCGGCCGCCCGGCGGGCCGGCGCGGGCCCGGCCACCGGGGCTGTTTGACGTGCTCGAAACCTTGCCGGTGGTGACGATGGCCGCCAACAACGGCCAGGCCTGGGGCGGTGGCGCCGAACTGAGCTGGGCCTGCGACTTGCGCATCGCGGCCGAATCTGCCACTTATGGCCAGCCCGAAGTGGCCCTGGGCATCATCCCGGGCGGTGGCGGTACCACCCGGCTGGAGCGGCTGATCGGCAGCACCCGCTGCTTGGCGATGGTGTTGGATGGCCGTCCGATCACGGCGCAGCAGGCGCTGGCCATGGGCGCGATCAACCAGGTGGTGCCTGACAGCGAATTGCGGGCGCAGGCCATCGCCTGGGCCGTCCACATCGCCCAGTGGCCGCGTGCAGCACTGGCGGCAGCCAAGCGCGCGCTGGTCGAGGGGCGCGACCTGCCAATGGCCGCCGCCCGGCGCAACGAGGTCCAGCTATTTTCGGAGACGGCCCGGCGCGCCGATGCGCAAGCGCTCATGGCCGCAGCACAAGCCCGTTACGACGCCGGCGCCGATTCGTACGAGGCTATCGGACTGACCAACCCAACCCGGATGGCCAGCCCAGGCAGCACGATCCTCTGAGGCCACACCCGCAGGGCCAACGCTCAACGCGGCAATCCTTCGGAGGAAGCAAACCCCGCCAAGCAACAAGCGCTGGGCGGCGCCGGGCTGCGCTGAGCGGCCGGCGCTGCCAGCGCTCTGACATTCAACCGCGATTGCCCGACACCATGCGATAGCCGAACAGCAGCAGCATCGCGCCGATGACGGAGGCGAGAAAGCCTGCGGGCTCGCCCACCCTGTACCAGCCCCAGGCGCCACCAAGGTAGCTGGCGATGAACGAGCCGGCTATGCCGATCAGCACGGTGATGATGAAGCCCGCCGGATCACGGCCCGGCATCAGGAACTTGGCGACTATGCCAATGAGAAAGCCGATCAGGATGGTCCAGATGATGCTCATGAAATCCTCGCTCAGTGAAAGTACGTTTGAAGGGTAGCCAGACAGCTCAGTCTTTGAGTTCGGCGGGCACTTTGCCGCCGTTTGCCGCCAGCTTGTTCATGACTTGCCGGTGCAGCCAAATGTTCATCGCGGCGCTGTCATTCATGTCTTGGGAGTAACCCAGCTCGGTTGCCAAAGATTTGCGTTCAGTCAGGCTGCTGTCGAGTGCGAGCAGCTTCATCAAATCGACGATGGACGAGCGCCAGTTCAGGGTCTGATCGCTTTTTGCAGCCTTGTCATCCAGCAGCGCTTCTACGTCGACCGGGGCCATTGCGGCCATTGCAGCCGGGCTTGATGCGGCTGCTGGTGCTGCAGCAGCGCCAGCGCCCGGGGCAGCGGAGGCGGGGCTGTCTTCGCTCTTGAGAGACGGGAAGATCTTGCCGAATATTTTGCCGAGGATGCTCATGGTGGTGGATCTAGTTGGTGAAACACAATCGTCTGTCAAACCGGGTTTTCCTCGCGTGAGACGCTGGGCCTTTGCGGTGTAGGACTGCATCCAGAGCGGCGAGAACTGGGTGCACCTGCAACTTCACCCGCACCCGCACCTGCACAACCCACCCTCCGGGCGATGTCACTGGGCACGGTGGCCGCCCGTCGCTGGCACCGAAAGCGAAGCTGCTGGCCAGGATTGCGCTGGTGACGACCTGGGGCGTCTGCTGCCGATTGCCGGCGGAGTGCTCGCAGTGCGCCCGCTGCGTCCCCGCGGGGTGCCTGGGCTAAAGTGCCTGGCTTCTGCTTCTGACCTGCCGCTGCGAAATCCCACCATGACCCTTTTTGTCGAATTGCCGAACATCGACGCGCAAAGCGATTTTTTTGACCTGCCCGCCTGCAGCTCGACGCCGTGCATCGCGCTGCAGGCGGGGTCTGTCCTCAACCGTGTGGGTACACCTGGACAGCGCAGCCCCGGTCACGCCCAGACCCAGGCGGCGTTGCAGCGGCGGGCAGCATGAGCGGCCCGCTCGAGCCCCAGACGGGCCACGCAGCCGAGACGCCTGCAGCCAGCCTGGTGTTGGACGCCCAAGGCTTTCCGGCCGGCATGCCCGCACGCCTGACCGGCTCCGCCGCCTGGCGCGGGCCCGCCGTGCTGGCTGCAGCTGACTGGCTGCAGCGGCTCGACGCGGCCGAACTGGCCGAACTTGAGACCGCCACCGGTCCCTGGCTGGCGCGTGCCGAGCAAGACAGCGCGGCGCTCAACTTGCTCGACGTCGCCGGTTTTGCGCTGCCCACGCTGGGCCCGAGGCTGGCGACGCTGCGCACTGAACTGCAGCACGGCCGAGGTTTTGTGCTGCTGCGCGGCCTGCCGGTGGCGCGCTGGGGTAGGCGCTTCAGCGCGGTGGCGTTTTACGGCCTGGGCGCGCACCTGGGTCGGCCGCGGCCCCAAAACGCCCAGGGCCATTTGCTGGGCCATGTGCGTGACATGGGCCTGCACGCCGACGACCCGGCGGTGCGCATCTACCAGACCCATGAGCGCCAGAGCTTCCACACCGACTCCTGCGACATCGTCGGCCTGCTCTGCCTGCAGACGGCGCGGTCAGGCGGCGAGTCGGCGCTGGTGTCGTCGGTCACGCTCTACAACGAGTTGCGCGCGCAGCGGCCCGACCTGGCGGCGCTGCTGTTCCAGCCGGTGGCCACCGACCGTCGCGGCGAGGTGCCGCCAGGCGCCAAACCGTATTTCGAGATCCCGGTGTTCAGCTGGCACCAGGGCCACTTTGCGGCCATCTACCAGCGCCAGTATGTCAATTCGGGCCAGCGCTTTGCCGACGCGCCAAGGCTCAGTGCTGCCCAGGTCGAGGCGCTGGACCTGCTCGATACGCTGGCCAACGACCCGACGCTGAACCTGACCATGGCACTGGCGCCGGGCGATCTGCAGTTTGTGCACAACCACCGCCTGTTGCACGACCGCATGGCCTTTGAAGACTGGCCCGAACCGGACCAACGCCGCCACTTGCTGCGCCTATGGCTGGCGCCCGACGATGGCCAGCCGCTGCCGCCGGTGTATGCCCAGCGCTACGGCAATGTGCTGCCAGGACAGCGCGGCGGCGTGTCGCTGCCCGGCGTGGCCGGGGTGATGCCGCTGCCCGAGGCCTGAGTGAGGGCGAGGGCGAGGGCGCGGGTGGGTGTTGACAGGTGCGCGACAGCGCTACTGCCGCGCCATCGCTCTGACAGCCGGTCCTGCGCAGGCCCTGGGCGGCAGGCGCGGCGAGCGTGAGCGCGGGGGATGGCCGCGCGCCGCAATCTCCCGGTGTCGGCCGGCGGGCGATCAGCCGCCCGGCCCGCAGTCCATGCAGTTCGGTACTGGCACCGGGCCCATGTGCAGCGCGCTTTGCAACAGCCGCAGCGCGCTGCGCAGGCCTTCTTCGATCACCGGGTGATAGAACGGGCTGTCCAGCATCTGCTGCACCGTGTCGCCGCGTTGCACGGACCAGGCCAGCAAGTGCGCCAGGTGCTCGGCGGCCGGGCCGATCATCTCGGCGCCCAGGAACCGGCCGCTGCCGTGCTGGGCATAGACCCGCAGCATGCCCGCGTTGATGGCCATCACCCGGCTGCGGCCCTGGTCATCGAACGAGACCTCGCCGACTGCAAAGCTGGTGCCCGAGCGCAGCAGTGCGGCATGGCTTTGCCCGGCCATGGCGATCTGCGGGTCACAAAACACCACCGCCAACGGGGCGCGGCGGGCGTGAATCCGAACATCTGGAAACCGCCCGGCGTTGTCGCCAGCAATGCGGCCTTCGTCGGCCGCCTCGTGCAGCAAGGGCAGGGCGCCGGTGGCGTCGCCCGCCATGAAGACCGTGCTGACACCGACTTGGCCGGTGCAGGCATCAAACACCGGCACCCCGTCCGGGTCAAGCGGCAGGCTGGTCCGGTCCAAGCCCAGCTGCGCAACATTGGGGCTGCGGCCGGTGGCGGCCAGCAGCCAGTCGAAGTGATCGGCTTCGGCCGTGTCGGGGTTGCAGCGCACGCTGACCTGGTCGCCCTGTCGCGCCAGCACCAGATCGCCGGTGCCGAGCTGCATCGGCAGCCGCTGCGCCATCAGTTGCACCGTCAAGGCCTGCAACACCGGGTCGGTCAGCGGGCCGAGCCGGTGGCTGCGGCCGTACAGCCGCACCCGCACACCCAGGTGGTGCAGCGCCTGCGCCAGCTCCAGCGCGATCACGCCGGCGCCGACAACCGCCACCGAACCGGGCAGGTCTTGCCAGTTGAAGACGTCGTCATTGACGATCAGCCGGTCGCCCAGGGCGGCGCGCCACGCCGCAGGCAACTGCGGGCTGGACCCGGTGGCGATCACGATCCGGTCGGCGCTCAGCCGGGTGTGCCCGCCCACGTCGAGGGTGTGGTTGTCGAGAAAGCGGGCGTGGCCGTTCAGCCGGTGCGCGGCGGGCCAGTGCGCCACAGCGTCGGTGACAAAGCCGACAAAGCGGTCACGCTCGTTGCGCACCCGCTGCATCACGGCCGGGCCATCGATGCGCGGGTCTGAGGTCACGACGCCAAAGATACCGGCTTGCCGCACCGACTGCGCCGCGTCGCCGGCGGCGATCAGCAGCTTGCTGGGCATGCAGCCCACCCGCGCGCAGGTGGTGCCGTAGGCGCCGCCTTCGATGACCACCAGCTTGTCGGTGTGCGCCAGCGCCGCGCGGTAGGTGCTCATGCCGGCGCTGCCCGCGCCGATGATCGCGACGTCAACGTGTTGGTGTTTCATCGATGGTTCTCCTGTCTCATTGGCAACGGGCCGGTGGCGTGCAAGTGTCGTGGTGTTTTGTAGACAGTGGAGCGCGTTTCAAATTCAGACCCTGAGCCCGCGTAAATACCAGGGCAGGTCTGGCACGAAAATCGCTATCGTTGATCGTTGGTACCTCAAAGATCCGAGCGACGCCCGGGGCTGCGGTGCCCATTCTGAGGAGCATGTCATGGGTGGATACATCGGCCGCAAGGCTTGGGTGGGGCCGGCGTCGACGCGGGCTGCGGCGGTCGTGGGTGCGGGCGCGTTGGCGCTGCTGTTGCAGGGTTGCGGTGGTAGCGATTCCCCGGAGGACATCAGCTGCGCTGTGACCACCCCCACGGGTAACGTCACGGTGGGCTCAGGCCTGCCGGGTGATCCTGCCGCACCCGAACCCTCGTCGGGTTTTAACAAGAGCAAGCAAGGCCTCAAGACCCAGAGCTACATGGTGGTCACCGCCAATCCACAGGCCAGCAAGGCCGGCTGCAACGTGCTCAAGGCCGGCGGCAGTGCGGTGGATGCAGCAGTGGCCGTGCAGATGGTGCTGGGCCTGGTCGAGCCCCAGAGCAGCGGGCTGGGCGGCGGCGCGTTCATGCTGCACTACAACGCCGCGACCAAGGCGGTGGTGTCCTACGACGGCCGCGAAACCGCGCCCGCCGCCGCCAGCGAAAACTACCTGCGCTGGATCGACGACACCACCGGCCAGACCGCGCCGCTGCCCAATGTGCGGGCCAGCGGCCGCTCGATTGGCACGCCGGGTGCCGTGCGCATGCTGGGCCTGGCGCACAGCGAGTACGGCAGTCTGCCCTGGAAGGACTTGTTCCAGCCCGCCATCGCACTGGCCACCGACGGGTTCCCGATCAGCGGCCGCATGGCCGACGCCATCGCCGGCGCGCGCACCAACTTTTTGCGCGATGCCGAGGCGTCAGCCACCTACCTCAATGCCGATGGCACGGCCAAGGCGCTCGGCACGGTGTTCAAGCTGCCGGCCTACGCCGCGTCGCTCAACACCTTGGCGGCAGGCGGCGCCGATGCGCTCTACACCGGCGCGCTGGCCCAGGCCATCGTCAACAAGATCGGCGCGACCGTGGGCGCAGACGGCGTGGCCATCACCCCGGGCAAGACCACGCTCGCCGACTTGGCCAGCTACCAGGCCAAGAAGCGCGAGCCGGTCTGCACCACCTACCGCAGTTACTGGGTTTGCGGCATGGGGCCGCCGTCCTCGGGCGGCATCACCATCGCGAGCACGCTGGGCGTGCTGGAGAACTTCTCGCTCGCCACGCTGGCCCCCACTGCAGTCGACGCCTTCGGCGGCAAGCCGTCGGTGATGGGTGTGCATCTGGTCAGCGAGGCCAACCGCCTGGCCTATGCCGACCGCGACAAGTACATCGCCGACACCGACTTTGTGGCGCTGCCCGGCGGCAGCACAGCGGCGATGCTCGACAAGACCTACCTGCGCGGCCGCGCCGACCTGGTCAGTTTTGTCAAGACCATGGGCACGGCCCAGCCGGGCAACCTGGGCGCCGTGCCGCTGGGCATCGGCAGCGGCCCTGCCGAGGCCGGCACCACCCACATGACCATCGTCGACAAGAAGGGCAACGTGGTGGTGATGACAACCACCGTGGAGAGCGGTTTTGGCTCCTGGCACATGACCAACGGCTTCATCCTGAACAACCAGCTGACCGATTTTTCGATTTCGCCCACCGATGCGGCGGGCGTCAAAGTGGCCAACCGCATCACCGCCGGCAAGCGCCCGCGCAGCTCGATGGCGCCGACGCTGGTGTTCAAGATCGCGGCGGATGGCTCGCGGGGTGACTTTGTGATGGGCACCGGTTCACCCGGCGGCAGCAACATCATCCAGTACGTGACCAAGACGCTGGTGGGGGTGCTGGACTGGGGACTGGACGCCCAGCAGGCCACCGCGATGGTCGACTTCGGGGCGTCCAACTCGGTCAACACCAATGTTGGCGGCGAGCATCCCAATGTCGATGTCACCAACAACGGCGCCAACGACGCGCTGATCACCGGGCTGCGCTCACTCGGGCACACCGTCAACTTCGGCGCACAAAGCAGCGGTATCAGCACCATCGTGCGCATCACCCGCGACAACGGCATCCCGGCCTGGGCGGGCGGGGCAGACCCGCGGCGTGAAGGCCTGGTGCTGGGTGACGGCTACTGAGGCGCACCCTCTGGCCCCGGTTTGCCTGCCACAGCTGCGCTGAGCGGCGCTGCGAGGGGCCGAAAAGACAGCTTTGCAGGACCGGGACTGCGTCCCGGCTTCACGGCGCCGCGCCTCAATCGATCCTTACCGGCATCCCTCCGAAGCGCTTGACCACCGAGACCCGGTTCTCGGTCGCCACCGTCAAGGTCAGTGGCCGTTCGCCCACATGCTCGTCTTGCTTCTCTTCGGCATGGAAGGACTGGGCTCCAGCGCCGTACATCTTGAACCACCAGTTGACCGTCAGGTCTGAGGCCATCTGGTCGGCCACTGCTTGCAGGGTGACGTAGTCGGGGCCATCGGTCAGGATCACGCCGGCCCAGTGGAAATTCCACAAGTCCTTGTTCTTGCCGGTTTGCGGGTCGATCAGCTCCCCTGCTACCGAGGCCTGGCGTTCGTTCTCGTCGTTGACCTGCACCAGCGCCTGGCCGACCGCAACGCGGGCCTGGTCGTTGACCTTGTAAGTGGTGTTGAACAAGGGGCCGGCGACCGGGTGCGACTGGATCAACTGGTACGCCGCCATCGCAGCGGGGTATTTCCAGGTATCGGCCACGGCCTTGACGCGCAATTCCAGGTCCGGCAAACGCACAGGCAGGTTCTTCAGCACGGCTTCGAAACTGCCGAAAGCGTGCTTTAGGAAAGCCACCGCGCCTTGCTGGCCTACGGTGGCGAAGATGGCGCGGTGTTCAGGGCCGGGCATCACTTTTTTCAGCGTGCCATCGGTGTCCGAGAAAAGAATCTTCTCGTCGCGATTGCCGTAGTCGCCCATGATCAGGCGCGCGGTCTTGTGGCAATCGCGGATGGTCATGAACATGTCGCTGGTATCGGGGTGGACCATCTTGACGAGTTGATCCCGCTCGGTGTTCATGCTCTTGTTGGCGTCGACCGAGCCCTCCTTGATCGTCGGGCTGGCGTCAGGTGAGGCGATGTTTTCCTGGTTGCGCTTGAGCAGGGCATTGATGACCCTGAGCTGCTCGGCGTTGCGCGCCGCAGCGGGTTTGGCGCTTTCGCTGGCGAGAGATTTCAGATCGGGCAGCTTGACCGCAGCAGCTGCCAGGCCGTCTCGGAACTTGACCTTGACCGCGTGGTAGCCGGGCACCAATTCAGCACCCTTGACCAGCTCAACGTAGGCGCCCTGGGTCGCCAGGGCCGACTCCCCCGCGTCGATGAGATCGTCGCGGGCAAACATCTTTTTCTCGCTGATCTGCAGGATGCCGCCGCTGTGGGAAGTGCGCTGGAATTTTTGCGCCCACTTGACCACGGAGTCCGAATGGCCCCGTTCACGTGCGGCCTGGGACCGGTCGGTGTAGCGCTGGATCGGGCCCGACGCATTGACCTGGCCCGGACCGATCATGCGGGCCGCCACCGGCTCAGGCCGAAGGTCGTGGTCCGCAGCCAGCCGGGCAGCCAGCGCGCCCATGGCATCGGCCTCGCGCTCAAGGCCCATGTCATCGTTCAGGCCGGTGCGCTTGAACTGGCGGGTTGGCTGCACCCGACCTTGGGCTTGTTGCACCACATGCCAGGCCTCGTGCGGCAGGTGGCGCTCCTGGCCCGGGCCGACATGAATGTCGGCGCCCTGGGTGTAGGCCAGGGCCTGGCGTTGGGCGGGCTCGGATGAGTTCAGGTGCACGCGCACACCGCCCAGGTCGAGCCCGGTGAGCGCGGCAATGCCATTGCGCAGGCCGGCCGGCAGACTGCCGGTAGGGGCGCGGTCGGCGAAGCCGATGCCGCTGGCGGGCGGTGCCAAGGCCAGGCCCTGGCGCCGTGGGCGCTCGACCCGTTGCACCACCGGTGCCTCGGCCTGGGCGATCTTGGTGGCGTGGGTCATGGCGGGCCGTCAAACCATGCGGTGCAACGCGCAGATCTTGTTGCCGTCGGGATCGCGCAGGTAGGCGAGGTAGAGCTTGCCCACGCTGCCATCGCGCACGCCGGGCGGGTCTTCGCAGCTTGTCCCGCCTTGGGCCAGACCGGCGGCATGCCAGGCATCGGCTTGCTCGGCCGTTTTGCAGGCAAAGCCGATGGTGCCGCCATTGGCCACGGTCGCTGGCTCCCCGTTGATCGGCAAGGACACCGAAAACACACCCGAGGGTGTGCGGTAGAAGATGCGGTGGCGGTCCACGCTGGCCGGGGCCACCCCGAGCGTGCCGAGCACCGCGTCGTAAAACGACTTGGCCCGGGTCAGATCGTTGGTGCCGATCATGATGTGCGAAAACATGGTGATATTCCTTCGGTGGCGGCGCCGCAGCGGGCGCCTCGGTTTTGTGTCGGGCCGCAGTATCGGCAGTGGAAAACGGGGTGGTGCCCCGCGCAGTGATTATGGCCAGATCGGTTCTGCACCATCACCGGTCACGGCCGGGTGGCCGACGGTGGCCTGACGCTGCGCACCTGATCGGCCGGCGGCCGCCTGCACTGGGTGTGAAACAAAGCGCTACCCGCGGTCAAGTAGAGTCGCGCCTTCGTCCATCGGCCTGTTCTCGCCCCACCATGAACCGATTGCAGGCTGAATTTCAACGGCTCTACCTCCCCGCCCCAGCAGCCGACCTGCGCCCGGATGCCGAGCCGTCTGGGCTGGTCGACCCCCAAGGCCGGGTTCGTGCGCTGGTGCTGGAGTTGGCCCGCCCGGCCGATTGGGCGCTGCTGGCCAAGGCCTGGCACGGCGTCCAGGCCGACCTGGGGCTGCCGGCGCCGGCGATTGCGGTCTCAGGGGTTGACGGCGTCCAGCTGTGGTTCTCGCTGACCGAGTCGATCAGTGTCGCGCCGGCCCAGGCCTTTCTGGTCGCTTTGTGCCAGCGCTACCTGCCCGATGTGGCGCCGCATCGGCTGGCCCTGCTGCCCGCACCGCACGCCGCATTGCCCACCGGCGCGGTGCTGCACGCCCGGCCGGTGCCGGCTTTGCAAGCGCTGACCGGCCACTGGTCGGTGTTTGTGGCGCCTGATCTGGCCCCGCTGTTTGCCGACACGCCCTGGCTCGACAGCCCGCCCGGCGACGACGGCCAGGCCAATCTGTTGCGCGGCCTGCGCTGCATTACCCCGGCCGGTTGGGCGGCGGCTTGGGCTCAACTGTTCCCGCAACACTTCCCGTTGGCCGCACCACCGGACGCTGACAGGCTAGCGTTCGGCGCCCTGGCCGATGTCCCAGCCCTGGTCCACGCGACCCCGCCAGCGGGCGCTGACCCGCAGCGATTTCTGCTGTGGGTGATGAACGACCAGAGCGTCGCGCTGGCCTTGCGCATTGAAGCGGCCAAGGCGCTGTTGCCCTACCTCAGCAGTTCGAGCGCGTCATGGCCGCCTGAGTCAACCCAGGGTTGACCCGGGGCGGCGGTGCAGCGCCTCAGATCGTCTGCAACAAAGCCTGCAACTGCAGTTGCTCGGCCGGTTTCATCGCCTCGGTCTGCGGTGTCGGCTACAGTTTCAGGCCATGTGTACCCGCTACATCTCACCCGAGGCAGGCGATATCGAGCGCCACTGGCATGTCGGTGCGCGCAACAGCACGCCTTGGGCGAGGGACGTGTTTCCGCGCTACCCCGCGCCGTTCATCCGCGCCGCGCCGGGCAGCGATGCCGGTGAGCGAGAACTGGTCGTGGGCCAGTGGGCGCTGGTGCCCTGGTTTGCCGCGTCGCCCAAACTGGCCTACTCCACCTGCAATGCCCGGGCTGAAGAGCTGAGCGCCAAGGCCAGCTACAAGCTGCCCTGGGCCCGGGGCCAGCGCTGCATCGTCCCGGCGGCCCTGTTCTTCGAGCCCAACTGGCAATCTGGCAAGCATGTGCCCTGGCGCTTCAAGCCCGCTGACGGCGGCCTGTGGGGCCTGGCCGGTCTGTTCAACACCTGGACAGACAAGGCCAGCGGCGAACGGGTCGAGAGCTTCACCCTGCTCACGCTCAATGCCGACAGCCACCCGCTGATGAACCGGATGCACCGACCCGACCCGAAACGCCCGCCCGAGGGGCAGGACAAGCGCAGCGTGGTGCCGATCGAGCTGGATGATGTGGACGAGTGGCTCAACGCCCCGGTGGCGCAGGCGGCCCGGCTGATTCGACTGGCGCCGCCCGAGGCTTTTGACGCCGCGCCAGCGGGGTTGGAGCCGGCGTCAGGCCCTTGACTCAGCCCGGCTGAGGCGCCGGGGATGCAACCGGGCAGGTAAACCGCAACAGGCCAACTGCCCAGGGCAAGCCGGCCCGACAGGCGCACGTTGGCGACAGGCGGCGGCCGCGCATCGGCGCGATGATGGCGGGATCACGACACCCAAAAAGGCAGGCATGGCGGATTCACTGTACGAGGGCTGCTCGGTCGGCGAGCTGGTGGTCAGCGCGGTCCAGCGCGGCGGCGACCGGGTCGCCTTCATTTCGGACGACAGCCGCTGGACCTTCCGCGAACTGGGTGAACTGCTCAGCCGGGTGATCCAGGTATTGACCGCACGCGGTCTGGCACGCGGCGACGCCGTGGCCACGCTGTCGGCCAACCGGCCAGAGGCCTTCTTGATCACCGCTGCGGCCTACGTGATGGGGCTTCGGATCACCTGGATGAACCCGACCTCGTCGGAGGACGACCATGCCTACATCCTGGCCGACTCGGGCGTGCAGACGCTGTTTGTCGACCCGCTGAATTTCAGCGAGCGAGCACGCACGCTGGCCGCACGCGTGCCGGGTGTGGTGCGCCTGCTCAGCTTTGGCCCCAACGACGGCTTTGGCGAAGACTTGCTGGCCGCCGCCGCAGCGTTTGCGCCGCAGCGGCTGGTGCCGCAGGCGGTGGCCGATGATGTCTGCGTGTTGATCTACACCGGCGGCACCACCGGCAAGCCCAAGGGCGTGGCGCACACCCACCGGGTGCATGTGACGATGATCCTGACCGAGATGGCCGACTGGGACTGGCCAGGCGAGATCCGCTTCCTGGCGCTGACGCCGATCACCCATGCGTCGGGCGCGATGATCATGCCGGTGCTGCTCAAGGGCGGCACCTACGCCATGACGCAGGGTTTTTCGGCTGACAAGTTCTTGCGGCTGGTGGCGGAGCACCGGATCACCGCCACCTTTCTGGTGCCCACCATGGTTTATGTGCTGCTCGACCACCCCGGCCGGGCCGAGGCTGACCTGTCGAGCTTGAAGCTGATCATCTACGGCGCCTCGCCGATGTCGCCTACCCGGCTGATCGAGGGGCTCAAAGCCTTCGGCCCGGTCTTCATGCAGCTCTACGCCCAGACCGAGGCGCCCAACACCATCGCCGTGCTGCACCAGCATGAGCATGACCCCGAGCGCCATCTGCATCGCCTGGCCTCCTGCGGTACGCCTTGCGCAGGCATCCAGCTTCGGTTGCTCGATGACGCCGGCCAGGAAGTGGCCGAGGGCGAGGTTGGCGAGATCTGCGTGCGCGGCCCCATCGTGATGCAGGGCTACTGGAACAAGCCCGAGGAGACCGCTCAGGCGTTGCGCCACGGCTGGCTCTACACCGGCGACATGGCCCGGCGCGATGCCGACGGCTACCTCTACATCGTCGACCGGTCCAAGGACATGATCATCAGCGGCGGGTTCAACGTCTTCCCGCGTGAGGTCGAGGATGCACTGTCGCAGCACCCGGCGGTGGCAGCGGCCGCGGTGGTCGGGGTGCCTGACGCCAAGTGGGGCGAGGCGGTGCGTGCGCTGGTGGTGCTGCGCCCGGGCGCCACCGTCAGCGCTGAAGCCTTGATGACCCTGGTGCGCAGCGCCAAGGGTGCGGTCTACACGCCCAAGGCCATCGACTTCGTCGCCGCGCTGCCGGTCACCGGCCTGGGCAAGCTCGACAAGAAGGCCATCCGGGCCCAGTTCTGGCAAGGTCAGGGCCGCTCGGTGCACTGACCCCCTCCGCCAGCGCAGACAAGGCTCTGGCCGAGCGCCAGGTCAGCCGGGTCCGGGCCCGTGGTCGGTTCGGGCTGGCTTGCCAGGGTGCGGCGTTGCTGGGGGCAGCGCGTCGCCAGCAAGCCAGGCTCTTGCGACGCACTGCACACGACTGTCCTGCCGTATCCGTACAGTGTCTGGATGGCGGGCTAAACTGCTTTGTCGTATTTTGCGAACCGATGACAGACGCCGTTTCTCTCTCTGCCGATCCAGTCCAGGCTGATCTGTTGCTGGCCGCGCTGGCCCAGGCCGGGCCACCGACGGCGGTGGTGGAGGCGGCCGGCGTGTTGGCCTGGTGCTCTGCGAGTTTTTCAGCCTTGCTGCGGCCTGCCGCCGAGGGCGTTTCGGTCAGCTCGTTGATCGGCGACGAAGCGGCTTCGGCATTGGCCGCCCAGGGTGAAGTTGAACTGACGCTGACCGGGGCGGACGGCTCGGCCAAGGGCATCGGGCTGCGGGTGTCGCCGGCGGCCGGCGGCCGCTCCGTCATCACCGTGACTGACACGACCGAACTCCGCCACGAGCAGCGTCAGCTTGCAGCTTTGCAGGAGCGGCTCGACCTGGTTCAGGAATTGACCCATGTCGGCATCTTCGAGCGCGACCCGGTCACCATGCAAGGCAGCTGGGACCCCCACCTCTACCGCATCTACGGCCTGCCGCCGCGACCACCGGGTGCGCCGGCACCCGACTACGACAAGACTGCGCAGCTTATGGTGAGTGCAGACCTGCGGCCGGGCGCGTACACCGAAACGCTGAAGACAGCCGGTTTGCATTCGGCCCGGGTGCGGCTGCGCTGGCCTGATGGCCAGATCCGCCATGTGCATTCGCAGTGGAAGGTGTTTCACGATGCCCAGGGCCGTGCCGTGCGTGTGCTGGGTTGCAACAGAGAGGACACCGAGGTCCATGAACTTGCCCAACAGGCCGAGAGTCTGCGCACCGATCTTGACGCAGCGCTGAGCCTGGGCCGGGTGGCCCTCTGGCGCTACAACGCCAAGACTGATTGCCTGCAGATCGACCCGCGCGGCAGTGAACTGATCGGCGTCCCCTGGACAGCGCAGGGCATGACGCTGGCGCAGGCGCGCGACCAAATTCACCCCGACGACCGCAGCATCGCAGCGGCCTCGGCCGCGCAAACCTTGCGAACCGGTGAGCCCAGCGACATGCTGCTGCGCTACCCGAAGGGAGGCGGGCAGTGGCGCAATGTGATGGTGCGACGTGCGCTGCTGCGCGGCGCAGCGGGTGACCCGATCGGCTTTGTTGGCGTGTTGCTCGACGTCAGCGAGTCCGCCGAGCAGACTCGGCTGGCGCTGGAGGCTTCGCGCCGGCTCGAGGCAGCGGCCGATGCCGCACGCATCGGACTGTGGTCCAGCGAGGTCGGCAGCGCCTTGCCGAGCTGGAACGCGCGGATGTACCAGCTGTTCGGCCTCGATCCTCAGGCCGGCCCGCTGCCGATTGAAGACTGGCTGCGCCGCTGCGTGCACCCCAGCGACCGCGAACGCGTGATCGACACGGTCCGCCACTGGTGGCACAGCGGCAGCGGCGCGGTCGAGGTCGAGTTCCGTCTGCTGCGGCCGGCGGACGGTGAACTGCGCTGGCTGGTCGTGCGGGGCAACATCAACCGCGATGCCGTCAGCGGCGCGCGCCGCGCCGAGGGCGTGGCCATCGACGTCACTGAGCCGCATCACATGTTGCTGCAGTTGCACGAGACGATCGAACGCATGGCCTTGATCGCCCGCGCACTGGGGCTGGGCACCTGGCAGTCTGAAGCCGGCAGCCGCGAGGTGGTCTGGGATGCGCAGATGTTCCAGCTGCGCGGGGTCGAGTCGGGCACACGCGCAGTCTTGCACGACGAGATCGCCAGCTACCTGCACCCCGAGGACCGGCTGCAAGTGATGGACCAGCAGGTACAGCTCATCCTCGATGGTCGGGCCTGGCGGCGCGAGTTCCGCATCCTTCGGCCCGATGGCGAGGTGCGCTGGATCACCTCGCATTCGGTGCCTCTGCACGACGCCCAGGGCAGCGAAGTGCGGCGCCTCGGCGTGAGCTGGGATTCGACCGACACCCACCAAGCCGAGCAGGCGTTGCGCGAACGCGAGCTGGCCGTGGCCGAGAGCCGCGCCAAGTCAACCTTCATGTCGCGCATCAGCCACGAGTTGCGCACGCCACTCAACGCGGTGCTCGGCTTCACCCAGTTGCTGCGCGAGGCCGGCGACACCATCGATGCCGCCAAGCGGGCGCGCTGGTTGTCGCATGTCGAAGACGCCGGCCGGCACCTGCTGGCGCTGATTGACGACGTGCTCGAACTCTCGCGCAGCGAGGTCGGCGAGCTGCGCGTGGTGCTGCAACCGGTGCACTGGGCCAGCCTGGTCGAGGCCACGTTGCCACTGGTGGCCGCCAGCGCGCAGGACTGTCAGGTGCAACTGCTGTTCGGCCCGCTCGACCTCCATGTGCTGGGCGACCCGGTACGGCTGCGCCAGGTGCTGCTGAACCTGCTGTCCAACGCCATCAAGTACAACCGCCCGGGTGGGCAGGTGCGCGTCCAGGCCGAGCGTGACGGCGCGCGGGTGGTGCTGCGGGTGACCGACACCGGCGTGGGCATCGCCGAAGCTGCGTTGCAGCACGCCTTTGAGCCCTTCAACCGGCTCGGTGCCGAGGCCAGCAGTGTCGAGGGCACCGGCATCGGGCTGGCGATCGTCAAGGTGCTGGTCGAGCGCATGGGCGGCCGCGTGGGTGTGCGCAGTGTGCTGGGCGAGGGCAGCGAGTTCGAGGTCGGGCTGCCAGCCGCCGACGACCTGCAGCTGGCCGAGCCAGCGGTCGTGCAAGATGCAGCGCTGGCCGCAGCGACCCGGGCTGGCGCAAACGCAGCCGGTCCGGCCGCTGCGGCCGGCGAGCCAGCGCCGGCGCGGCTGCTCTACATCGAAGACAACCCCGTCAACGCGATGTTGTTGCAGGAGCTGCTGGCCAACCGACCGGCGGTGACGATCGAGGTGGCCGAGG